>DATBFX010000156.1:0-2400 GCA_036558305.1 Thermomicrobiales bacterium | reverse complement strand
GAGTGATGAACCCGTAGCCCTTGTCGTCGCTGAACCACTTGACTGTTCCGGTTGGCATGCATTGCCTCCACTTCGTGTGCTGCGAACGCGGAGGATGCTGGTGAAGCAACGACGCGAGCGCTACGCACGGCTTTTTCCGGGGTATTGCCCGGACTGGTGGGCCGGACCGTAGCATGGACGGGGGCGAAATCGGCCTTTCTGCGCATCCCAAGGATGCATTCAGGGTTCAGGGGATGGATGGTGACAACCGATACCTTTTCCCAGTGACGTCGCCAGGGAAAGCGCGCCACCCCCGCGTGGTGCGGTCCTCGCTCGCTCTAGCCCTCCTCACATCGGCGCTGACCCCTGCCATTTCGCATGCCGCGCTCGGCCCCGCGGGGAACCCGGAGCTGTCGGCCCGGCTCTCGGAGCTCGTCAAGCCCGCCGTCCGCAGCGCGCCGCATCACGTGCAGGACGCCCGCCTGAGCCTGCCGCGCCGGGGGCCCGGCAGCCTTGTCCGCCATGGCAACAAGGTCCTGGTCAACGTGCGCTTCGGCAGGGGGTTCGATCCGTCGGGCGGGGCGGCCGAGCTCGAGGCGGCGGGAGCCGACGTCGTCCACGTCAGCGGCGAATACAGGACCGTCGCCGCGTTCACGCCCCCCGGCACCCTTGCCAAGCTCGGCGCCCTGGCCGGCGTCGAAGGGCTGAACCCGGTCCTGGCCCCGATCGTCGCCGCCAGCGACTGCCACGGCCTGGTGACGTCGGAGGGGGACCACCAGCTCGGCGCCGACTCGGCCCGCAACGCGTTCAACCTCGAAGGCGAAGGGGTGACGGTCGGGATCCTCTCCGACTCATTCGACACCAGCACCGATCCCGAAGTCAGCACGACCGCCGCCGACGACGTCGCCAGCGGTGACCTCCCCGGAGCGGGGAACCCGTGCGATGAGACCGACGAGGTCGAAGTTCTCCAGGACTTCATCGACCCCGAAGAACCGACGATCGACGAGGGGCGGGCGATGGCGCAGATCGTCCACGACCTCGCGCCCGCCGCCGACCTCGCGTTCGCGACCGCCTACCCGACCGAACTCGCCTTCGCGGAAAACATCAGGAGGCTCGCCTCGCCGCCCCCGGCCGGCGGGGTCGAAGCCGAAGTCCTCGTCGACGACATCGCCTACCTCGAAGAGCCGTTCTTCCAGGACGGGCCGGTCGGGGCCGCGATCGAAGAAGTGACCGAGAAAGGCGTCTCCTACTTCAGCGCCGCCGGCAACGACAACCTGATCGACGAAGAAGGCAAGGACATCGCCTCGTGGGAAACGCCGGTCTATCGCGACACGGCCTGCCCGCCCGAAGTCGAAACACTGGGCCCGTTCGAAGACTGCCTCGACTTCGATCCGAGCGAAGCGGGCGAAGACCCGACCTTCGGGATCACCGTCGAACCCGGGGAAACCCTCGACGTCGACACCCAGTGGGCCGAACCGCGGTTCGGCGTCGAAGCCGATCTCGACGCCTTCCTCCTCGACGAAGAAGACAAACCGCTCTTCGTCGGCGAAGGGAGCGAAAAAACGTTCGTCGGCAGCGGCGACAACAACGTCGCCGGGGGTTTCGAAAGCACCGAGCAGCCGGTCGAGTTCTTCGCCTGGGAAAACGAATCCGAAGAAAGCAAGGAGGTCCATCTGGTGGTCAACCGCTGCTTCGGGCCCTGCAACCCGGGTGCGAATCCGGCGGTGAAACCGCGGGTGAAATTCGCCCTGCTGGAGAACGGCGGCGGGGTGTCGGAGACCGAGTACCCGGCATCGAGCGAAGGCGATGTCGTCGGCCCGACGATCTACGGCCACGCCGCGACTCCCGACGCGATCAGCGTCGGGGCGGTGCCGTTCAACAACAGCAACGAAGTCGAGCCCTACTCCTCGCGCGGACCGATCACCCATTACTTCGAGACCGCCAAATCCGAACTTGCGGCGGCGTCGCTCGCCGAACCTCGCGAAATCACCAAGCCCGATCTGGCGGCGACCGATTGCGGCCTGACGACGTTCTTCCTTCCCACCCCGACCCCCGGCATCAACCGCTTCTGCGGGACCTCCGCCGCCGCGCCCCACGCCGCGGCGGTCGCGGCGCTGATGCGCGCCTCGAACCCGAACCTCAGCGCCGCCCAGATTCGCACCGCCCTCGCTGCGAGCGCGAAGCCGGTCGGGAGCCTCGGGCCGGACGCCGTCGGCGCCGGACTGGTCGACGCCTACGACGCCGTCGGCCGGGTCGCGCTGCCGCCCGAAGTCGAAATCACCGAAGGCCCGCCGCCCCTGAGCGCGAATCCGAGCCCGAGGGTCGCGTTCGCCGCCAGCCGGCCGGTGACCTTCTTCTGCTCGATCGACGAAGGGGTGGCGATTCCCTGCACGTCCCCGTTCGTCCCGGCGACGCCGCTGG
>DATBFX010000155.1:0-4882 GCA_036558305.1 Thermomicrobiales bacterium | reverse complement strand
CGGGCGCGGGCGTCGCCTGTGATGATCGTTGATGTGGCCGGGTTCCTACCGGACACGCGCGTACGGACGGGGAGACCGAGGCGCCGGCAGTGGTAGGATGCGACCAGCAAATCCACCACGGTGCAACGAAGTTCAGCAGGGGCAGCAACGATGTCGACGACAACCAGGCTCTACAGCATCGACGACCTGATGGCGATGCCGACCGACCAACCGTGGGAGTTGTGGGAGGGGGAGCTGCAAAAGGTGCCTGGGGCTGGTGGCGAGGCGAGCGACATCGCCGGAGAGATCCTTGTCCATATTCGGCTCCACGTGAAGCCACGCAAGTTGGGAATAGCGACCGGCGCCGACGGCACCTACATCCTCGCCCATGACCCGCCGACGGTCGTGGTTCCCGACGTCGCGTTTGTTCGCTGGGAGCGTCTGCCCGGCCGGGTTCGTCCGGATGGATACATCCCTGTCGCACCCGACCTGGCTGTCGAAGTCCGATCGCCAACCGATCGATCGGGCGACATCAACGCCAAACTCGAACGTTACCGACACGCTGGCGTGCCGCTCGTTTGGTGGGTCGATCCCAAGCGCCGAGCGGTCAGGGTCTACCGACATGGCGAACTCGCCGCCGAACTCGGCGACGGCGACGTGCTCGACGGCGAGGACATCCTGCCCGGCTTCACGTTGCCGGTGAGCGAAATCTTCGAATAGATCGGCGAGGCGATGGACGGCCGACAAAGGGAATGACCATGTCGACGACAACCAGGCTCTACAGCATCGACGACCTGATGGCGATGCCGACCGACCAACCGTGGGAGTTGTGGGAGGGGGAGCTGCAAAAGGTGCCTGGGGCCGGTGGCAAGGTGAGCGAACTCGCCGGACTGATCTATGTGCTGCTCTGGCACTTCGTGAAACCACGTAACCTTGGGATGTTGACGACCGCAGACGGTAGCTACATCCTCAGCCACGATCCACCCACGGTCGTCGTCCCAGACGTCGCCTTTGTCAGTTGGGCGAGCATGCCGGCGGGGGCTCCCGCGGACGGTTACATTCCTGTTCGACCCGACCTCGCCGTCGAAGTCCGCTCGCCATCCGAACGGCCAGGGGGCATCAACGCCAAACTCGCCCGCTACCGACACGCCGGTGTGCCGCTCGTTTGGTGGGTCGATCCCAAGCGGCGAACGGTCAGGGTCTACCGACATGGCGAACTCGCCGCCGAACTCGGCGACGGCGAGGTGCTCGACGGCGAGGACGTCCTCCCCGGCTTCACGCTGCCGGTGAGCGATCTTTTCAATTAGGAGGTCCTATTCCTCGTCGTCGCTCCCCCAGCCGATCCCTGGAACCTGCGACGGCGAGATGCAGCCGTCGCGGCCGATCCCCTTTTCGACCTCGATCGGGCTCGAATAGATCAGCGACTCGTAGTAGGTCGTGTTCGGGATGGCGCAGGCGAGGTGAAGATTCGGCGGGCCGCCGCCGTGGACCTCGGCGCGCATATTGAACGCCTCGGCCAGGTGGGCGACGCGCAAACCGCCGGTGATGCCGCCCTTGAAGTGGGTGCTGGTGCGGACCATGTCGGCGGCGCCGGCGGCGATGAAGTCGGCGATGTTGTAGTGGCAGCCGTCGGAGGTTTCGCCGGAGAGGAGGGGAACGAGGAGCACGTCGGCGAGGCGTTTGTAGGCCTCGATGCTGAACTCCCGCATCGGCTCCTCGTACCAGAGGTAGCCGGCCTCTTCGCAGGCCTTGCCGACGTAGATCGCCTCGACCAGATCGAACCCGGCGGAGCCGTCGTACATCAGGTCGATGTCGGGGCCGACGTGCTTGCGCAGGTCCTGGCAGAGTTTGGCGTCCTTGCGGTAGTCGCCCCAGGCGTGGAGTTTGATCGCCGGGAAGCCGTAGTCCAGGCACTGATCGGCGACGTCGAGGAATTCCTCGGTCGTCTCGAAGGTGACGGTGCTGGCGTAGCAGGGGATGCGGTCGCGGTAACCGCCGATCACCGTGTAGAGGGGCAACCCCGCCGCCTTGGCGGTGATGTCCCAGAGCGCGATGTCGGCCAGCCCGAGCGCGTAGATCGGCAATTCCTCGATCCGGTCGATCTCCCAGACCCGCTCCCAGAGATCTTCCTTCAGAAGCGGATCGCGCCCAACCAGCATCTCCCGCAGGCGCCGATCGACGAGGTCGGCGATGATCCTGCCGCGGTTCATCCGCGCCTCGCCCGTGACTCCTTCGTCGGTCTCGATCGTCAACCGGGCGTGGTCGTGGGAGGTACCGGACCCCGGCAGGCCGGCCCGCCAGCGGAATTGGTGCTTAACCAGTCTTTCCGTAACCTCGACGTTAACGGCGGTGATTTTCACGGACGATCCCTCCTCAGATGAACTCACGAGCGCTAAACGGGCGGAAGAGGCGCCGGACGTTCGACGTGACTGGTCAGCGCGACGTGCCGGCCGTTCGCCGCGGCATCGTGAACGGCGTGCATCGTTTCGAGGACGTGGAGCGCCAGATCACCGGAGGCGCGGTGCGGTCTCCCCTCGCGGATCGCCACGGCCATGTCGGCTACCCCCAGACCGCGGCTGTTGTCGGCGTAGTCGCGGCTCAGGGGAACATCCTCCCAATCGTCGTTGGCGGCGCGACGGAGCAGGACCGGACCGCCGAAGGTGTTGGGATCGGGCACGGCCAGGGTGCCTTCGCTGCCGTAGATCTCGATCCGGCTCTCGCGGGCCCAGACGTCGAAGCTCGCCACGAAGGTGGCGATCGGACCGCCGGCGAAATCGAGGACGGCCGCGGTGTGGGTCGGAACCCGAACGTCGATCGTCTCGCCCGCCCGCTGCTTGCTGGCGATCGTGCGCTGAGCGAACGAGGCGCGCACGGAACCGGTAACGCGGCGGACGGAACCGAGGAGCGAGACGAGCGCGGTCAGGTAGTACGGGCCCATGTCGAACAGCGGGCCACCACCGGGTTGATAATAGAAGGCCGGATCGGGATGCCAGCTTTCGTGACCGTGGCAAAGCATCGAAGCCGTCGCGGCGACCGGTTCGCCGATTGCGCCCTCGTCGATCAACTTGCGGCAGGATTGCAGGCCGGCGCCGAGAAAGGTATCGGGCGCACAGCCGATGCGCACGCCCTTCGCCGCCGCAAGGTCGACGAGGCGGCGGCCGTCCTCCAATTCGATCGTCAGCGGTTTCTCGTTGTAGACCGACTTCCCGGCCCCGACGGCGGCGAACGCGATCTCGGCGTGGGCAACCGGGATCGTCAGGTTGAGGACGAGCTCGATCTCCGGATCGGCGAGCAGGTCCGCCACCGAGCACACCCGTGGTACCCCGTATTCCGCCGCCTTCGCCCTGGCGCGCTCCGGCACCAGGTCGGCGCAGGCAACGACGTCGAGGATCGGGAAGCGCCTGGCATTCTCGAGGTAGATACCGCTGATGACCCCGCAACCGACGAGACCGACACGGACAGAATTGCTCACCCTCAACCCCTGCAATCAACCGCCACCGGCGGACCGCTTCTCGGCGCGGGCCCGTTCGCGCATCCGTGTCAGCGCCTCTTCCGCCGTGATGTCGAGGCCGATGCGTTGGCGTTCCTCGGCCGTGAGGGGGCGGGTGGCGACGACGTCGCCTTCGCTTTCGCCCAGGCTGATTGCCACGACCTCTTCCGCGTACTCGCGTGGAAGCGACGTCCGATCGAGCAACTCTTGGATCATCGCCTCGCGTTCTTCCCGGCTTATCATGTACGCCACCCCAAAGCGCCGAACAAGTCGTCAATAGCCGACGCAATCGGTGCGAAATCGTCGTCCTGCCACTGGAGCGGATAGTACACCCTACCTGCCTTCGGCGTGCGGAGGTCGGACAAGGCACGGGCAAGGCCCGGAATAGTGGAGTGGATCGTCACGTACGGCGCGTAGGAACGAGCCCAGCACTCATCGGGCAAGAGGGCGTTTCCGGCGGCGACCACTTCTCGCCCGGTCAGCACGGCGATCCGGGTGCCGTCGATGACCCCTCTTCCGCGTTTGGCGAGCGCATCAAGTTGCCGATAAGCCCCGCTCTCTACGACCACCGCCAGCCAAGATTCCAGCATGGGGTGTCGTGCCGAGCCGAAAGTGGTCTTTGCCCCGAAAATGAACCAATCGATGAGGTGTCCGATCTCATGGAGGAGAGTCAATTGACGATAGGCCTGGTGGGCACGCACGACGAGACCGATCGGCTCCCCCGTGGCCAAGTCGAATCGGAATTGCCCCAATTCCGGGAGCCCCGGGGCGAGCCGTACTGGGACAGGCGGTAACTCCCCGTCCCCATGCACCCGATCGATCGCCGCGATGACCTCCCGCAGTTCGTCGTAGGCGATGCCGGCCGGGACGTCGAGGGAGCGGCCGATCGCGATCCCCGCCGGGCGTCCGTTTCTCACAGCACGCCGGCGGACCAGAGTAGGCCGCGTTCGACGATCGTCCGGGCTTCCGGCACGTCGAAGTCGTGGGCTTTGTGACCGAGGGAGCAGTAGAAGACGCGGGCTTCGCCCCAGCGGCGTTTCCAGACGACGGGCATGACGGTGCCGGCGATCCAGGGCGCGTAGTCGCCGCCGAAGGTGGTGGTGGCGAGGACCTCGTTCGAGGGATCGACGTGAAGATAGTATTGCTCCGAATGCATCGCGAAGTCGTTGAGACCGGCGGTGATGGGGTCGTCCGGGCGGACGATGGCGACGGTGTAATCGATCACGTTGCCGGGATGGGCCACCCATTGACCACCGACCATGAACTGGTAGTCCGGGTTATCGCGGAAGCTGTCGGCCATCCCGCCGTGCCAACCGGCGATGTTGACGCCCCCAGCCACGGCGTCGAGAAGCCCTTTCTCTTGCTCCTTCGTGATCGTCCCCATCGTCCAGACGGGAACGATCAGGTCGAGGG
>DATBFX010000154.1:0-6519 GCA_036558305.1 Thermomicrobiales bacterium | reverse complement strand
GTGGGAGCAGGCCGGCACGCGGCCGACCTACGCGGTCTATCCCGCCGATGGCGGTGTGCTCACCTGGCAGGTGCCGGCACGCGATCTGCAAGGCGTCGACTGGCTCGACGCCATCCGCGACTCCGGGATCGACCAGCACGGCGTTTCGCTCTTCCCGCGGGGACTGGAGCGACAGCCGAAGGTGGCGCTCGACGGATTTGCCCCGGCGGCAACCGACGCGCGACACTGGCTGTCGCTCGTCGTCGATTACGTCGGGCAGGGCCGGTACTGGAATCTGGCGGGCGTGGCACCGGGGCGGTCGCTCGTGATCGGTCAGGTCGCGCCGCCGGAGGCGACCGCATCCCCCTCCCCGGCCGCATCGTCATCTCCGGCGCCGTCCGGTCTCGCCCGGTTCCTCCCGTGGCGCCGACGCTCCGCAGGGTAGCCGATTGCGACTCGGGCGGCACCGCTACGTCGCCGACCGCGTGCGCCGCTCCATATCTCGTCCTCGCGAGACTCGTCCGGTCTCCGCATCCGGACAGGGGATCTACTCGATCGCACCGATGGCCAGAGGAGGTGATGCATCAGATCGAGGAACATCGGTGAGCAACAACGAAGACGAAGCGGAGGACGCCGCCGTCGTCCCGCCGTTCGAGTGTACCTTCGATGAAGCGATCGCCCGATTCTACGGCGAGTGGGTCCTGTTCCAGATTCTCGAGGTCGACGAAGCATGGGAGCCGGTGCGCGGGCTGGTCCACGCCCATTCGCGGGATAGGGCGGAGATCTCACGGGTATTGAGCGATTTGCCGCCGCACTCCGATCTCGGTCCAGAGGCGCCGCACCATCCCTACTACCCGTTCTTTGCCCGTGCCGTGGTCCATCCGGACGAGTCGGACGCAGAGGCACGCGCCCGGTTCTACCGACATCGGGAAGCGTTCCTTGCCGAACGGGCCTCAGCCAGCGCCTGAGATCGCGTTTCGCCTCCGACCGCGCTTCGTCAATCCGGAAGATGATCCGAAGTTGGTGGTAATTCGACTGAACGTCGGGCTTGACTTTGGATTGGACATGCTGACCTACCCATCCGCTCCGCAATCGTGCGTATCACGTCAAGCGGCGCAGCACCTCGTCGACAAGGTTGCTGATGTCGCCAGGCGAGGGCGGCATCTGACACTCACCGATCTTCGCATCGCCGGTCAGCCAATCCCCGATCTCGATGTGGTGACCAGCCTGGCACCAGGCCGCCTTCAGGTCGACGGATTCCTTGGTCTCGACTTCTTCGAACGCTTCGACGTCGTCGAGTGGCGACCGAAGACGCGCCCGATGAGATTGATCAACGATTAATCCGTCTGAGAAGTCTGTTGCGACCGTCCATCGACCGAGAAGGCGTCGAACTCACGGCGCATGCGGTGGCTCACTGTCTCGTACCCCAGCGCTTCGTAGAAGCCGATCGCCCCCGCGTTGAACTCCCCGACGTCGAGCCAAATCTCGACCGCGCCTCGGGCGCCGGCCCAACGATGCGCCGCCTCCATCAGACTCCGTCCGATGCCGGTGCCGCGGTGTGCTGCGGCCACGACAATCGCCTCGACGACGGCAAACCGCTTCGGCAGCATCGGCGGACGCCGTTCGCGCAGTGTCACGTGGACGAGTCCGACGGGTCTCTCTTCGTCGCAGGCGACGAGTAGTCCCTGGTCGGGATCGTCGAGGATGGCAGCGATGACTTCGGAAGATCGGGCTGGATCGGGAGGCGGCGCGTAGATGCGCGGCAACGCCGCGTGGTGGAACGCGTCCGCCTCGCCCCAGAGGTCTGCGAGCGCCACGTGGTCTGCAATCGTCGCGACACGGATTTGGGTAGCCATCGGTGCTCTCCCCCGCGACTCGTCGAAGGGAGAGAGCTTAGCGCACTGCTCGGACGCAACGGTGCAGGGACTCAGGACTTCCATTCCCCCTCGCGGTTCGGGGTGCCGAGGACGTGGGTGTTGACGGGTTGCATGACGTCGTCGAAGTACTGGGTGAACATGGCGGCGGCGAAGAAACCGACCGCGCGGAGGGTTTCGGTGCCGGTGTTGACGAGGTCGTGCCCGACGTTGGTGGGGAGAACGAAGACGCTGCCGGGACCGACCGGGAAGGTGCCGTCGTCGCGGCGGAGTTCGCCGGTACCGGCGATGATGTATTGGGTCTCCTCGGTCTGGTCGGTGTGCCAACCGAGGCGGCCGCCCGGTTCGATCTCGAAAACGATCGTGGTCGATTGGATCGCGCCGTTGCCGCCGTAGGCGACGAAGGCGCCGGTCCAGCGGACCGATTCGTCACTCTCTCCGTGGAGCGACAGACGCGGCAGGTCACCGGTGGCGACAGGGTCCAACACGAGGGCCTCCTTATCGGTTTATGGCACGTGACGGATGATTCACCAGGCAAAGCCCGGCGTTCGCACGTGTCTCATACCGAGCGGCAGGACGAAGTTCAATAGGCCGGATGGGGCGTCTGCGATGACCGATAGGGAGCGTGCTACCGCGGGCGATGTTTCGCGTCCCAGTGCTGTTCGAGGTTGCGGATCAGGGCCGGGCTGAGGTGGCAGCGGGCCTGATCGAGGGCGTAGGTGGCCATGTAGCGGCGGAATGCGTCGAGCGGTTCCTGGTCGACCCGGAGCGCCTTGCGGTTGGCCGCGGCGCTGACGACGCCCGAACTCGTCAGACCGGCGACCGTTCGCGCGATTGCCGCGCCCATCTGGCCGGGTTCGACCACCTCGTCGCAGAGGAAGGAGCCTTCCGGGGAATCGGCGGGGAAGGCGCGCTCGTACATGATGCCTTGCCGGGCGAGGCGGTCGCCGACGAAGCGGGTGAAGCGCAGATTGGCGGCGCCGGGGATGATGCCCTCTTTGCGGGCGGGCAGGTTGAAGTAGGCGCCGCGCTCGGCGAGGACGCGGTCCATGGTCAGGAGGAGTTGGCAGCCGCCGCCGATGGCGAAGCTTTCCACGGCGGCGACCCACGGTTTCTCGGTAGTGACCTCCGGTTCGTCCGGCCAGAAATCGGGACCGGCGAGACCGCGGTAGAACTTGTTGACGAAACCGAGGTCGCGGATCAGGTAGAAGTCGACGAAGGAGATCCGGCCGTCGTAGAGATGGGTCAGGTTGATACCGGCGCTGAAGACGCGGCGCCCCGCATGCTTCGGGTGGTCGACCACGCCGCCGCGGAGGACGCCAATCTCGATGTCCGGGTCGAGGAGGACGAGGTCGACGGCGGTCTCCGTCGGCGGCACGGTGGAGTCGTCCTCGGCGTTCAGGTAGCGGGTGTTGCGCAGGGTGACGACGCCGGCGTTGCCGGCGCGCTCCAGGAGGACGGGGCCGAGGTCGAGGGTTCCCCCTGCCCGGAAACGCGGGAGCAACTCCTCGGCCTGGGCGGTCGGGCGCAGCATCGCCTGGACCAGGTGCAGACCGGCTTTGCGGCGGGAGAGGATCTGGGCGACGAAGATCCCCTGGTCGATCTCCAGACCGTCTTTTTCCTTTTGCGGCGACCGGCGCTCCGCCGCGATCTGCGGGCGGGTGGGGACCAGTCCGGGGAATCGCTCGGCGGCGGCGTAGATGAGGTCGTCGAGGCGAACGAACCGACCGTAATCGTCCGTCAGCTCCGCGTAGATCGGATCGGCATGGACGCGAAGGAAGCGCGTGCGGACCGCCCGCGATGCCTCCAGCAATGCTTCCGCGGCCGCCTGTTGGCGCTCGTCGCGATCCCGCTTCGGCGGCAAGCGACGGACCAGCTCGTCGCCGCGGCGGAAATACTCCGCCGCCGTCTGCGCGTCGCGGTCGAGCCGTTCGCGGTCGTCGCTTCCCGGCGCGGCGAAGACCGGCTCGGCCGCGCGCCACGCCGTCAGTTCGCCGGCGGGCAATCCGACGGACTCCAGTTGGTCCGGTGTTACCGCCTCGGCAACCATCGGCCCACTCCTATCGCCTATCGCCTGACGCCTGACGCCTCACCGCGGGCGGTGATCGACGACGCGGATGGCCTTGCCCTCGCCACGGGGGACGCTGTCGCGGGGCAAGACCTGAACCGTCATCTTCAGACCGGTCTCATCCCACAGGGTGCGGGCCAGACGGGTTTGTAAGCCGGCGCGATCGACGTCGTCGCGTAGTGGTTCGCAGAGCACGGTCATCTCGTCCATCGTGCGCGGGCGGTCGAGGACGATCTGGTAGTAGGGGGCGACCTCGCCGGTGCCGAGGAGGATCCGCTCGACCTCCGACGGGTAGAGGTTGACGCCGCGGACGATCATCATATCGTCGTAGCGACCGCGAACCCGGCGCATCTTGACCGAGGTGCGACCGCACAGGCAGGGGCCGACTTCGAGGGCGGAGATGTCGCCGGTGCGGTAGCGGATCAAGGGAAGGGCTTCCTTGGTCAGGGTCGTGAAGACGAGCTCGCCCTCCTGGCCGGGAGGAAGCGGTTCGCCGGTTTCGGGATCGACCACCTCTGGGAGGAAGTGGTCTTCCTGGATGTGGGAACCGCCCCAGCCCTCGGCGCACTCGGCGGCGACGCCCGGTCCGACGATCTCGGAGAGCCCGTACATGTTCATCGCCCGCAGGTTGAGCCGGCGTTCGATCTCGCCGCGCATCTCCTCGGTCCACGGTTCGGCGCCGAGGACGGCCACCTCCAGTTTGAACGTGCGGGGGTCGAGCCCCGCTCGCTCGATCTCCTCGGCGATGCTCAACGCGTAGGAGGGGGTGGCGAAGAGGACCTGAGCGCCGAGGTCCTGCAGGAGCATCACCTGACGCTGGGTCATGCCGACGGCGATCGGGACGACGGTGCAGCCGACGAGTTCGGCGCCCAGGTGGAAACCGAGGCCACCGGTGAAGAGACCGTAGCCGTAGGCGTTGTGGGCGACCATGCCGGGGCGGACACCGGCCATCACCAGGCAGCGGGCCATCACCTCGCCCCAGACATCGAGGTCGTGGCGCGTATAGCCGACGATCGTCGGTTTGCCGCGGGTGCCGCTGGAGGCATGGACGCGGACCAGTTGATCCGGGGGGACGGCGAAGAGGCCGAACGGGTAGTGCTCGCGGAAGTCGGTTTTGTGGGTAAAGGGAAGCCGGCTCAGGTCGGGGAGCCAGCCGATGTCTTCCGCGGACTCGATACCCGCTTGCCGCAGGCGATCGCTGAGCGGGGTACCCGCCGCCAGCACGCGCGCCACCGTCGCCCGCAAGCGGTCGAGTTGCAGTTTCTCCAGCATCTTGCGGGGGAGCGTTTCGGCTTCGGGATTCCACATCAGCTCGCACCTCCCATCGATCGCGGCGCGCGGTTTTGACGTCGGTCTCGCCGAGTGGAGCGTTGGCGGATTCATAGCACGTTTTGGCGAAGGGCATGGTCCAAACGTGCGAGGAGCGGATGACAAAACTTACGAATTGATACCAACTTACTCTTGAATAGTTAGGCGGGATCGGGTACGCTGCCGCATGCCCGGCGAAGGGGCCGGCGCGTCCGCCACCACCATTGGAGTATCGAGATGACCACCATGCAGACCGCACCGGCGACCGGTACGACGGCGATCGATCCCGCCACCCACGTCAACGGACCCGTCTCGCTGACTGTCACGAACCTCGACCGGTCGCTTCGGTACTACACCGAGGCGATCGGGCTGGCCCTGCTGGCGAAGGGCGAGGGGGAGGCGACGCTCGGCGTGCCCGGTAACCCGCTCCTCGATCTGGTCGAGTTGCCCGGTGGACGACCGTGGACGGAGTACTCGACGGGGCTGTACCACTTCGCCATCTTATTGCCGACGCGGGCCGATCTCGGGCGCTGGGTGCGCCACTGGTACGAGCTCGGGATGCCGGAGTTCGGTCAGGGCGACCACCTGGTGAGCGAGGCGCTCTACCTGCGCGATCCGGATGGGCACGGGATCGAGATCTACCGGGACCGGCCCCGCGCGGAATGGCGATGGGACGACGGGCAGGTGCGGATGGCGAGTTTGCCGGTCGACGTGGCGGGGTTGCTGGCCGAGGCGGAGCAATCGGGTGTCTCGTGGACGGGGGCGCCGGCGGGGACGACGATGGGGCACGTCCACCTGCAGGTGGGGGACATCGCCCGCGCCCGCGCCTTCTACCACGACGTGGTCGGGTTCGACGTGGTCGCCGAGATGCCGACCGCGCTGTTCGTCTCGGCGGGCGGGTACCATCACCACCTCGGGATGAACACCTGGCACAGTCGCGGCGGGTCGCCGGCGGACCCGGACGTGGCGGCGCTGCGGTACTACACGATCGTGCTGCCGAACGAAGGGGCTCTGGCGGCGGTGGTGGGGCGGTTGAACGCCGCGGGGTATCCGACCGAGGCGGCGGACGATATGACGGTGGTGCGCGATCCGTGGGATAACGCGATCCATGTGCGGGTGGGGTAGTTAGAGGTTTCGGGCGTCAGGTCGTGGGTTCGGCGCCCGAGTGCACGAACGGGGACCACGCGTCGTCCTCACCAGCAGCCTTTCTGAGCCCTCAAGTCGACTGGGCGAGAGGCGCCTGAGCCAGGAGAGCCCTGACCTCCTCGACCGCATCTTGTGCCATTTCCG
>DATBFX010000153.1:0-3884 GCA_036558305.1 Thermomicrobiales bacterium | reverse complement strand
CTCCTCGGGTGGATCATCGGCGTTGTCGGCGGTACGTTCGCCGGTTGGGCACGGAAATCGCGGATCAGCGGCGGCATCACCAACATCTCTTTGCTGCTCTCGCACATCCCGGCGTACTTCATCGCGCTCTTCTTCATCATCTTCTTTGCCTACCGGCACCCGATCTTTCCCCCGAATGGCGCCTACAACGCCAAACTCGACAAAGGTTTCAACCTGCCGTTCATGTTGAGCGTCGTCAAGTACGGCACGCTGCCCGTTCTGGCGACGATGATCGTCGGCGCCTCCTTCTGGCTGATCACGACGCGGGCGCTGGTGATCAACATGCTCGGCGAGGACTACCTGACCTATGCCGAGGCAAAGGGGCTGTCGTCCTGGCGCATCATCAACCGGTACGTGATGCGCAACGCCTGGCTGCCGCAAATCTCGGCCCTCGGCATCGCGATCGGCGCCGTCATCAACGGCAACGTCCTCGTCGAACGCCTCTTCCGCTACCCGGGTGTCGGCAACCTCCTGATCGACGCCATCACCGTCAAAGACGTCAACACCGCCCAGGGCATCGTCGTCCTCCTCATCTTCTTCGTCCTCACCCTCAACCTCATCATCGACCTCTGTCTCCCGTTCTTCGACCCGCGCGTCAAACTCGCCCGATAGGCGGAAGGCGGAGGGCGGAGGGCGGAACGACTCGTTCTCCCCGCCTTCCGCCCTCCGCCTTCCGCCCCAACAGGAGACCCGCCATGGCCTTCATGCAAATCTGGCGCGCCAGCCCCAAATTTCGGATCGGGTTGATCATCACGTTCCTGCTGGTCGCGGCGGCGCTGCTCCACGGGCCGCTGACCAAACTCGCGATCGGCGACGTCGACCCGTTGGCCAACGGCTCGTTTGGCATCTTCGAGAATCCGAGCCGGGACCACCTCCTCGGCACGGATCGCTATGGCCGCGACGTCCTCGGTCTCGTCTTCGTCGGCTTGCCGAATTCGCTCGGCACCGCCGCCATCGGCGGCGCCATTTCGACGCTGATCGGCGTCGTCGTCGGTTTCGTCGCCGGCTACAAGGGCGGCGTCGTCGATGCGGTGCTCCGGACCTTCACCGACATGATGCTCGTCATCCCCACCCTTCCCCTCCTCTTCATCCTCGCCCGCTACGTCCGCCACCTGACCATTCCCACCCTGGCGCTGATCCTGGCGGCGTTTAGCTGGCCGTTCTCGGCCCGCGTCATCCGCTCGCAGGTGCTCAGTCTCAGGGAGCGTCCTTATGTCGAGCTCTCCAAGATCACGAACCTGAGCGACCGGGAGATCATCGTCCAGGACATCCTGCCGAACATGCTCCCCTATATCGGGATCGGTTTCGCGATCTCCTCGGTCGGCGCCGCGTTCGCGCTGGTCGGGTTGACGATCCTCGGTCTCGGCCCGAGCGACACGATCGACCTCGGTGCGATCATCTACTTCGCCCAGTCCTGGGGTGTGCTCAGCCTGCACAAGTACGCCATCCTCTTCGCCCCGATCACCCTCCTCGTTCTCCTCTTCCTCGGCGTCGCGCTGATCCAGATCGGGATGGAAGAGTTCTACAATCCGCGCCTCCGTGGAGCCGGCCGATGAATTGTAGGGGCGGACCGGTGTGTCCGCCCTCGTACGTACGCGCAATTCTGGAGGGCGGACACACCGGTCCGCCCCTACAGTCGGTGGCCGAACGACCATGACCGCGACTACCAAAACGGCGCCGGTTCTCGAACGGCGCATCACGAAACCGAGCGGCGACGTCCTGCTGGAGATCGAGGACCTCCACATCCACTTCGACACGCCGCGCGGGATCGCCCGCGTCGTCGACGGCACGAACCTGACCCTCTACCGCAACGAGATCTTCGGCATCGCCGGCGAGTCCGGTTCCGGCAAGACGACGCTCGTCGAGGCGATCCTCCAGATCATCCGCTTCCCCAACCGGATCGCCACCGGCAGCGCCCGCTTCTTCCCGACCGAAGGCGAATCGGTCGATCTGATGCGCCTCTCGAAGGCGGAAATGCGCCGCTTCCGCTGGGAGCAGATCTCCTACATCCCGCAGGGATCGATGAACTCCCTCAACCCCGTCATGCGCGTCGGCGCGCAGATCGCCGACGGCATGACCGCCCACGGTATCTCCCAGGCCGAGGCGAGACGAAAGATCCCGACCCTGCTCGAGCGCGTCGGTCTCGAACCGCGCGTCGCCCACCACTACCCGCACGAACTGAGCGGCGGCATGAAACAGCGCGCCATCATCGCCGCCGCGATCTCGATGGACCCCGAACTGGTCATCGCCGACGAACCGACGACCGCCCTCGATGTCAACGTCCAGCGCGTCATCCTCGAAACCCTCGCCTTTCTCCGGCAGGAGTTCGGCATCGCCATCCTCGTCGTCAGCCACGACCTGCCGGTCCATGCCCAACTCGTCGACCGCATCGGCGTCATGTACGCCGGCCAGATCGTCGAGGTCGGTCCGATCCGCCCGACCGTCAAGACCCCGCTCCACCCCTACACCCAGGGTCTGATGGCCTCGATCCCGGCGATCGGCGGGGAGAGGGTCCGCCTCAGTGGCATCGCCGGTACCACCCCCAGCCCGCTCAACTGGCCCGAGGGCTGCCGCTTCCACACCCGCTGCCCCCACGTCATGGACATCTGCCGCCGGGTCGAACCGATCCGCGCGACCATCCAGCCCGGCCCCCGTCTGGTCGGCAACGTCGAGGTGACCGTCACCGAGGGCCGTTCCGCGGCCTGCCACCTCCATCCGGAATCGACCCCCGGAGACCAGCCATGACCGAACCGATCCTCGAACTCGACGACCTGACGACGATCTTCGGTTCCATCGGTCCCGACGGCAACGGCACCGTCGCCGCCGACCACGTCTGGCTGACCCTCGACGAGCACCCGCCGCGCATCCTCAACATCGTCGGCGAGAGCGGCAGCGGCAAAACCACCGTCGCCCGCACCCTCCTCGGACTCTCCCGTCCCACCCGCGGTCAAGCCCGCTACCGCGGCAAGAACATCTACGAGTTGAGCAAGGACGAACTCCGGACCTACCGCACCGAGGTCCAGGCCGTGTTCCAGGATCCCTACGGCATCTTCAACCCCTACTACCGCATCAACCGCGTCTTCGACATGACCATCAAGAAATTCAAACTCGCCTCATCGGCCAAGGAGAAACAGGACCTGATCGAGGAGGCGCTCCGCGCCGTCAACCTCCGCCCGCCCGACGTCCTCGGCCGCTACCCCCACCAACTCTCCGGCGGCGAGCGCCAGCGCGTCATGCTGGCCCGCGCCTACCTCCTCCGGCCGAAGGTGATCATCGCCGACGAACCGATCTCGATGCTCGACGTCGCCGTCCGCGCCACCCTGATGAACATCTTCCTCGACTTCAAAGAGCGCCACGGCATGTCGACCATCTTCATCACCCACGACCTCTCCGCCGCCTACTACCTCGGCGGCGACATTATGGTCATGGCCCGCGGCCGCGTCGTCGAGGAGGGCCCCGTCGACGCCGTGATGGCCAACCCGGCCCACCCCTACACCCAACTCCTCCTCCAATCGATCCCCTCCCCAGATCCCGACGAAACCTGGGACCGCCTCGGTCTCGCCCGCCACGAGGCCCCTCCCGGCCGCCTCCTCAGCCGCGACCGCTGCCTCTTCGCCGAACGCTGCCCCCACGTCATGGACATCTGCTGGCAATCCCGCCCCCAGTCCTATCCCGCCGGTTCGCAGCACGCGGCGTGCTACCTCTACCGCCCCGGCGCGCCCGTCGCTTCAATTCCGGTGGTGAAGGAGGCGGAGGCGACGGCGGTGTCGTGATTTCGGCCCCCCCTTCCCCCCAATCCTGGGGGGAGACGGAGGGGGGCGCGTTCACCCCCCAGGATTGGGGGG
>DATBFX010000152.1:0-5538 GCA_036558305.1 Thermomicrobiales bacterium | reverse complement strand
GACTCCCGGTCTTCGTCCGCTAGACGTACGTCGAGGTCGAGCCCACGCCGCCACGCACGCCTTGTTTCGATCGACGGCTCTGGGGACGCTGCTGGCTAACGCACTGGTCGCCGACCGCCTGCCGATCGAGCGCGCTGGTCTGTGACCGGCTCTCAAAATTAGTGGACCGAAGATCGGGGGCAGGTTGCCTGGGGTGCTTCCCCGTCGACGACTCTCATTATGGGTGGACCAGTTTTCGGGGGTCACGTCACAAGGACCGCCCAACGGCCGCCGCTGGACAGTGTTGAGGGTGGTCGTCGCACCAGGGTCTCTCGACACGACCGTCACATACCGGGCATAGCCCGGTGGTCGGCACTTCCCCATCGGAGGCAGCGGCTTGAGCGCAGGATGACCGGCCAGGCGATGAGGATGTTGTCCGCCGCGCCGGCAGCGATCTCCCCCTCGTCCCGACTCGTGTCGAATTGCTCGGGCAAGCGGTCCCACGAATACTCCGCGATGCAATCCTGGCCCCGGTTCATGTTGCCCCGGTTCCTTGGCACCCGACGAACCGAATAGGTCATCATTGCGGATGCGCTCCGCGACCACATCGTGCAAAGTGGGCCCCGCCCCGCTCGGGACGGACGAGTCCCGGCGCACCGAGCAACACTCGAATGGAGGCACCGATGCGCAGGATCGGTGGGCGGCTTCGCCCTGGGATGTTCGCGCTGGTCGTCATCACGCTCCTTCTGGCGATGCCGGGGGCTGCCCGCGCCGGTTCACGGCGGGCATCGCCGACACCCGACAAGGCGCTGGCCGCGACGCTCGTCTACCACGAGATCACCGCCTTTAGCATCAGTCCCACCGGCGGCGGCGAGGAAGCGCCCATCCTCAGCGACGACGGCGAGCACATCGCCTTTGGCGTCGCCCCCGGCACCGAGGACCCGGCCAATCCCAACCGGATCTTCGTCATGAATGCCGACGGCAGCGGTCAGCACGAAGTCGACTCGTACACCACGTACTGCTATTGCGGTTCGATGATCGACATCAGCGCCGACGGCGGCACCGTCATCTCCACGGATTCGGTCCAGTTGCGCATTGCCGACGGCGCGAGCGGCGACGGACGCGAGTTGATCGCCCTGGACAGCAACGAGATCAACGCCGCCCGCATCAGTGGCGACGGCACCAGGGTCTTTTTCCGCGTCTACCGCGACACCGCGATTCGCGGGAGCTCCCCCAGCCAACCGGTCGAGCGCGGTCTCTACGTCGTCAACGCCGACGGGTCCGGTCTCCGCCAGATCGTCGGGCCGTCCGACATGGAGGCGCTCGGGCTCCCGCCCACCGACTTCTTCGGGTCCAATTCCAAAACGATCGACGCCTCGACCGACGGTTCGCACCTCATCTTTGGTGCCTACAACGACCCCAAGAGCGCCGGCGAGGGCAACGGGCTCTTCGGCGTCGACCTCGACGGTTCGGGATTGCGCGACTACCTCGGTCGCGTCTCCTTCCTCCTCAACGGCGCCATCAGCGGCGATGGCTCAACCGTGGCCTACAGCGTCGCCGACGAGAGCAACGTGCAACGGGTCGGCGTCGTCCCCTTCACCGGCGGTTCGCCGCGCACGCTCTTCGACAGCACCGCCAACTTCCCGGTCGCTCAGTCCGGTATCCCCGACGGCGGCGATCGCATGCAACTGAGCGGTGGCGGTGGGCTGGCGCTGCTCGGCTCCAGCGGTGTCCTTGCCGACACCGAGACCGGCGATCTCCTCGCCCTCGGCGTCCCCGGCTCTACGCTGATCGCCGGCGCGGTACCGCTCGTCGGCGACGGTCTGTACCACGCCACGATGGACGCCCAAGCCTCCCGCTTCCTCTACTCCGCCGGGGACGCGGCCGGCGTGCTCCAACTCGCCACCGTCGATCGCGATCCCACCGACCTCGGACCGGCGCCGCTCCTCACCGAGGCATCGATTGACCCACCGAGCGTGCATGCGCAAGGCGGCTCGACGGCGACGGTCCGCATTCGGGTCGCGTCCGAAGGGACGCTCGCCGGGGTCGGCGGGAGGGTCCTCCGCGACGGCTTGAGGGATCCGAATATGGGCGAGTACGTCCTCATCGACGACGGCAGCCACGGTGACTCGACGGCCGGAGACGGCGAATTCACCAACGATGGGATCGTCGCCGACTGCTGCGCCGCAAGCGGACCACGCACAGTCCGCATCCTCGCCCAGGTGCAGGGCAGCGACGGCAAACGCCACGCCACGGCGATCGACGTCGGGCCGTTCGCCGTCGTCGCCGCCCCGCCGACCGCAGCGCCGAGCAGTTGAGCGACGGTTGGCGGAACAAACGCATCGTCCCCGAACGACCACCGCTCGGGGACAACGCGCGTCTCAGCGAGTGGGCGTGACGGTCGGCGTCACCGTGGGCGTCACGGCCGTCGTCGGCGTTGCCGGCCCCGGGCTCTTCACGTCCACGTCCGTCGCCAATCCGGCCAGCACGACCGGGAGGTCGGGGGAAGCGGGCACACCATCCGGCGACTTCACCTCTTGTAGCACGTAATTCCCCGGCGGCAGGGGCGTGAACCGGATGACTCCGTCCGCGGTGTTGTCCACGTCCGTGTCGCAGGCGCCGCCGCGGAACTCGCCCCGTGCGCCGCTGCCCGCGTCGGCATAGATCTGGAAACAGGACCCAGGCAACGGCCGGTTCGTCGCGTCGAACCGATGCACGACCAGCGAGGACTGCACCGCGCCCGGATCGCGCGCCGCGCCGACTACGACTTGCACCGCCGACGCCACCACGTCCGGCTGGTCGTGCACCACGCTGTTGCCGCTGGTCTGCGCGACGACGAGGACCGCGTGGTTCGCCCGCGCATACGCCTCCTGACCGGACCGCCAGATGGTTTCGAGTTGCTCGACCGGGAAATTGAGCGGGAACCCGAGGAACAACCCGTGGGTGACGACGACGATCGGCACCGGCGGTGGCGCCGGGGCGGTCTCGGCCTGGCGGAAACTGGCCAATTGGTCCATGTGTTCCGGGTTGTCCGTCCCCATCAGCGCGGCGAATCCCGGTTCGTCCGAGGGGACGAGCCCGCTGAACTGGTCGACGAACCCCGGCGGCATCGCGTCGACGAAGACCAGGCCGGCAACGTCGCTCGGGAATTGACCGGCGAAGACGCGAACGATCGAGCCGCCCCACGATTCCCCGGCGAAAATGCACGGGCAGCCGAGTGGGAAGACGTTGAGCAAGGCGCGCAGGTCGTTGACGCTGTCCTGGATCGTCCGGATCCCATCCGGCGGCGGGTCGCTCTTGCCCAAACCGGCGCGGTCGTAGGTGCAGACCCGCGTCGTCGCCGTCAGTTGGGCCACGACCGGCGCCCACCGATCCGACGCTCCTCCCGGTCCGCCCGCTTCCAACAGCACCGTTGGCGTTCCCGTCCCCGAACAGGTGAGGAACAGCGAACGACCGCCGATGTCGACGGGACCCGCGAAATCGCCGGTCGACGCCGGGGTCGCACCGGTTGTCGCGGTCGGGGCCGGCGTGGGCGCCGTCGACGCGGGCGTCAACCGGTACCACTGGCACGAGAGGTCGCCGTCGGCCGTCAGTTGGCCATTGACGACACCCTCGGGCGCGTCGTAGCGGGTCGTCGTCCCGTTCTGGTCGCAGATCGCGACGGCAGGTTCCCCCGGCGGCGTGTCGATCGCCAGCGTGTACGGTCCGGCCACCGCCGGCCAGGAGGCAGCCTGCCCGCCACCGGCGACGCGGCGCCGGGTCAATCCGCCTGCCGTCAGCGCGAACGTCACCCCGTCGGCCGGTTGGGCGCAGGTCGTCGGCAACGCCGCCGCGTCGGTCGCCGGATCGGTCCCCGGCGGGCAGACCCAGGCGACGACGCTGACGGAGCCTGCCGCCGATGCGGGAAATGGGTAGGACCAGGGGGCGAGAACGAGCACGACGAGGAGGCACCAAGCCCAAAACGTCGCCCGCTTGTTGACGGTGTGGCGCATCTGGTCGAGGACTTCCTTGCATCGCGCCGGGAGCCGGCATTGAAGCGCCGGGCTCTAGCGACGAAGCCCCTCCGCGGCTAGGAACACATTGGTGCTGGCCCCGGAGGGGCATTGTTGCCTCAGCCCAGGGTTTCACAACCCTGGGCGATCGCGTATGCCCGTTCTCGCTCCTATCCCAACTCGATCGTCCCCGTGTCCGGGGTCGCGCCACCGTCGACGGCGGGCGCCGGAGCGGAGGTGCTGGGACAGATCGACGGGTCGTTCTCGTCCGGCTCCTTCATCGGTCCGGCCGCGGCGTCCGCGCCTTCCAGTTGACCGCAGGTGCGGCTGGTCCCGCTGCGGAACTCCGGACTGTTGTCCTTCGGTCCGCCGCCGGCGAGGACTTCGCCGAAGGCGAACGTGTTGACGTTGGCGAACTGGCCGCCGAAGTCGTGGATCATCTGCTCGATCCGCTTGGCTCGCTTCTCGGACAGGGTCAGGTTGAAGGCCGGGTCGCCGAGGTGGCTGGCAAAGCCCTGGACCACGACCTGAAGCTGTCCAGCGATGATGCGCGAGCGCACCCGCGGGTCCATCGTCTGGAACCACTTGAAGAGACGGGTCTGCTGCGTTTGCTCGTCCTCGAAGAACTCCTTGCCCGTCTTGAAGGGGAACATGCGGAGACCGAAGCTGAACGGCAGCGGTGCCGGCGGCGCCGGTTGCTTGAGGTCGATGTCCCACTGGTGCTGGAAGACGTGGGTCTCGCCCGGCGTCGTCCCCTTGATCATCGGCTGGAAGGCGATGTTGACGCCGCCGGGGATATCGGTGCGGATGAAATCGACGGGGCTTGCCAGCTCGGCGCCGGTTCCGTTCGCCTCGATCCGCGGCGGCAACCCGACCGTCTGGATCTTGCCGTCGATACCGACGAAGAATCGCGTCTCGATCGTCGCCCGCCCCTTGCCGGTGGAAGCCCCTACCGGGGTGGGATTGGGACCGGGATTCGGACCGGGATTCGGTTGCGGATTCGGCTTGGTCCGCGGGATGCCGAGCAGGTCCTTGATCGCGTTGCGGATCGTCTCCGCCGCTCCGGCGGCGATCAACGCCGCGCAGATGACGCCGCCGACTCCCAGGCCGAGCAGCGCCGCCAGCGCGCAGAGTTGCGCGTCGTTCAGACTGTCGATCACCGCCGCCGGGTCGCCGTTTTTGCAACCGAACGTGATGGCCTGGTTGAGCAACGGGACCGGTTTCGTGATCGTGATCAGGAACTTGCAGATGGCGCTCGGATCGTCCGGTTTCGGTTGCGGATTCGGTCCCTGCCCGCCGCCGGCCGTCCACTCGACGTCGGCCAGCAAGATCAACCGGCCTTGCGACTTCGGCGGCACGTTGAACTCGTCGTGGAAGCCGTCCCGATCGAAATTCGTCGTCTGGTCAAACGGCGGCCCGGCCACCCTCGCGAACGGCGTCCACTTCGCCGTGAACCCCGGCGAAACGTCCTGCTGGAAGGACCGTTGGATGACTTTCGGCCCCCCCGGCCCCCCAATCCTGGGGGGAGACGACCGCCCCCCTCTCGTCACCCCCCAGGATTGGGGGG
>DATBFX010000151.1:0-8763 GCA_036558305.1 Thermomicrobiales bacterium | reverse complement strand
CCGCGCGCAACATCGCCTGGACGCGCGACCTCTACGACGCCGTCCGTCCCTTCGCCCCCACCGGCGTCTACGTCAACGACCTCGACGGCGATGAGGGACAGGCGCGCGTTCGAGACGCCTACGGCGCCAACTACCCCCGGTTGGCCGCGTTGAAAGCGACGTGGGACCCGACCAACTTCTTCCGGACCAACCACAACATCCTACCGGCGATCTGATACCGGGGTGGCGTCGATCGACGGTCTCGAAGCGGTGCTCGCCGAACTCCGCGATTTCGATCCGTGGACGCAAGCCGCCTTCATGCTCACTCCCAACACCTGGCTCGACGACGAAACGCCTTTAGACGAACTCCGTCGTGGGCGCGCCACACGGGTCCGCGAGGCCGCCAGTGTCTATGGCGAGCACGTCGCCGCCTAGCGGATACCGGTGAGCAGCGCCGGATCCCATCTCGAACCTCCGGATACACTCTCCGCCTGGGACTTACCCCTGGTTGAGGTCGAGCCTCCCTGGTATCGGTGCCACCGCATCGCCCGCGACGCGATCTTCTTCAACACAAGCCTGATCACTCCTCGCCATGAAATGAGGTGCGTACGTGGGCAGGATCGGCGCCGCGGGCGGGTTGGACAGCCCGACACCGATGCGCTAAGACAGGGACTGACCCCGCGTCGGAGCACGGTCCTTGCACGTCTACGTCTGCAGGCGGGGCATGGGCGTGCGCCTCCCGCCCACTTCTGGAACACGGTCGACGACGCGCTCAGGCTGATCGAGGTAGTCAAAAGCAACCCTCGCATCAACGGTTGAAGCACCAGCGTGTCGCCCCGTTGGGCTCGGCGGTGGCGACGCCGAAGGCGGTGTGAAAGGTGAAGCGGTAGAGGAACCAGGGCGGCGGGCCGGCGCTCGGGGCGCTGTACGGACCGGTGAACGCATCGCCGTCGACCTCCGTCGGCCAGCCGTCTTCGCGATAGCGGGCGGCGACACGCTCCAAGGTCGGGCGATCGGTGACTCTCGTCGCTTCGCCTTCGAGGACGAGGTCGATGCCTTCCAGGCGGACGGAGATCGTGCAGGCGGGGTTCGCCGCCAGATTGCGCGACTTGCGGGTCCCCGGTCCGCTCGTGAAGTAGTAGTCTCCGTCGTCCCAGAGAGCGCCGATCCCTACGGAGTGCGGACGCCCGTCCGGTCGCGTGGAGCCGAGAAAGGTTGTCCGATCGCCGCTGGGATCATCGGTCCGCGGTGGAGCGGTGAGGAGGTCGCGCGGACGGCTCCACGGCAAGGCATCATGGCCATATCGATCAAGATTCTTGACGTCACTCGGTTCTCGTTCGGGCATTCCTGCTCCTCCATTGCTCGTGGAACGACCGCCACCACGATCGGGGTGCACATTCGGTGCCGAGCACACACCTCGGCACTCATTGGGGTACGTACGTGGGCAGGATCGGCGCCGCGGGCAGGTTGGACAGCCCGACACCGATGCGCTAAGACAGGGACTGACCCCGCGTCGGAGCACGCTCCTTGGGATGGTCTATGCCGGCCGCCGCGCGCCCACGCCGCCAGCCGACCGACGACTGGCGGCAACTGCGCCTCCTCGTCGCCTCCCCCGAGCAAGCAGCCTACGAACTCCTGCGCCCGCTGGTGATCTTCGGGCAGTCGGTGCGCGCCCGTGCCCGCGAGACGAGCGTCCCCGAGCGCACCCTCCGCCGCAAGGCCGCCCGCTTCGCCGCGGCGGGCATACGCAGCCTGTTCGACGTCGAGGAGCCGCCGGCATCGGATCGGCTCTTCCGTCTGCGGGCGACGCGGGTGCTCTTCGCCGGCGGCTACGTCCGGTTTCGCCATTGGCGGCTGTACGGGGAGCGGGGGCTCGCCGGCGAGCGCGCTGCGATGTGGGTCGATGCGGTGCCCGTCCGCCCGTGCCCACTCGACCAGCGTCTCCACCAACAGTCCGTTCGCGCAGCCGACGTCGAGAAACGTGCCATCGCGATCGATCGCGGCGGCGATCACGCGCCGGCCGCGCTCCCAACGCGCCTCATCCCCGTCAAAACCCGATTGGCCGCGCGGGTCGGCCGCGGCGAGATACGCGTTCTCCAGGAGGACGCGGATGTCTTCGTACCAGTCGGCATCGTCCACCTGCCACCTCCGGCGTACTCGCGCCCAACCCGACCGTCGCGTAGCTGCGCCGCGGTCCCAACGGTCACGTCTGCGTCAGAGCGGAATCCCGGCCCGACGCCCTGACGAACGGCACCAACTCCCAATCGCACTCGCCCAACCGCTCCGGCCCCAACGCGACGATCCGATCCAGCCACGCCTGGCTCTCGGCGACCAACCGGGCGGTGTCGATCCCCCGGCACGAGGGGAGGAAGTGCGAGGTCTTCTCGATCCCATCGGTCAGCAGGAGGACCGCCCCGCGATGGTTGCCGTTGCGGGCGTGGTGGAACCCGACGCCGATCTGGAGGATGCCCTGGTAGAGGCGACGGACGGGCCCCCGCTCGGCGTGCCACTCGTGCTCGATCTCCTCGTGGCATTCGTAGAACTTCCGCTCGTTGAAGAGATGGATTCCCTCCAGCACACCCGGCGGCAACTCGCCCGCGCACGGATCGCTCTCCGGCGCCAGCGAAGCCAACAACGGCTCGAAGTGACCCCGAATCCGCGCCATCGTCGCCGCGGGATCGCTCCCCAGTGTGCCTTCGGCGATCAGTGGTCCGTCGTAGCCGCTGTTGGCGATGGCACGGACGAGCGCGGGCCACGGGAGATCGCCATCCCCCGGCGGCAGATGGCGGGTCGCCGGATCGCCTTCCTTGTGGTCGCTGATGTGGACGTCGGCGATCCGCCCCTCCATCGCCGCGAGCATCATGAACGGATTTGCCCCCGCCTCCGCCGCCTGGAACGGATCGAAGGCGAACCCGACCGCATCCGGCGGTCCCACCTCCGGCAGTCGCGCCGCCAACGCCATCACGTCCCGCACCGACGAAACGACACACCAGGAGACGTTCTCGATCGCCAGCGTCACCCCCGCCGCCCCACACGCCGCCGCCAGGTCTCCCGTCGCCTCGACGAACCGCTCCCAGGCGTCCGGCGCCCGCGCCTCCTGCCGCGACAATCCGTGCCAGACGACCGCCCGCGCCCCCAGCTCGGCCGCCGCCGCGATCCCGCGCCCGAACAGTTCCAGTGCCTCCTCGGTGCGCCGCCGGTACGCCGTGGCAAGCGGATGGAGCGACTGGAAGGTGTGGATCGCGTGGACACGGACGTCCGCCGCGCGGCAGTTTGCGGCGACGCGCCGCACGAACGCGGTCTCGTACTCGCCGCGCGTTTGCAGCATCAACTCCACCTCGGCGACGCCAAGACGCGCCGCCGCGATCGGCACCTCCTCCGTTGGCACGTCCGGGTAGAAAGCGCCGCTGGAGAGCCCGAGCCGGAGGGTCATGTTCGGAGGTTTCGGTGGGCGATGTCGAACACCATCCGGCTCTCTTCTCTCCGCGAAGCAGCAAACGACGGCCGCGAGCCCTCCGGGCGTTGTTCGGCCGGACACCGCGATGGTACCATCCGGTCCTGCCGTCCCGGTACGTACACTCGTCTTGAGACGGGGTGGCCGTGCTTTTCCATTGCGGTGATGCAGGGATGAGGTGTTTGCCCGTGTGGCCCGTACGCGGGGCTGAAGCCACCGCGCTCAACCGACGAAGCCCCCTGAAGGGGGCTGAACACGATGAGGAATCAGCCGGCTTCAGCCGGGTGCCCTCTGGGCGTTGTCGGTTGAGCGCGGGGTCTTTAGCCCCGCGCCGTGCCGGCCCGCGCACGGGCGGCCTTAGCGATCCATTTCACGCTGGACGCTCACCCTCATGATCCCCTCCCCCGCCGCCCCCCCGCGCCTGACGCGGCTCGAATTGCACGGCTTCAAGAGTTTCGCCACCCGGACCGTTTTCCTCTTCGAACCCGGCATCACCGCCATCATCGGTCCCAACGGCAGCGGCAAGTCCAACATCTCCGACGCCGTCCGCTGGGTGCTCGGCGAGCAGAGCCATTCCACCCTCCGCAGCAAAAAGACCGAGGACGTCATCTTCTCCGGCGGTCACGGCCGGGCGCCGCTCGGGATGGCCGAGGTCGCCGTCACCTTCGACAACGCCACCGGCTGGTTGCCGATCGCCTTCGCCGAAGTCACCGTCACCCGCCGCGCCTTCCGCTCCGGCGAGAACCAGTACCTGATCAACGGCCGCAAGGTCCGCCTCAAAGACGTCGCCCACCTGACCGCCTCGCTCGGTCACAGCCACACCGTCGTCGGTCAAGGTCTCGTCGACGCCGCCCTCAGCCAGCGGGCCGAGGAGCGCCGTGGTCTCTTCGAGCACGCCGCCGACCTGACCGGTCTCCGCCTGAAGGCGGCCGAGGCCGAACGGAGCCTGGCAGAAACGGAGGCGAACAGCACCCGCCTCACCGACCTCCTCGACGAATTGGAACCGCGCCTGAAGACCCTCGAGCGTGCCGCCAAACAGGCGCGCGAATGGAAAGGCGTCCACGACCGTCTCCGCGATCTGCAACGGGTCCACTACGGCCGCCTCCTCGGCGAGAACAGGAACCGCCTCGCCGCGGCGGAGCGCGCCGCCGCGGTCGACGACGCGCGCGTCGTCGCCGCCCGCCTGGACCTCGAATGCCTGACGGCGGCCGCGACGACCGCCCGCACCGATGCCGAGAACGCCCGTGCCGCGCTCGCCCAGCACGCCGTCCGCCTGCAATCGGCGCTCGATGCCGTCCGCCGCGTCGGTCACGAACGCGACCTCGCCGGCGAACGCCACGCCGCCCTCACCCGCCGCCGCGAAGACATGGCCGACACCCAGGCCGGTCTCGACGACCAGGTCGCCACCGTCGATCGCGAACTGGCCGCCGTCGCCGTCGATCTCAAAACCGCGGAAAAGGACGTCGCGGCGGCCCGAACCGCGGTCACGATTCTCCAGACCGAAGGTGCGGCGGCCCGGCAGACCCGGCGCGACCGGGAGCGCCGCGCCGCCGCCATCGCCGCCGCGATCGGCGAGCGCGAGCGCAGCCTATCCGACCTCGCCCGCCGCCGCGCCCTCCTCGACCAGCGCCGCGAAACCGACGCCGCCGAACGGGAACGCGCCGCCGCCGCCGTCGCCGAGCGGACGGCGCGCCTCGACCGCCTCACGTCCGAAGTCGCCGCCTTCGATGCCGCCGCCACCACCGTCGCCGCCGAATTGGCCGCAATCGACGCGAAGTTATCCGAGCTTACGGTCGAATCGGAACGCGCCCAAGAGGCCGAACGATCCACCCGGGACGCGGTTGCCCTGGCCGAACGGCGCCTCGGCGAGACCGCCGCGCGGTTGGAGGGTCTGCGCCGTCTCCAGGAGAGCGGCGCCGGTCTCTACGCCGGGGTTCGGGAAACACTCGGCGCCGCCCGCGCCGGCAACTTGCACGGCATCCACGGCACCGTCGCCGAATTGATCGAGGTTCCAGCCCGCTACGACACGGCGATCGAGGTCGCCCTCGGCGCCCACCTCCAGGACGTCGTCGTCGCTCGCTGGACCGACGCCGAAGCCGCCATCGCCCACCTCAAGCGCACCAACGCCGGCCGCGCCACCTTCCAACCGCTCGACACGGTCCGGGCCGGTCGAGGAGGCATGCCGCGCGAAGCCCTCGCGATCCCCGGCGTCCACGGCGTCGCCAGCGAACTCGTCTCGGCCGGGGCGGATCTCGGCGGCGTCGTCTCGGCCCTGCTCGGCCGTACCATCGTCGTCGACGACCTGCCGGCCGCACGCGCAACCCTCCCGCACCTGCCGTCGGGCTGGAGCGCCGCGACGCTCGCCGGCGAGATCGCGCGGACCGGCGGTTCGGTCACCGGCGGCGCGGCCGTCCGCGAGAGCGGCGCCCTCGGTCGCGAGCGCGAGTTACGCAAGCTGCCGCGCGAGCTGAAGCGCCTGGAACGGGCCCGCGCCGATGCGGTTGCGTCGCTCGACGAAGCTGCCGGAACGACCCACCGCCTGGCCGAGGAACGCCGGCAGCAAGAAACGGCCCGTGCCGGGCTCCTGGCGACCCGGAAGGAGCGGCAGGAGCAGCGCGACCGTCTCGCCGGTTGGCTCGGCGACCTTTGGGCCGAGCAGACCGCGGCCGAGCGCCGGATGACCGCCCTCGCCGCGGCCGCGGAAACCGCGCTCGCCGAATCGGCCTCGTTGGAGCGCGACCAGGACACCATCCTCGCCGAGATCGCGGCGCTGCGCGAGCAGCGCGACGCCCTCCAGACCCAACTCGCCCGCGACGCCGAGACCGCCTCAGAGGCAGAACAGCAGCTCGCCGCCGAACAGCGCCGGCTGGCCGCGCTCGACGAACGCCTGCGCGGTGAGCGCCGGCGCGAAACCGCTCTCCGGGCCCAGCGGCAGGGACTCGACGAGGAGTCGGCGCTCCGGGCCGAGCGCGCCGCCGCCCTCGACGGCGAATTGACCGCCCTCGCCGCCCAACTCGATCGCCTCGTGACCGAGACCGCCACCCTCACTGCCGCCCGCGACACCGTCCAGGCCGAGCGCCCGCCCCTCGAAACCGCCACCAAACGCGCCGAGGCGGAAACCACCCGCCTCGACCGCGTCCTCGACACCGCCCGCAACACCGTGCTGGAAACCGAGCGCGCCCACGGTACCGCCGGTCTCGTCGTCGAACGCGCCCGCGGCGAACTCGCCGCCATTCGCCAGCGCATCGTCGACGACCTCGACGCAGGGGGACAGGAAGACGCTCTCCTGTCATCTGTCCCCCTGTCCCCCTGTCCCCCTGCGGATGAGATGGAGCGCGAAATCGCCCGGCTCAAGGAACGTTTACGGCGTGTTGGGTACGTCGGCGAGAACGCGGTCGAGGAGTACGAGCGGGAAGCCGAGCGACAGTCGTTCCTGCGTGAGCAACTCGCCGACGTTCAGGGCGCGGCCGAATCACTGCGGACCCTGCTCGCGGATCTCCACCTGACCATGCGCCGGCGATTCGACGAAACGTTTGCCCGGGTCGCCACCGTCTTCGCCGAAACCTTCACCACCCTCTTCGGCGGCGGCACCGCGCGGCTCGTCCTCGTCGCCGGCGAAAACGGCGACGGCGCCGGCGTCGACATCGTCGCCCAACCGCCAGGAAAGCGCCTCCAGAGTCTCGCTCTCCTCTCCGGCGGCGAGCGCGCGCTGACCGCGGCCGCCCTCCTCTTTGCCATCCTCCGTGTCAACCCGACCCCCTTCTGCCTCCTCGACGAGGTCGACGCCGCCCTCGACGAAGCCAACGTCGTCCGCTTCCGCGAGCAACTCCAAGCGCTGGCCGCCGAAACCCAGGCCATCGTCATCACCCACAACCGCGGCACCATCGAAGTCGCCGATACCCTCTACGGCGTCAGCATGCGCGAAGACGGCGTCTCCCAGGTCTTGTCGTTGCGATTGGCCGAGGCGGTGATCGCCGACTGACAAAACCGACCGGCGTTTGCCGTGTGATGGCGTGATAGTCTGCGTGATACTTGACGACGATCAGATCGGCATCTCAAGAATCGGAGTGCATCTCCCTATCGTGGAGTCGCCCCGGTGCGGCAGGGGCGGGCCGGTCGTCGTTCCGAATCGACCACGGGGCTATGTTGACAGCCCCACGGGCATTCATGTGAGCAGCGACGTCAATTCGTCAACTGTCAAGCCGGATTGCCCAATGATGGCGCGCAACGTGCCGCGATCCAACTCTTTGTGGTCGGGAACGACGACCTGGGTGAACGGATCATACGCTGACGAGGAGGGCGTCGAATCGTTCCGCGGGAACCGGCAATCCGTCCTCTTCCAGGGCCGCGACGTATTCGGTGATCGCCTCTCTGACGTTCGCAACCGCTTCCTCGCGGGTGGCACCCTGACTGATGCAACCGGGGAGGCTCGGCACCTCGGCAACCCAATAGCCATCGTCACCGGGATAGATCAACACTTGCCGCATGGCGTTGGCTCCCTACTTCTGCCCGTGGGCACCGACTGACCCACCGGATCGCATAATACCCTTCGGTGTGGCGATCTGGCGCTGGTCGGCCTCGTCCCCACCTCCGCACGCCTCCGGATCGCGTTCAACGCCTCGAGCTCACCCGTGTGGCGGAAGGACTCGGTCAGGATGCCGGCCAGCCAATCGAGGTGCGCCCGCGGTTCGCTCGTCCGCGCGATACCCGCGCGATCCGCGCCGTCGGGTTCCGGCGTCGCCGAACCGAGGTGCACCTGCCGTAACTCGGCCGGAGCCAGGGCCAGAACGTAGGCGTGCAGGGCAGCGGCGGCCTGACCGAGGCCGGACGCGCCCTTCATGAGCAGACCGGGCCGATCCTCTCGCGCGTGCAGACAGTGCGAGAGACGATGGCCGACCTGACGGCGGGCGAGACCGGCGACATCCGGGTCGGGGCGATCGAGCCGATCGCCAGCCGCCGCCTGCCACCGATCCTCGTCCGCTACTGCCGGGAGCGGCCGAAGGTGCGGCTGGCGATCGCCGTCGGCGGCACCGACTCCGTCGCCCGCGGCGTCGCCGCCGGCGACCTCGACGTCGGGCTCTGCTCGCCGCCGCCGCCGGGGCTCGCCCTGACCTTCGAGCCGCTCTTCCGCGAACCGATGGGATTGCTCGTTCCCAACGGTCGCGACCCGGTGCCGGCCGATCCGGTCCGTCCCGCCGAGATCGGCGACGCCGGCGCCCGCCCGGCGACGACGATCGAGATCGGCAGTATCGAGGCGCTGATCTGGGCGGTGCAAGCCGGACTCGGCGTGGCGATCGTCCCCGCCATCGCCGCGCCCCCGCCGCCGGCCG
>DATBFX010000150.1:0-23093 GCA_036558305.1 Thermomicrobiales bacterium | reverse complement strand
CTGTCCGTCCGTCCGTCCGTCCGTCCGTCTGTCCGTCTGTCCGTCCGTCTCCGTCGGCGTCCAACTATCAATCCACTATCGATGGTGGTAGACTTCGACCTCGCGCGTGGTGAGCGATCTGTCCTCGCCACGCGTGTGTGCGTGTGAGGGAGAACCTCGGCTTTCAGCAGGACGGCACGGTGATTCGGTGATCGGGTCGGGCGCAACGCGTGCGCTGCCGGCGAGTTGGTGAGTGCCTGTCCACACGGCTGACGTGGGTTTTCGGCGACCGTCGTTTCGAGGAGGGGAAGTTGGACGAAAAGGTCCTCTACTTGCTGCCGGTTCTCATCTTCGGGGTGCTGGCGATCTTGTTCGCCGGTTGGTTGGCCCGCGACGTCCTGGGGCGCGACCAGGGCACGGCGGAGATGCAGGACATCGCCGGCCGCATCTTCGAGGGGGCCCTGGCTTATCTGAGACGGCAATACCGAACGATCGCCATGCTCGCGGTCGTGGTCGCCGTGGTCATCGGCGTTTTGGTCGCGATCTTCGAGAATGATCACGCGGTCGAGCGCGGTGTCATCACCGGTATCGCGTTCCTCATCGGTGCGGCGCTCTCGGGTCTCTCCGGTTTCATCGGAATGTACGTTGCCGTCCGCAGCAACCTCCGCACCGCGGCCGGGGCACGGAAAAACCTCGGCGAGGCGCTGGTCGTCGCGCTTCGCGGCGGTGCGGTCTCCGGTTTTCTCGTCGCCTCCCTGGCGCTCCTCGGCGTCGCCGGCGTCTACGCGATCGTCTACCAGTTCGCCGAAGGCGCGGATGCGACCGTTGCCGAAACGCCGTACTGGATCGTCGGTTTCGCGTTCGGCGCCAGTTTCGTCGCCCTCTTCGCCCAACTCGGCGGCGGAATTTACACGAAAGCCGCTGACGTCGGCGCCGATCTGGTCGGCAAGGTCGAAGCAGGTATCCCCGAAGACGATCCGCGCAACCCCGCCGTGATCGCCGACCTCGTCGGCGACAACGTCGGCGACTGCGCCGGTCGTGGGGCGGACATCTTCGAGTCTTCGTCGGCGGAATACATCGGCGCGATGGTCCTCGGCGTCGCGTTGTTCAAAGCCGCCGGCGGGGATGCCGGCAGTACGGACGTTGCCTGGATCTTCTTGCCATTGGTGCTCGGCGCATTCGGCCTCATCTGCTCCCTCGTCGGCGTCTGGTCGGTTCGGCCCGCCGCCAACCCCGGCGATCCGATGGCGGTGATGAACCGCGGCTTCTACGTCACGGCCGCGCTCTCGATCGTCGCGCTGTTCGCCGTCTGCGCCTGGATGCTCGACTACGGTTGGTGGAAGTTCGCCCTCTGCGGCGTCATCGGCATTGCGACATCCTTTGCCTTCGTCTACATCACCCAGTACTACACCGCCGGTTCGTACCGACCGGTGAGAGAGATCGCCGAACAATCGCGACGCGGATACGCCACCAACATCATCTCCGGGCTCTCGGTCGGCATGGAGACGACCGGAATGCCCGCTTTGGTGATCGGCGCGGCAATCCTGAGTTCCTATTACATCGGGAAGTCCGTCGATTTCCCGAGCGACGTCGGTTACTCCGGCGGTATCTTCGGCACCGCCGTCGCCACCCTCGGCATGCTGATGTCGGCCGCCTACATCCTGGCGATGGACTGCTTCGGACCGATCACGGACAACGCCGGCGGAATCGTCGAGATGAGCGACCAGCCGGAGTCGGTCCGCGACGTCACCGACGCCCTCGACTCCGCGGGGAATACCACCAAGGCGCTGACCAAGGGCTATGCGGTCGGCACCGCCTCGCTCGCTGCCTTCCTCCTTTTCTCGGCGTTCTTGGACGAGGTCAAGCGATTCGGCAACCTGACCGATGCCGATCTCCACAACAAGATCAACCTCACCGAGCCCAAGGTGTTCGTCGGCGGTCTGATCGGCGCCGCGCTCGTCTACGTCTTTGCCTCGTTCGCGATCCGCGCCGTCGGCAAGGCCGCCGGCGACATGATCGAGGAGGTGCGCCGTCAGTTCCGCGAGGACCCCGGTATCATGAAGGGGACGTCGAAACCGGACTACGCCCGCTGCGTCGACATTTCGGTGCGGAGTTCCCTGCGTGAGATGGTCCGGCCGGGTGTTCTTGCGGTCGCGATCCCGGTCCTCGTCGGCGTCATCCTCCGGTGGGAGGCGGCCGCGGGCATGCTGATGATCGGGACGATCGCCGGTGTGCTGCTGGCCCTCTTCCTCAACAACGGTGGCGGTGCCTGGGACAACGCCAAGAAATTCATCGAAGCCGGCGGCCTCATGGACGAGAGCGGGAAGGTTCTCGGCAAGGGTTCGGACGCCCACGCTGCCGCCGTCGTCGGCGATACCGTCGGCGACCCGTTCAAAGACACCGCGGGGCCGTCCCTACACGTCCTCATCAAACTGCTGGCGACGATCACGCTGGTGCTGTCACCGTTGTTCATCTGACGATCCCTCCCCGACCGGCGGCGGCCGCCGGTCGGGGGTGCCACGGGGCGCCGCAGAACGCGGCCCAAAGGTTGAACCCGCGGACATGCATGGAGAGATCCTCTGGGCCAATCTTCGCTATCGGCCGCTACCTCGATATCCCGGCGGGTGTGATCAACGACGACCTGCGACGTGCGGTCGCGGTGATCGAAGCGGTCCACGGGGTCGGCGACCTGCCGCGCATTCCGCTCTACGGCACACGTTTTCCGGCCATCGCGGGAGTGACGCGATTCAGGCGCGGCCGGTTTTTGTATACGGCAGATGGAGACGCGGTATCGATTGCGATCGAGATCGCCCAAGAGCATCGTCTCCTTTCGGCGCTGCACGAGATCGGCCACTTTCACGACCTTGCCGGGATCGGAACTCCTCGTCGCTTCGAATCAGCCGTTGGCGAGGATGGTGAGCTCGCTGACTGGCGGTCCGCAGTGGTTGAAACGGAGGCTGTACAAAGGCTGATTGAGGTGGCGGAGGCGGGTGAAGCGAGAGTCGCCGCCCAAGCACGCGACCAACTCGATTGGCGAGAGCTTTGGGTGCGAAGCTACGCGCAGTACATCGTGGAGCGCGTCGGAAGGATTGACCGTGCCCAGAGCCTTGACGCGTTCCGCCCCCCGGAAACACGGCCGGTATACTTGCCGTTGCATTGGCACGAGGACGACTTTGCGATGGTTGGTCGGGCGATTGATGAAATGTTTGGGGGTCTGGGATGGCTCAAGATCTGAGCGCGATGCACCTTGATCCAGACCGACTTGAGCGGGAGATCGAGGATTTTGCTCGTCTGACAGGGCTGCCGCACGTCGAAGCGGCGGCGGCGGTGCTTCGATCCTACGGCATTGCCGTGAGCGACCTCGAGCCGACGCGTCCGCTCTCCGATGACGACAAACGACGACTTGGAGTCGGACGGTCGGTCTTAGACGAATTGCGCCGAGTGCCCGCCGGCAGGTCGGGGCGGACGCTGACTTGAAAGATATGACCGCGTCGCGCACCGGCATCATCGGAGGCGGCATCGCCGGGCTGACCACCGCCTACCGACTCGCGATGGCGGGACAACGGGTGACGCTCTGGGAACGTGGAAGCCGCCTCGGCGGCCAGGCAGCGGCGTTTCCGGTAAGCGGCAACTCGCTCGAGTACTTCTACCATCACCTCTTTCAGAGCGATCGCGAGATCGTCGCTTTGATCGAGGAGTTGGGCATCGCCGACCACCTCCTCTGGTTGCCGTCTAACGTCGGCTACTTCGCCAACGGCAAGATTTACCCCTTGAACGGCGCGCGAGATCTGCTCAAACTCGACGTGCTGCCCATCCAGGATCGCATCCGTCTCGGTCTGGTCACCGCCTACCTGCAGCGGTTCCGCAACTGGAAAAAGTTCGAGAAGGTCACGGCGGAGCGATGGCTGCGCCGTGCGCTCGGCGACCGGGCTTACGAACGCACGTGGGGGGCCCAACTCGACGCGAAGTTCGGCCGGTATGCCGATCAGGTGGCGATGGTCTGGTTCTGGGGGAAGATCTGGTTGCGGACGACATCACGCCGGTCGCCACTCGATCAGGAGAAACTCGGCTACATCCGCGGCAGCTTCAACGTCCTCATCGATGCGCTGGCCGAGGCCGCGCGTGGGGCCGGCGCCGAACTGGTCGTCGGTCGCGGTCCGAGCGCGCTCAATCAGCGCGACGATCTGACGTGGGACGTCGTCTTCGCCGACGGCGGCGCGACCGTCACCTGCGACGCGGTCATCGCCACGACCCCGTCGCCGATTCTTGCCAGGCTCGTGCCGTCACTCCCCGCCGATTACGTGGCGAAGCTGAACGGTCTGACCTATGAGGCGGCCGCGGTCGCGCTCCTGGAAATGAACCGCCCACTCTCGGACATCTACTGGCTCAACATCGCGGATCGCGATCTGCCGTTCACCGGCGTCATCGAACACACCAACTTCATGCCGCCCGCAGACTACGGCGGAAAGCATTATGTCTACCTGAGCAAGTACCTCGAAACCGATCACCCCTACTTCACCATGCCCGAAGCGCAGTTGATCGAGACCTACCTTCCCTACCTCAAGCGCATCAACGCCGCCTTCGAGCGGGCGTGGATCGACCGCTGGTGGGTTTTCCGCGAACGCTCGGCCCAGCCGATCGTGACCCTCAACTACAGCGAGAAACTCCCCGCCCATCGAACGCCGCTCAAAAATCTCTATCTGGCAAACACCAGTCAGATCTACCCCGAGGACCGGGGGACCAATTACAGCGTTCGCCTTGGCAACCGCATTTCGGAGTTGGTGCTTGCCGATTCCACCGCACGCTAGGGCCGTTCGCGGCGACGTGCCACGGCGAACTTGCCCTCGTCATTCGTAGGGGCGGGTCGCCGCCCCAAACGCCTTGCGTTTCACGACACCGACGTCCAGAGCGATTGGTTATCCCGGACTTCGTGGCGGACACGACCACGCCGTTCCAAATACGTCAAGAACGCGTACACCGTAGGATGCAGGAGATAGAAGGCCGGAGCGTCGGCGACATCCGCGCCCAAGTCATCGAGAAGCCGAGTCAAGACTGCTTCTGCCGTCGTCGGTGCCGAGGCGAATTCCACGACCCGCTCCGCGACGTCCAGCACCAAGGATCGGTTCAATTCGCAGAGCGCACCCAACGAATCCACCCGAGGGCCGTGGCCGGGCACCGCCGCGTCGCACGCCATCCCCGCCGCGACGTCGAGCGCCGTGAGGTGGTCCGTCACCGAGAAGAGATAGGGAATCTTGTACTTCGCCAAGACGGTCTCCGGCAGGACCACATCGGCGCAGAAAAAGACGCCGTCGACGAGGTAACCCACCTGGTTGGGTGAATGACCGGCCAGCGATACGACGCGGATATCGAACCCCTCGACCGATAAGGTCGGACCTGCGATAACATGGTCGACCGGACTCGGGTCGGCCAGCATGAACCCGCCCCGCATCGACGCCGGCGGATCGGCCCCCGCGAAGAGGAAGATCGGTTGCAGCAGTGGGTAGCGCAGGACCGCCTCGTCGAGGGCCGGGGCGTAGACCTTCGCGCCCGTCCGTTTGACGACGGTTGCGTTCGCTCCGAAGTGGTCGGCGTGGGCGTGCGTCGTCAGGATCGCGACAACTTCGCCGCCGAGCTCCTCCCGCACGGTCCTGATGGCTTTCTTGCCGCTCGTCTCGTTGAGTCCGGTGTCGATCAGCACGCAGCGTCCCCCGTCGCCGATCAGGACACCGACGTTGACGCCTCCCGGAATCATCGCCACGCTCGACGTGAGCCGTTCGATCGCCAATGAACCCGACTCCTCTCCGCGCGATTCCGACCCAACCGCCCCACTATACTTCGCCGCCGACGGGTTCGGATCAGCGAAGCGAGGGAGACCGTGGCGGTTCGACACATCGTTGAGGTCGGGCAATTCGACCGTCCCGAGGTGGAGCATCTCTTCGACCAGACCGATCGCTTGCGCGACCTGCCGAGAACGGCCGCACCGCTCGCCGGCCGCATCCTCGCCACCATCTTCTACGAACCGTCGACCCGGACCCGGCTCAGCTTCGAATCGGCGATGCTCCGTCTCGGCGGCAACGTCATCTCGACCGAAAACGCGCGCGAATTCTCATCGGCGATCAAGGGCGAGTCGGTCGAGGACACGATCCGCATCGTCGAGGGATACGCCGACGCCATCGTCATCCGCCATTACGAACAGGGGGCGGCGCGCCGGGCGGCGGCGGTGGCGTCGGTTCCGGTCGTCAACGCCGGTGACGGACCCGGCGAGCACCCGACGCAGGCGCTCCTCGATCTCTACACGATCAAGCACGAACTCGGTCGCATCGACGGTCTCCGCGTCGCCCTCGTCGGTGATCTCCGCTTCGGCCGCGCCGTCCGCTCTCTTGCGCTCCTTTTTTGCCTCACCATCGGCACCGAGTTGACCTTTGTCTCACCCCCGGCGGTGCCGATGGGAGCCGACGTTCGCCAGGCGCTCGACCGCCGCGGCATCGCCTACCGTGACGAACCGGACCTCGACGCGGTACTCCCCAACGTCGACGTCGTCTACCAGACCCGCATCCAGCGCGAGCGATTCGCGACCCCCGGCGAATACGAAGCATCGCGTGGCGTCTACGTTATCGACGAAACCGACATGGCGCGCCTCAATCCCAACGCCATCGTCATGCATCCGCTCCCCCGCGTCGACGAGATCGCACCGGGAGTCGACGCCGATCCTCGCGCCGCCTACTTTCGCCAAGCCCACAACGGCGTCTACCTCCGGATGGCGCTGTTGAACACGCTGCTGTCGGCGGATCAGGACCGGTTGATTTAGCGACTGGCAGGGTGCTCGTCGGCGGTCAACGTCTCGGGTGCTGGCCAGTCGTCCGTACGTCGCGGCTGCCCTTGCGCTTTTCCCGCCCGCCGTCGCCGCCAGACACTGACACCGCCGAAACTGCCGACGATCAGCGCGACGACGACCAGGACCGTCACCACGCCGAACAGGTCGGCGAATGCGGCGGCGAAGAAGATCGGAACGAACGAGACCGTGTTCGAGATGGTGAAGAAGGTCGCGTAGACGCGCGCCCGGATTTGCTCGTGGGACCGCTCCTGCAAGAGCGTCTGGGCCGGGACCAGGATGAACGCGTTGCAGACCCCGAGGCAGGACGCCAGCGAGGCCGTGACGACCACGACGACGGTTTTCGGGGCATCTCCTCCGACCCAGAGAAGGTCGAGAATCGACTTCGCCAACGCGAGAAAGAAGAGCGTCACGCCCGCACCGATCAAGGCCCAGTCGATGACGGTCTCGCGCTCGAATCGCCGAAGCACACGAGCGACCACCAGTACGCCCGCAAAAACCCCCAATCCGGCCGGTCCGACGATGTAGCCGATGTCCTCCTTCGGCAGTCCAATGACACCGGTGATGAACTCCGGCCCGAGCGCGGCGACCATCAGGAAGGTCGTGGCGGCCAGGGTCAGAAATGTGATCGCGCGCATCAAAAGCGGGTCTTGCAGGATGTAGACGAGGCCTTCCTTGATGTCGGCGAAGAGACGCCCCAACGGGTGCGAAACGCGGTCTGGCGTCTTGCCGATCGTGGGCGTCGGGGGCAAGCTGATGACGAGCCCGGCGGCGACGAAGAACAGACCCATCGTCAGCGCGAACACCGGGTCGATCCCGATCAGCTTGATGAGGATCGGACCGAGTGTCGCAAATCCGATCAACTGCGCGCCGGTGAACGTCAGGTTGAACAGGGCGTTGGCGTTGACGAGTTGCGACTTGGGCACGAGTTGCGGCAGCGTCGCGCCCTCGGCGGGTGCGAAAAACTGCCCGGCCACGCCGAAGAGAAACGTGACCAGGTAATGCGCCGCCAGGATCGTGTCGACCTGCCAACCGGGGCGAATGACCAGGAAGAGCCCGACCGCGACCGCTCGCAGCAGGTTGGTGCCGGCCATCACGAGGCGCCGGTTCATCCGGTCGGCAATGACGCCGGCGATCGGTCCGAAGAGCACCGATGGCAGCGAGAACGCCAGGATGACCAGACTGATCGCCGTGTTCGCCTGGTGCAGGTCGTGAATCTCGATGATGCTTCGCACCCGCAGGAGCAATGCGAAGTTCACCATGTTGGTCGCGGACTGCGAGATCGCCTGTGCCAACCACAAGCGGAGAAACGGCCCGTTTTCCAACACGGCGCGCATGGAGGTGCGCGGCGCGGCGTGTCGGCGTGGTCGTGGCAGACTCGGCAGCGAACGGCGCCGCAGCGCCCGGCGGCGCGGCGCGATCACGGCGGAGACTGGCCGTCGACCCCGGCTTCGAACGCGGCATCGGGGGAGGTGTCGGGCGCCGAGGCAGCGACGCCAACCGCGTGGTCGGGTCCGCGGCTGACGAAGGTTTTCAGGCGCTTTTCGAGGTCGCGACGCGGCAGCAGGACTTTTCGATTGCAGCCGTGGCAGCGCAGCCCGATGTCGGCCCCGAGTCGGACCACCGTCCACTCGTAGCTGCCGCAGGGGTGCGGTTTGCGCAACCTGACGACGTCCTGCAAAAAGAGCTCGAGGGGCGGAGTCCCGCGTTTGATGGTCATCGGTCGCCGCCGGTTCCGCCGCCGGCCGATGGGACGGCCGCGGCGTCGCTACATGAGACCCGGAATCTTCATCCCGCCGGTGATCGCGCCCAGTTTGTCCTCGCCGAGCGCGGCGGCCTTGGCCATCGCGTCCTTGATCGCCGCCGTGATCAGGTCCTCGAGCATCTCGACGTCGTCGGGGTCGACGGCGCTGGGATCGATCTTAATCCCCTCGAATTCGCGGGCGCCCGTCACCCGCGCCGTGACCACGCCGCCACCGGCGGTCCCTTCCACGATCGTCTCGGCCAGCTCCTGCTGAATCTTCATGATCCGATTCTGCATTTGCTGAACCATCTTCATGTTGAGTCCGGGCATCGAGGTCTCCTTACAGCACACAGGCGGGCCCGGCCGACCGACGAGTCGACATGTCGGCCACCGACAGTATAAGGCAGTGCGGGCCGTCGCCCGTTCTCGGCAGACCAAACCGGCCGCCGAGCTACGGGCGACTCCCGGCCACCGCCACCGGTTTCGATGCCGAGGCGATCCAGGTCTCGACGCGCCGGAGCATCTGGCGCGCATTTGCCCGCGAGACATCGGTGACGGGTTCTCCGTCGAGCATCGCCGCCAGCTCGTCGATCCGCTCGTCGTCCGCGATCTGGCGAACCCGAGACACCGCCCGCCCGCCCCGCTCCGCCTTGGCGATCCGGAAATGCGCGTTCGCGAACGCGGCGATCTGGGGAAGATGGGTAATCACCAGCACCTGATGGTCTCCGGACAAACCCCAGAGCTTCTCCCCTACCACTTGACCGGAACGGCCGCCGACGCCGACGTCCACCTCGTCGAAGACGAGAGTCGGCGTCGCGTCCGCCGCGGAGAGGATCGACTTCAGCGCCAGCATCAGCCGCGCCATCTCCCCGCCCGATGCCACCCGCGCCAGCGGTTTCAACGCCTCCCCGGCGTTCGGGGCGAGGAGGAACTCCACGCGATCGACGCCGGTCTCGTCGAAGGCCACGGTTTGCATCGATCCATCCCGCGCCTCGAACCGGACCCCGGCCGCGCTCGGAGTCTGTGTGATCGAGACATCGAAGCGCGACCGCCCCATGTTCAACTCGGCAATCGCCGCCTCGGTCGCCCGCGAAAGGCAGCCGGCCGCGTCCGCTCGAACTCGCGATAGCCTCGTCGCCGCCTCGCCGATCTGGGCGAGGCGTCCTTCGGCTTCTCGTTGGAGCGCCTCGACATCCGCCTCACCGCCGGTGAGCGATTCCAGTTCCAGCCGCGCCTGGTCGCCAAAGGCGATGATCTCCTCGACGGTCGCCCCGTACTTGCGCTTCAGCCGCTTGATCAGATCGAGCCGCTCCTCGACCGCTTCCAGTCGCGCCGGATCGGCTTCGATCTCATCCCGATACCCCCTGGTCTCCGAGGCGATGTCTTCGAGCAGATAGAGCACCTCTTCGGTCCGCGCCGACAGCGGTTGCATCGCCGGATCGATCGACGCGATTTCGGCGAGTTTCGCCCGCGCCTGTCGCAACACCGGCAGCACCGCCAAAGAGGGGCCCGTCTCCGCTGCTTCGTTCTCGCCGCTCAAGAGCCCGTGGGCCGTCGCCGCGTCCTCCATGAGACGTCCGGCGTTTGCGAGCACATCGCGCGCCGCGACCAATTCCTCTTCTTCGCCCGGTCGCAGCGCCGCGAATTCGATTTCGCTGATCTGATAGTCGAGCAAATCGATCCGCTGGGCGCGGTCTCGTGCCCCTGATGTGACCGCCTCGATGCGGTCCCGCACCGCTCGCCACTCCCGCACCAAAGCGGCGAATGCCGCCCGTTCGGATCCGAGATCGGCAAAGCGATCGAGCACGTCCAGGTGCTCGGAGGGCCGCAGCAGAGACAGGTGGTCGCTCTGCCCGTGGATGTCGACGAGCATGGCCCCGAGTCGCGCCAGCATCCCCGCCGTGGCGGCACCGCCGTTGATCCGGGCGGTCGATCGCCCGCCCGCGGCGATTTCGCGACGCAAGATGACGACGCCGTCTTCTGGCTCGACGCCCAACTCGTCGAGCGCGCTGCCGAGATCCGGTCGCGGCGGAGCGGCGGACAGGTCGAACGTCGCCTCGATCCGCGCCCCCTTGCTGCCCGTGCGCACGACGTCCGGTCCGACGCGCTCGCCCAGTACGGCACCGAGGGCGTCGATGATGATCGACTTGCCGGCACCGGTCTCACCGGTCAAGACGTTGAGACCGGATTCGAACGGTATCCGCAGTTCGTCGATGATCGCAAAATCGGTGATTGCCAGCTCGAGCAGCATCGCCGCGTCCCCTCACGCGACGAACATCATAGATCGTCGTGCGCGAGGAATCCCATCCGATCGCTCATACCGTGACCGTCGTCGGTCGCGCTTGCGTCGCGGAAATCCGAGCGACTAACCGAGACGCACGATCGGTTCCACAACTTCGTCCGCCCTAACGGAGTTGTTGGCGAATTGCGTGACTCATCGCTTTGCCGAGGATACGCACTCCATAGCACCCCCGATTCACCCATGGCGGCGATGCGGCAAAAGCGGCTCTCGTCTGAGAAAGCCCGTCATGCAGTGAATCCCGCCGCCTGCCTTGATCAGTTCGCGGATCTCGACGGTGTGGCACCGCACGCCGGCTTCCTCGTACCTGGCCCGCAGTCTGTCGCCGCCGGCCGGCATCAGGATCTCACCGGGCGCCAGGGCCACGAAGTTCATCGGTAGACAGTGTTGGGCCTCGTCCTCGTCTTCCACCTCGACGAAGCGAAATCCACGCTTCTTGAGCGTCTGGACGATCTTGAAGGGCGTTCGCCGCGGCCAGACGACCGCGAGGTCGCGATCGGGAAAGTTGAGGAGTCCGTCGAGGTGCATCGCCCCGTAAGGCAGGCCGACGCGCACGACTTCGACGCCGATCTCCCGCAACATCCGCTCGACCTGATCGGCACCTTCCTCGTTTGTTCGCAACCCTTCGGCCAGAAAGCAGAGGTCGCCATCGACCCAGGAGACGTCGGCGCCTTCGAACGTGCCGCCGCCGTGGACGGTCATCAAGATCGGCACCCCGAGCCGGCCGAGTGCCTCGGCGACGAACCGTTCCTCGCCCGCTCGCACCGTCGATGCCGGACGGGTGACAATGGCACCCTCCGGCGTCATCAGCATCAGGTCGCGGATAAAGAAGGAGTTTGGCTTGTCGATCCGCCCGTTCTCGACGTAGTGGACGGCAACCCCGTGCTCGCGGTAAGCGGCGGCGAGGTCGTCGTGTTGCTGACGGGCGACCGAGGGCAGCAGGTCCGATCGCATCTGCATCGCCTCGAAGTCCTCGATCGCCTCGAGCTCGGGTCCGGGTCGCCGCAGCAGCACGGCCCGCAGCGTGCCGCATTCCGAGGAGACTCCCCAAGTACCCCACCAGAGGGGCATGTCCTCCCGCATCGTTGCGGTCCGCTCCGACCACTTCGTGCCCCCATACGCCGCCGTCAATGCCATTCGACACCCCCGGCATAACCGCCCTGGAATGAATTCCGTAGGGGCGGACCGGGTGCCCCCTGGGCGCTGTCCGCCCGGTTCCAGAGCGAGACTTCGCCTTGGGGAACCGAGCGGACACGGAGGTCCGCCCCTACAACCATCGCAACGCTATTGCTCTAATCCGCGGCCCGTTGCCCGTCCGACTCCCACAACGCGGTCGCCATCGTCTCCGGCCTGATCGGGATCGAGGTGACGCGCACGCCGACCGCATCCCGGATCGCGTTCGCGACCGTCGCCGGGCCGGGGATCGCCGGCGGTTCGCCGACTCCCTTGGACCCGTAGGCGCCGTGCTCCGACGGCACCTCGACCAGGATCGTCTCGATCGGCGGGATCATCCCCGCTTTCGGCAGGACGTAGTCCATCAGACTTGCGGTCAAGAGTTGACCGTCGCCGTCGAAGACCTGTCCTTCGTAGAGCGCCCAGCCGATGCCCTGGGCCACACCGCCGTGGATCTGCGCCTCGACCAGGGCCGGGTTGATCGCGAACCCGACGTCCTGCGCCGCGAGGTAGCGAACGACGCGCGTTTCGCCCGTGACGTCGTCCACCTCCACCTCGGCCACGTGGACGGCAAAGCCCGGCGCGCTCGTCGTGATCGCGGTCGAGCCGCGCCCGAAGACGGGTTCGTACTTTTGGCCAAACCCCATGCTCATCGAGGCGATCTGCTTGAGCGAGACGCCCGAACTCGGCACCCCCTTCACGCGAACCTGACCGTCCGCGATTTCGAGGTCTTCGACCGCCGCTTCCAGGTGCTGCGCGGCAATCGAGAGGATCTGCTGCCGCGCGTCCTCGGCCGCCTTCTGTACGGCCGGACCCATCGTGTAGGTGATCTTCGAGCCACCGGTACCGCCCGCGTACGGTGCCGCACTCGTGTCAGCCGTCGTCACCTGGATTTGATCGGCCGGCATCCCGAAGGCCTCGGCCGCGATTTGCCCGAACGTCGTGTTCGTTCCGTTGAGATCGACGGAGCCAAGGACGACCGTGAGCGTGCCGTCGTGGTCCAACCTGCAGATCGCCGTGCCGGGTTCGATTCCGCCCGGCCAACCGCCGCAGGCGATTCCTACCCCGCGTCCCTGCGCGTGGGACTGCTCCCGGTTTTTCCAAAGTGGGTGCTCGCGGACGGCTTCCAGCGTCTCTTTCAGACCGATCCGGGGCCAGGCGTTGCCGTTCGGCCTGGGATCGCCTTCGACGACGCAGTTCTGGATGCGGAAATCCAACGGATCGCGCCCGAGTCGACGAGCCATCTCGTCCATCACGGACTCGATGGCAAACGTGCCCTGTTGCGCCCCGGGTGCGCGATACGCCCCAGCCGCTGCCTTGTGGGTCAGCACCTCGTAACCACGAATATCGAGGTTCTCAACCCGGTAGTAACCGCCCATCAGGATCGCCGAGATTTGGAGTGGCGATCCGGCGTTGGCGCCGGTGTCGAAGACCATCCGCGATTGGAGCGCGGTCAGCGACCCGTCGCGCTTGGCCCCGACCTTGAGCTGGATGCGGCAATCGGGGGCCGGGTTGCCCGCCAGGAAGTCTTCCATCCGGGTGTATTGCAGGAGCACCGGACGCCCCGCCGCCACCGCTGCCGCGGCGACCAGCGGTTCGATCAGGACGAACTTCCCGCCAAATCCGCCGCCGACCGGCATCGGTACCACCTTGACGCGGTGCACCGGCAAAGAGACGGTCTCGCTGACCCGATTACGGCAATAGAACGCGGCCTGCGTGCTGGTGTAGACCGTCAAATCGCCGAGCGGATCGATGCTGACCAGACACGCCTGGGTTTCGAGGTAACCCTGGTGGACCGTCAGCGATTCGAACGTCAGGTCGACGACCTCATCGGCCTCGGCGAATCCCTGCGCCACGTCCCCGCGATGGAAGTGGATCGAATTCGAGACGTTGGGTGGCAGTTTCTCGTCGTCGGCTTCCGCCTGCTGCGCGGCGTCGGCGTTGTGCATTCCCGCCTCTTCCGCGTTGCCCTCGGTTCCGGTCGAGCGGACCGTCGGCGCCGACGGGTCGAGACCGCGATCGAGTGTCCCGACGACGTCCAGTGGCTCGTAGTCGACTTCAACCGCGGCCACCCCGTCCTGTGCCGCCGCGTCGCTTTCCGCCAGGACCAACGCGACGACGTGACCGGCAAAGAGCGCCTCGCCGAACGCGATCGGCACCTTGACCGGATTCCCGTTGTCGTCTTTGGCAATCGGCAGGTCGTCGGCCGTCAGAACGGCAACCACCCCCGGGACCGCAAGCGCGGCCGACTTGTCGATCCCGCGAATGCGGGCGTGAGCGTACGCGCTGCCGACCGGTCGGGCGTAAAGCAAATCCGGAAGACGAAGATCGCCAGTAAACCACTCGAGGCCCGTCAACTTTTGCGGCGCATCAAGCCGCTTCGCTCGCTGTCCAACCGCCACACCTGCCGCCATCCGTGCGTTCTCCCTTCGCTCTTCCGGCCGAACTCAACCCGGCGCGCCCGCCTCCGCGGCGAGCACGTCCTCGGGACCCCATTCCTGCACGCGCAGTGCCTGCACGTCCATGTGGTCCAGGAACCCGTACTTCTGGAGCGCGGCCTGGATCAGGGCCGCGTCATCCGCTTCCCACAGCGTGAAGATCCGGTCGTCGTGAAGATCCGGCGACCAGGTTTTCAGCCAGCGCGGCGAGGCGTCTGCCGCCCCGGCCTCGTTCGCCAACCCGATCATATCCGACGGCCGTCGGATCGTCGGATCGTCGGGATCGGTCGGTGTGTGCAAGACCAGGTAGCGGGCCACGTCTCGTGCATCCCTTCATCACGCCGTCGCGAAGGATCTACCCGCCCGCCTCCCGCGGTCTCGAGCCGGAGCGCCCTCGCCGCCGCCGACGTCGCCCGCCCGGTCTAGGTGTTTCGTCCGCATCCGGTTGGCCGGCTTCGGCGTCGGGCTCCTCGTCCGCTTCGGCCGGCGACGAACCCGATACCACTTCGGCTGTCCCGTTTACGGGAGCGACCGGCGGTGCCGGATCCGGTTTGCGGAAACCCAGATCAACACTGGTGAAGACGGCCTCGGTGTTGTCCGCGGCCAGCCTGACGGTGATCGTCTCCTTGAGGACTTGCATCGAGACGACAAGACCGGGTCCCGCCGGCGTCTCGACGGTTTGGCCGAGCCTCGGCATGATCGCCTTCATCTGCTTGTATTGCTCGTTCTCGTACGAGAGGCAACAGAGGAGCCGCCCGCAGACACCGGAGACCTTGCCCGGGTTGAGCGGCAGGTCTTGCGCCTTCGCCATGTTCATCGAGATTTCGGGGTAGACCGGCAACCACGAGGAACAGCAGAGGGTGCGGCCGCAACGCCCGAGTCCGCCGAGCAATCGCGCCTCATCGCGTGGGCCAACTTGCCGCAACTCGACCCGGCAGCGGAAGACCCCCGACAACTCCTTTGCCAGATCGCGGAAATCGATCCGGTCGGCGGCCGAGAAGTTCAGCGTCAGGTGCGTGCCGTCGAAGTTGTACTCGGCGCTGATCGGTTTCATCGGCAAACCGCGCTCGCGGACCTTGGCGCCGAAGGTCCTGACCGCGCTCGCCGCGTCCCGCTTCAGTCGCTCCATCTTGCGAACGTCGTCGTCGCTCAGCCGTCGCAGGATGGGCTTCAGTTCGCCCTGGAGCATGCTCAACCGCACTTGGTGCGGCGCGATGATCACCCGGCCGGCCTCTCGCCCACGGCTCGATTCGACGACGACCCAGTTGCCGACCTCGACCGCCATCTGCCTCGGATCGAAGTAGTACGTCCGGCCGGAGTCGATGAACCGAACGCCGGCGACGCGCGCCGTCGGTTCCGTGCCGTTCGCCGCCGTTGCTTGCGCTTCGTCCGAGTGGCAATCGCAGCCGCCGATCTGCTCGTTGTTTTCCAACCGCTCTTTGAACCGGCGCCGGGCCATCCTGCGGGCTTCGTCGAGGGTTCGCGGGCGGGCCGGTGAGGCAGGATCGGAGTTCAGCCCCGCGGTGACGTCGGTGATTGTGGGGTCGGCCATTGAAGCACCATCGCTTCCAACGCGAGTCGCGGGCGCACGTTGGCCTCGAGGTCGGCGATGCACTGTTGGACCGAACGGACGGCCCGGTGGACCGCCTCCATCGGCCAGGCACCGGCGACGTCTTCGAGTCGGTCGCGCTGCCCGCGAAAGGTCAGGTAGTCGGTTTGCCCGGCACGCAGCAAGAGCGCATCGCGCCAGGCGCCGAGTAGTGTATCAAGATCAGCAAATGTTTCCGGTCGCCGCTTGGAAAAGCTGTCGCCGAGTCGAACCGCCGCCACGAGGCGTTCGTAACCGCTCGCGTTCAACCAGTCCAGGGCCTTTGCCACCGCCTGGCGACGTTGTTCGACGATTTTCGGATCGGTTGCCGCCCGGCACGCCCACCCGGGCGAACCCGACGCCAGCGCCGCCAATTCGTCCGCTCGTTCCGCCGGCACCCCGAACGAGACCAGCCCGTCGCGGATGATCGACCTGTGGACCGGCCGCAACTCGACGAGCTGGCACCGGGATCGGATCGTCGGCAAGAGGAGTTCGGCGTCGTTGCACAGCAGGATCATCACCATGAACGCCGGCGGTTCTTCCAACGTCTTGAGCAGGGCCTCCTGCGCGATGCCCTGCAACGACTCGGCGTCCTCGACGAGGACGACCCGCCATCGAGCTTCCATCGGGCGCAACGCGGCGGTGGCGCAGATCTCCCGGACGGTCTCGATCGTCAGCGAAGTGTTCTTGGTGCCTTTTTGGCCGGCCGCCTGGACCGCCAAACTGAAGGTTTGGACATCCGGATGGACGCCGCGTGCGATCTTGCGACAGGCAAGACAGACGCCACACCCGACTCCGGTTTCGCGCGGCTGTTGGCACAACAGTGCCTGGCAAAACGCCGCCGCCAGGGTCGTCTTGCCAACGCCTTCGATGCCGGCGAAGAGATAGGAGTGGCGAACGCGGTCGCGAACGATCTCCTGCCGCAGCCGATCGACCGCGGTTTCGTGGCCCCAAACCGGCCAGTTCACGGCCGTAGGCGCGGTCATTTGTCGGCCCCCGCCGGGCGCGCCGCGCGGCGCTTCACCTTGACCGGCCGTCGAGTGCGCCGAACCTCCTGCAGTTCGAGTTCCTCCCCCTTGCCGAGCAGTTCCGCGAGCGCGTCGCGATCGGTCGACCGCAGACTCGGGTCGATCTCCAGTGAACGCACGAATCCCGGCAGATCGTCCAACAGGACCACCGGATACGCCGGCTCGTCGACCTCCAGATCGACCGTCGAACTCGTGAAGACGACCACGCCAGAGACGTCGACTTCGAGTTGCCCCGCTTTCAGCGAAGCCTCGACCGCCTCGATGCCCTGCTCCGTTTCGATACCCGGGTTACCGAGTTGCGGTCCGCTCATGCCGAACATCCGCGTCAAACCGAGCCCCTTCTTCCGCCAGCGGTTGCCGTCGACCGTCACCTTGCCGGGGAAATCCTTGGCGGTGATGACCAGGACGCCGCCGGGGTGGATCAGCAGATGCTCGACGACCCGCTTCCCCAGACGCGCGTAGTGGATCAGGACGTACTTGTCCGTCAGCGCCTGGAGTTTGGCGTCGAGCGCCAGATCGTTTCGCGGATGACGCGGCGTGTTGCTCCACTTGCCGAGTTGCTGCATCCCCATGTTGAAGAGGATGAAGCCGACGAAGAGGAAGACGTAGGCGACGAGGACGAGATTCGAACTCTGGCCCCAAACAAAGACGAGGGGGAACGTCGCTGCCAGGAAGATGAACCCGAAGAAAGAACTGAGGCGCGCAAACCGCTTGCGCCGCTTGACGTATCCGATGTTTCGCACAAGTCGCATTTGGTCGAACCGTTTCGCCGCAGTAGGGACGGCAAGGGCGGCCGAGCGCGGTCGTCGTGACCATCGACCAGCCTCAAACTCGGCGCTTTCCGCGGCGAGTGTAGCACAGGCACGCCCAAGAATTTACGTCAGCGGAGGCGCGCGTGTGAGGGACTCGAGCAGGAAGCGACCGCCGCCAAACGCGGCCATCACCGCCACCCCCGCGAGGAGCGCGACGACCGCGTACCCCTCGACCTGCTTGACGGTTTCAAACGAATTGTCGGCCGTCTTCGCCATCACCAGCACGACCAGCATCATCGCCGACACGACCGCCGTCGCGGTCACCAGGAGTGCGAGCGTGATCGGCACGAACAACCACGACCACCCCGAGAGCACCGCCAAGCCAAACGGCACCTGCAACGCGAGCAAAAGAACCGCTTCCCAGACACCCAGAACGACCCGCTGGTCAAGCCGAGGCCGCGTCCAGAGCGCCATCCCGATCAGCATGAAGATCGCCGCCGCCAGCGCGACGCCGGTCATCGACCCGGTCAGCAGCCGCAACCGGTTGTCCGGTTCGTAGAAATAGCGCCATCCCATGTCCAAGAAGAGCGAATTGAACCCGTCGATCCCCATTAGGCCAACGAACAGCACCAGGATTCCGATCGTCGGCCAACTCGGCAGCCCCGCCGCCCGGTACCGCCGGCGGAGACCCAGATAGATCGAAGCGCCGAGGAACCCGCCATAGATGCCGGTCATCCGCGCATCGAACGGCAGCCTGTTCGCCCCGAGCACGAACGAGTGACTCGGTCGCTGCGCGCACAACCCGTGGAGCGCGACGTGCGCCTTGTGCTCCAACGACCAGGGCGCTGCCAGGAACAGCAAGGCGACGAGCGAGGCCACCGTCGGAAAGAGGTAAGCCCGAGAGAGTCGATCTCCCTCAACCTCTACATTCAGTCGTCTTTGGGAAACGGCCATCGCACTCGCCCCGGCTTTCAAGCGGACCCCCTACTGAATCTACCACGCCGGAGATCTCGGAAGCACCCGACGATAGTCGTTGTTGCAGGCTTCCGCGTCCCTCGTCATCCTGAACGAAGTAAAGGATCACTCCTCGTCCGTGACGACGACTGCGATCGGGCTTCTGATAGGATGCAACCACAAAATCGCCAGGTACAAGGAGTTGCCTCTCGGTGCTGAAGAAGAAGCCGTCAAACCGCGGGCTCTCGCCGCGCGTCGTCTATGTGCTCGCGGCGGCGGCGGCCTTCGCCGGCCTGGTCGCGCTCGTCCGCGGCGGCCGGACGAGCCGCGTCGACCGCGCCGTCACCCTTTCACTTCAGCGCCAACAGGCTCCCTGGTTCTCGCGACTGATGCACCTCGTCTCCTGGCCCGGCTTCCCGCCGCAAAGCCGGATCATCCCGCTCGCCATCCCGGCCTCGCTCGCGCTGCTCGGCTACCCCTTCGAAGCGCTCTTTCAACTCCTCGGTTGGGGCACCAGCGCTCTCTCCGGCGCCACCAAATTCCTGATGCGCCGGCCCCGACCGGATCTGCCCGAGATCCTCGTGACCAAAGCCAACATCGGCGGCACCAGTTTTCCCAGTGGGCACGTCATCAACTACATCGGCGTCTACGGTTTCCTCGCCTTCCTCGCCAACCGCTACGTCCGGCCGAAAGCCGTCCGTCGCGCCATCGTCGGCGCGCTCACGTCATTGATCGCCCTCGTCGGTCCGAGCCGTATCTACCTCGGCCACCACTGGTTGTCCGATGTCCTTGCCTCGTACCTTCTTGGCAGCAGCTACCTCCTCACGTTGACCTCGATCTACCGCCGCCTCAAGCCAGGATCGCGCGTGAAATGACCGCATCCGGTCGCTCGAACATCGAAATCATCGGACACGGGGGTGCTGGCAACTTCTACCCCGGTAACAGCCGCGAGTCGATCGAACAGGCGCTCAAGATCGGCGTCGATCGCATCGAGGTCGACGTCCAGCGATCCGCCGACGGCGACCTCGTCCTCGTCCACGACGACACCTTCCTCGTCCACGGCCGAAAGACGCCGACCGACGAAATCACGACCGCCCAATTCCGCGAGGTACTCCCGTCTCTCCTCACCCTCGCCGAACTGGTCGAACTCAACCGCGACAACGTCCCCCTCCTCCTCGACGTCAAGCTCCCAGGCTACGAACCCGACGTGATCGCGGCCATCCGCCGTCACCAGCTCGCCGCGACCGTTGCCGCCTCCAGTACCCACGCCATCGTCCTCTGGCGCCTCAAACGCGCCTTCCCCGAGCTGCGCCTCGGCCTCTCGACCGGTCACATGGCGACCGGTATCCCCTATCGCCCCGGCCGTTACGTGATGTCGCGTGCGCTCCGCGTGGTCACTCCCGTCCCACTCGTCGCCGCGATGCGCATCTGCGGGGCCACCGAGACCATGATCCAGCAGCGCGTCTGCACGCCACGACTCGTCCGCGCCGTCCACGACAGCGGCCGCCGGGTCAACGTCTGGACCGTCGACCGCCCCGAGCAAATGCGCCGGTTCGTCGAGATGGGGGTCAATGGCATCATCTCGAATCGGCCGGACCTGGTGAAGGAGGAACTCGACAGCATAGGTTGACGATGAACGCATTGAATGAGAATATGTGCACATTATTGAGCGCGCGAGGAAGCCCAAGATGTCGGTAGTTCATGACGAACGACTTTTGTCCGTCGCCGAGGCCGCTCAGAGGCTCGGTGTCAGTCCGTCAACCATCTGGCGCTGGATCGATGCTCAACGATTGCCCGCCGTGCGCATCGGCATTCGGAAGATCCGCATCCGCGACACGGATGTAGAGGCGATGATTGCACCCGCCAGACCACGTGAGGAAGTGTCTCTGGAGACAATTCAAGGCGATCCGTATGGAAGACCTTCGGAGGAAGAACTGGCCCGCCGCCAACAGCTTTATGATGAGTTGTTGGAGATTCGGCGCACGCTCGCGACGCTGCCGATGACCGCGACCGAGGCATTGGCAACCGCTGACGCAATGCAGTTGGAGCACGATGAGCGCGCTGCCGGAATTCGTCGCTGATGCGTCCGTCGTGGCAAAATGGTACCTGTCCGACGAAGACGACGTCGATCACGCGAGACGCGTGCTAGACGATTTCGTTTCCGGACACATCCGTCTCACCGCTCCTGAACAGATCGTGGCCGAGATCGGCTCGACGCTCACGGTGGCTGCAAGTGCGACCCGCAATCGGATCCAAAAGAATGCAGCCCGCGCGGGTTTTTATTGGTTTCTGGCGTTGCCCATCGCGACCGTGCCGATCCGAGACCTTGGGTCAGAGGCTTACGACCTGAGTGAGCAGCATTCTTGCGCGTTCTACGATGCCCTCTACGTCACACTTGCCAAGCGCCGAGCGATTCCTTTCATCAACGCCGACCGCAAACTCCACGACCGTATCGGACACCTCCCCGGTGTCATCTGGGTCGCGGACTATGTCTCGCTAACAGACCATGCGACGAATTGACCTCCATCCTCGGTGCATGCTACGCTCGCCCTTAAGTGAACCTTGCCCAAGGCTGTGACGGAAACAGCGCCGTCGTCGTGCGCCGCCAAGCGAACCCGGGTCGGTGAAAGCCGGGTCATCAGCGCCGGCGACGGAGATCCTTCCCGAGCCGTCGCCCGAACGGCGGTCCGCCGCCAAGTAGACGCGACCGGAGTCGTCGCCCGTTACCGCGACGAGCGCCGACCTGCACCGGCATCGACGCAGGGAGCGACCGAGCGGGTCCGTTCATTCGGACCAACCGAGGTGGTACCGCGGGTTTCACCCGTCCTCCGAACGAGGACGGGTTTTGTCGTTTAAGGAGCGCAGCATGGCCACGTTCAACGAGGTCCCGACCAAGGTCGATTTCCCCGCGCTGGAGCGCGAGGTTCTCGATTGGTGGTACCACGACGGCATCGTCGACAAGTACCTCCACCGCAACGACGACTCGCCGACCCGCTACTCCTTCCTCGACGGCCCGATCACGGCGAACAACCCGATGGGTGTCCATCACGCCTGGGGCCGCACCTACAAGGACATCTTCCAGCGTTACCAGGCGATGCTCGGCAAGAAGCAACGTTTCCAAAACGGCTTCGACTGCCAGGGTCTGTGGGTCGAGGTCGAGGTCGAAAAGGAACTCGGGCTCAAGAGCAAGCGGGACATCGAGGCCCTCGGCATCGCCGAATTCGTCAACCGGTGCAAGGAACGCGTCTGGAAGTACGCGGGAGTTCAGACCGAACAGTCGAAGCGCCTCGGCCAGTTTATGGACTGGGATAACTCGTACTACACGATGTCCGACGAGAACAACTACACGATTTGGCTCTTTCTGAAGACCTGCCACGATCGCGGCTGGATCTACAAGGGGCACGACGTCATGCCGTGGTGCCCCCGCTGCGGCACCGGCATCTCCGAACACGAAATCGTCACCGAGGGCTACCAGGAGCGCCAGCACCTCTCGCTGTTCGTCAAGCTCCCCCTCCTCGACCGCGAGCACGAATCGCTCCTCGTCTGGACGACCACCCCCTGGACCCTCGCCGCCAACGTTGCCGCCGCCGTCAACCCTGATTTGACCTACGTCCGCGCCGAGCAGAACGGAGAAGCTACTTACGTCGCCAAAGACGCCGCGAAAAACGCCCTCCGTGGCGAATACGCGGTGACCGCCGAGCTCACCGGGAACGACCTCCTCGGTTGGCGGTATCGCGGTCCCTTCGACGAACTCCCTGCCGAGCAGGGCGTCGAGCACCGCGTCATCGCCTGGAGCGACGTCACCGCCGCCGAAGGCACCGGTATCGTCCACATCGCCCCCGGTTGCGGCAAAGAGGACTTCGCCCTCTCGAAAGAGAACGACCTCGCCGTCGTCGCCCCGATCAACGAGTTCGGCGTCTACACCGATGGCTTCGACTGGCTCACCGGCTCCTACGTCCACGAGGTCGCGACACCGATCATGCGCAACCTCCAGGAAAAGGGCATCCTCTACCGCGGAGAGCAATACAAGCACCGCTACCCCGTCTGCTGGCGCTGCGGCACCGACCTTGTCTTCCGCCTCGTCGACGAGTGGTTCATCGCCATGGACGACCTGCGCCAGCCGATGATGGACGCCACCCGTCAGGCCAACTGGGTCCCGTCATTCGGTATGGATCGCGAGCTCGACTGGCTCGCCCACATGGACGATTGGATGATCTCCAAGAAGCGCTATTGGGGCCTGGCGCTTCCGATCTACGAATGCCAGGAGTGCGGCACCTTCGACGTCATCGGCAGCGAGACCGAGCTC
>DATBFX010000149.1:0-16607 GCA_036558305.1 Thermomicrobiales bacterium | reverse complement strand
GAAGTTCTCCGCACCGGGGATCCATCCGCCCTGGACAGCGCCGTCGCCGCCGAACTCGTCGAGCACGCCGCCCTCCCCGGCGCGACCGCCGACCGATCCGGACTCGGTCAGTATCTGGCCGCGGTGCACGCGTTCGCCCCGGAGGCACGCATCCTGTTCACCGACCTGACCGCGGTCGGCGACCGGGCCATCGCGGCCGTGACCCTGCAGGGTCTGGACCAGCAATCGTTTCTCGGCGCGTCGTTCGCGACCGTGCCGATCGTCTGGGGCAGGACCGATGTCGTTCGCGTCGTCGATCGGCGCGTCGTCGAGCACTGGAGCGACACCGCGGGGATTGTTTCGCTCGAATCGCTCGACTCGATCCCGACCGGCACGCCCTTGCCGGCCGAACCGGGTCTGGCCTTCGAACGCGTGACCTTTCGACCCGGCGACCACGCCGAAGGATCGGCGCGCGAAACACGTCTGCTCCGGTTGGAATCCGGGACCCTGACGGTGTCGATCGACGCCGACTCCGCCGAACCGGCATTTGTCACGGTCGGGACGGACGACGCGACGGCGGGTACCCCGCGCCCCGCCGCTGCCGGAGCCACCCTGACGCTGTCCTCCGGCGACTCGGTCGCACTCCCCATCTCATCGGCGTACACGATTCGCAACGACGGCGTCGTGGCGGCGACGGCCCTCGCCGTCGCCGTCTACGCAGCCGATGAACCATCCCGATCCGCCCCTCCCGCCGATCCCGCCCTGCCCGCTCCACTCTCGCCCTGGCCAGTCGAACTCGGTGTCCAATCGCTTGTTGGTGGCACCGCGCACGGGTTGGCCGAGGGACGGGCGACGGCGAGGCTGGGGCGGGTGACGCTCGCGCCGGGAGCGGCATTGCCGCCGCTGGCGACGTCGGGATCGCTGCTGCTCTCGGTCGAAACGGGCAGCGCGGACTATGCCGCGACCAACGGCGCGGCCTGGGTGCGCAATGGGACGAACGGCGCCAGCCAGGAGATGACCACCGGGCTGCTCGCCGCGGGCGACGGCGCTCTCCTGTCCGCGGGTGTCGCAATCACCTTCCGCAACACCGGCGACGTGCCCGCCGTCGTCTGGCTCCTCACGCTCGTCCCCGACGAATAGGACAACTCTTCACTCACGCGCCTCGGCCGGCAGGATCGCCCGTGCGAGATACCGTCGGCGAAGTCGCGCTTCTGGAATCGCACGAGTCAGGAGACCCGTCTGCCCATGCAGGCGACCATCGCCGGCAGGCCCGTGAGCGAACCCGACACCTTCGAACTCGATCCGGCGCGCCGTCGGGCCGCGTCCTGGGCAGCGACTTCGTCGCCCCGTCCTATGCTGGCCGACCGTCCCGCGTTACCTGCCGCAGATAGACGTTCTCGCCCCGGCGCGCGGCGTCCATGCCGATCTTGAGGTTGATTTCGAACATCTCGGGGTCATCTTTGGGAAGGAGGACGAGCGTGACGCCATTCGGCACCTCCGACAGAAGAGCAGGATCGTCGAGGATCGCTTGGGCGAAGCCATGGCTTAGATCGAGGTTGCGATCCATGATGTGGGCCGTCTCCGTGTCGACGACGGCGTCCCGCGCTGTCGTGCTCATGGTTTCCTCCCAAAGAAGTCGCGACGATAACCCGGCCAATTGGTCTTGAGGTCGGTGATTGCGTTGGTCAAGACCTCGGCGTAACGATCAGGTCCCGCGATCCACTCTTTGGCGATCTCGTGCCCGCTCCAATCAAGGATGTCTCGGTGCGCGTAGTCGTGGGCAGTGTCGTATCGGACGACGGGGTAGGTCACGGCTTCGACAACCGCCTCGTATTGCACACTGAAACGGACAACCCGGCCATTCTCTACCCGCATTCGCACGCGAAGGCGATCGGCGCCGTCCGGGCTGAGCTGTTGGACATAGAACCTCGTCTCCCAATGGTCCCGCCAGCTCACGGTCCCTGCTCCGGCAGTCCGCTTGCCAAAAGGAGGTCACCCGTTCACGATACCACGCGAACGAGGGCAGTCGCGATCGACAGTTCACCGCATACGCGGTAGGCCCGATGTTGGAGCGCCCGCGCTGGCGCACAAAGACGAGGAGCACGACGTCCGGATGCACACGACCATCGTCGGCCGGCCCGTGAGCGAACTCGACACGCCCGTCCTGCTGATCGACCTCGACGCGTTCGAGCGGAACCTGGCCCTGATGAGTGGCGAGATCGCCGCGGCCGGCATCGCCTGGCGCCCGCACGCCAAGGGCCACAAGTGCCCGGCCATCGCCCACAAGGAGCTCGCCGCCGGCGCCATCGGCGTCACCTGCGCCAAACTCGGCGAAGCCGAGGTGATGGCGGCCAACGGAATCCGCGACATCCTGGTCGCCAACCAGGTCGTCGGCCCGATCAAAGCCCGCCGCCTCGCCGCCCTTTGCGCCCACGCCGACGTCATCGTCGCCGTCGACAGTATCGAGAACGCCAAGGAACTCTCGGCCGCCGCCTGCGCCCACGGCACCTGCCCGCGCGTCGTCGTCGAGCTCAACGTCGGCATGGACCGCTCCGGTGTCCTCCCTGGCGATCCGGCCGTCGCCCTCTCCCGGCAGATCGCCGCCCTCGAAGGCATCCGTTATGTCGGGTTGATGGGCTACGAGGGCCACGGCATGGAGGTCCCCGATCCCGCCGCCCGCGCCGCGACGATCGAGACGGCAGTTCGCGCCCTGGTCGAGACCGCCGATGCCTGCCGCGCCGCCGGTCTGCCGGTCGAGATCGTCTCCGCCAGCGGCACCGGCACCTACCGCTCCGCCGTCGCCATCAACGGCATCACCGAAGTCCAGGCCGGCGGCGGTCTCTTCGGCGATGCCGTCTACCGCGACCTCGGCGTCCCGGTCGAACCCGCCCTCATCCTGCTCACCCAGGTCGTCAGCCGCCCCGCCCCCGACCGCATCGTCGTCGACGCCGGGCGCAAGACCACCGACCCCGGCGAACGCCCCCCCAAGGCCCGCAACCTCGACGGCGTCGTCTCCCTCGCCCTCTCCGCCGAGCACGGCCGCTTCCTCCTCGACCACCCGACCGACCGCCCCCGCATCGGCGATCGCCTCGAACTCGAAATCGGCTACCACGACCAGACGACGCACCTGCACGAGGCGCTGTACGGCGTCCGCGCCGGGATGGTGGAGACCGTCTGGCCGGTGGCGGCGCGGGGACGGCTTCAGTAACGTGGAGAGGACTGAGGACTGAGGACTGAGGACTGAGGACTGAGTGGGGTTGGGGAAGGAAGGGATCGTGGCCAGGGTCGAGCGATTCGAAGACCTCATCGCGTGGCAGAAGGGACGGGGGCTGGTCCGGGAAGTGTACCGTCTCACACGACGAGGAGAGTTCGCACGCGACCGCGACCTCGTGAGCCAGATCAGGCGAGCCGCCGTCTCGGTGATGTCTAACGTGGCGGAAGGATTCGAGCGGGGCGGGAGACCAGAATTCGAGCACTTCCTTTCCACAGCGAAGTCATCCTGCGGCGAGGTGCGGTCGCTCCTCTACGTTGCTTTCGATGCCGAGTACATCGACGAACCAACCTTCAGGCAGTTGCGTGTCGATGCGGAAGAGGTGGGACGAATCGTCGGCGGCCTCCGCGCGGCCGTCGAGCGTCAGCACGAAGCCGAGCAGGCACACAGACGACCGCGATGAGTTCCACTCAGTCCTCAGTCCTCAGTCCTCAGTCCTCAGTCCTCATGATGACTCCACAGCCACACCGCTGTATGATGCCCTTGTGCATTCCGGTCAGCATCTCTTCCGTGACGCGAGCGGGTCCCGACGCTGCGGTCGGCGCCGTCCCGTCGCGTAAAGCAGGGGGTCGGGCGATGCTTCGGCGGGTGATGGCTTTCGTCGTCGTGGCGGTACTCGTCACCGTGGCGGTTCGGCTCGCGCCGGGTCACCAACACGGACCGGCCGCGGCGTCACTCGGCGCTCCGAAGGCGTTCCTCGCCTCTCCCGTCGCCAGCACGCCCGCGGGCACCCCCGCGCTCGGGGTCGAATTGCCGCCCGACATCCGATTGGACCTCCTCGCCGACGCGCTCGTCGATGACCTGCCGACCGGGCGGGTGACGATCATCCTCGAACGCATCCCGCTCGCCGCCGGGCGGAAGTTTGTCGCGGGCGGCGATGCGCCACAGGTGCTCGTCGTCGAATCCGGGCAGGTCACCGTCGAGGGGTATGGGCTGTCCGGCCGCTACGGCGCCGGCGTCCAGATCGTCGTCCCCGCGGGTGCTTCCGTGACGGTTCGCAACCCCGGACCCGGCAGCGCCTCACTCCTCCGCCTCCGCCTCCAATCGACCACCAGCGGCGCGACACCCGCCGCGACTCCGGTCGCCGCGGAAGCGACCACGGAGGTCCTGGCGGAGGGCGACGTCACGCGGCTGCCGGGTCGCCGGGCGACGCTGGTCATCGTTCGGGCGACGCTGCCGCCGGGCGCCCAGACCGATGCGCTTTTCTTCGACGGCCCCGTCGCGCTCGCGGTTGAGTCGGGCACGCTCGTCGTCGAGGGCAACGACGGTGCGCTCTTCCGCCTTGAGGCCGGCCACAGCCTTCTCGTCCCCGCCTTCACCACCTCCACCGCCCGGAATCCGACCGACAAACCGACCGAGGTTCTCGTCGCCGGCATCTTGCCCACCGCCCAGACCGGCGCTACCGTCTCCTCGCCGGCCGCCACCACCGGACCGGATCTCCTCGCCACCGCCCACGCGCAGGGCACCGCCGCCGCGGCGACCGCCGCGGCTCTCGCCACGAAGTCGGCGTCCCTTGCGGCAACGGTCACTGCCCAGGAAACCGCACTCGCCTCCGCCGTCGCGGCCCAGCAGACCGCCGACGCCCAGGTCACGGCCGCCGGCGACGCCGCCGCCGAGGCGCAGGCAACAGCGCGGGCCCAGGCCACGGCGCTCGCAGCAACGATCACGGCCCAGGACAGCGCACTGGCGAGCGCGACTCGGGCGGAAGCGTCGGCGGCAGCTCAAGCGACCGCGGCCGACTCTGCCGCGAACGAAGCGCAGGCAACATCGGCAGCACAGGCGACGACCCTGGCAGCGACGTTTACCGCCCAGGAAACCGCGATCGCTCAAGCCGGGGCCGCCCAGAAGACGACCGAGGCCGAGGTCACGGCCGCCGGCAGCGCGAAGGACGAAGCCCAGGCAACCGCGCAAGCGCGGGCCACGGCACTGGCGGCAACGATCGCGGCGCTCCAGACCGCCCAGGCGACCAGTCGGGCCGACCTGGCGACGTCCGAAGCCGATCTCGCAACCGACCGCGCCAATTCGGCACAGTTGGCGACGGAGGAAGCGGACCTGTCCGGCACCGTTGCCGCGCAAGCGACATCCCTCGCCCGCGACAAGGCCGCGGCAGTGGCCGCCGCCGCGGCGGCGCAGGCGACCATCGAAGCCCTCAACGCCTCGGCCGAAGCCGGCGTCTCGGCGGCAAGCGAGGAAACCGACCGCGTCCGCGCCACCGCGAGCGCCCAGGCCGCGGCGGCCGAAGCGACGATCGCGGCCGCCCAGACCTCGATCGCCGAGCTCGCCACGACCGCGGCGGGGGTGGAAGCCACGGCCACGGCCGGGGCATCGGCGGCGGCCGGCTCGGCCACCGCCGCCGCCGGTTCGCTTGAGTCGGCCCGCGCCACGGTCGCCGCCCTCTCGACCCGCGAGGCGGAACTCGAGGCGACCGCCGCCGCCCAGCGCGTCGCCTCGACCGGTGCGGCGACCGCCCAGGCCTCGGCCGACGCGGCCGGCCAGGCAACCGCCGAAGCCCTCGGCACCGCCGTCGCGGACACCGAGGCGGCACTCGCGAGCGCCCAGGCGACGGCGGCGGCCGCCCAGGCGACCGTCGATGCGCAGACGACTGCGGCAGCCGCCGCGCAGGCGACGATCGATGCCCTGGCCACGACGGGCGCCGTCAACCAGGCGGGGCTCGAATCCGCGGCGGCGACCGCGACCGGTGCCGCCGGTACCGCCGCCGCCCAGGAAGCAACCGCCGCCGCCACCGCGCAGGGGCTCTCGACCGATCTCCAGGCCGCCGAGGCAACCAACGAGGCCTACGCGGCGACCGTCGCCGCCCAGGAAACCGCGGCCGCGGCGGCGGCTGCCACGGACGCCGCTCAGGCGACGGCGGCGGCGCAGCGTGCCGGTACCGCCAACGCCGCGGCGACCGCGGCCGCGAACAACGCCGACGCGACGGTCGCCGCGCTCACCACCGCCTCGTCGGACCAGGCAGCAACCGCCGACGCCGCGGCAACCGCCGCGGCAGCAACGACTCAGGCGCTCCTGGGCGGGCAGGAAGCCCTCGCCGCGACCGCCGGCGCCCAGGCGACCCAGGCCGCAAACGCCGCCGCCACCGCGACGGCCGCCGCCACGAACGCCGCCGCCACGATCGCCGCCCTCGCCACCGAGCAAGCCGAAACCGCCGGTCAGGTCAGCGCCTCGATCAACCCGGACTTCGTCGAACTCACGATCCAGGTCGATCTCGCCGGGGTGCTGGCCGGCAACGACGCCGCGCTTGCTCAGGCTCAGACCGAATTGCGCCGCGTCCTCCGCCCGTACATCCGCGCCACCTGTCGCGCCGGCGTCGTCCTCACCTTCGGCCACGGCGCCACCATCAACCAGGGCACCCAACTCGCCGCGGTCATCAACGGGCTCATCGAAGATCTCTATCCCGGGACCTTCGGTGGCGCCGCCTTCGACAACTTCGGCGACCTCACCCCACCCCAGGGTCAGGTCGACATCCGCATCTACTTCTTTACCGGCTGCGCGCCCGCGGAACAGTAGGCGGCAAGGCGGCAAGGCGGCAAGGCGGCAAGGCGGCAAGGCGGCAAGGGAGAAAACGATCCGTCCTTGCCGCCTTGCCGCCTTCCGCCCTACGTCGTGATGACGACGGTCACGTACGTGAACGCCGTCGCGATCGTGCCGTCGGTGGCGCGGTTGTGGCGGTGGGCGACCGCGGAGAGATCGCGGGCGAGCGCGTCGGTTTGCTGGTGGTCGAGTTGGGCGAAGGCGCGGTTCATCGGCCCGAGGTGGGAGCGGTAGGTTTCGACGAAGCGGTCGGCCGAGACGTCGCGCCAGAGGAGGACGCGATCGCGCAGCCGCAACGAGCGGACGCGCCGGCCGAACAGATCGCGCAAGCGGGAGGCCGTCCCCCACTCCGCCGGCGAGCGGGGATCCTCGACTCCCGGCACGTACCGCGCCACGATGTCGGACATCTCCGTCGCCGCGCTGTTCGGCGGCCAGTTGGCCAGACCGATCACCCCGCCGGGCCGGCAGACCCGCAACAGCTCTTCCGCCGCCCGCTCCTGATCCGGCGCGTACATGACGCCGAAGGCCGAGAGGACGACGTCGAAACTGGCGTCGGCGAACGGCAATGCCTCGGCGTCCGCCTCCCGCAACTCGATCTCCAACCACTCCGCCGCCGCCCGCTCCCGCGCCCGCTCCAACAACGCCGGGACGAAGTCGATCCCGGTCACCACCGCCCCCCGCCGCGCCGCGGCGAGACTGACGTTGCCGCTGCCGCAGGCGACGTCGAGTACCCGCTGCCCGGCCGAGAAGTTCACGTCCTCGCAGAGCACCTCGGCCGTCGGATAGAGCGCCGTCGCGATCACGCTGTAGTCGCCGGCCCCCCACGTCTGCTGATGTCGCGCCTTGATCTCGGCGAAATCGGTCATCGATCCCCCCAGTGACGAGCTTCGAGATTCGAGCTACGAGCTTCGTGTCCGCAATCGCGGTAAGCGTCGAACGCCGCGCTCATCTCCGTCAACCCAGTCCTACTTGAAGCTCGTAGCTCGAAGCTCGCAACTCGCGTTCACACCGGCGGCCAGGTCAGCATCCAGCCGCCGTCCACGTAGTGCGTCGCGCCGGTGCAGTAGCTGCCGGCGTCGGAGGCGAGGAGGAGGGCCGTGTGGGCGATGCAGTCGGGTGAATCCGAATCACCCAATAGAGCGTGTTGCGGAGAAGCCGGACCAGGTTGTTATCGTAGGGGCGGACCGCCGTGTCCGCCCTCATTCGCACGCGCAATCGGCGAGGGCGGACAGCGCCCAGGGGGCACCCGGTCCGCCCCTACGCACGACGCGGCCTATCTCTTCTGCAAGGTGCGGTAGATGCTCGGCAACCCCTTATCCCTGCGCTGGCACCACGATGATCTCGCTGAAGTCGAGCCCGTCAACCTGGTAGGCGTAGCAGCCGGGAGCGCGGACGCGCGTGTACGTCGGCCAGTTACTCCACCCCGGCGCCGTGGTCGCCGCCCGCCCGTCGCCCGGCGGCAACTGGAGTTCCGCCGTCGGATGGGGCCCCTCTCCGAAACGCAGTACGTGTGGTCCGTCGAGTTGCTTCCCGCGGATAAGCACGGGGCCACGGTATGTGGGGTCGGCGAGCCAGAGCACCTTGACGTAGTACCAGCCACCCTCTTCGCGGCTGCCTCGGTATGAGATCCCGCCGGTCTCTCCAAAGCTTGCCGCATAGAGCGGCCCGCTGCCGACTACCGGACTGAAAACGTGGGGGACCACTCGGTGAAGCTTCGACCGCGGACAGGTCTCACCCCGTGCGAGCGAAGGAAAATGCAGCGGTCGCCGCAGGCACGCCCAGAGTTGCGCATCGCTGGCATCGTCGCAGGAAACGATCGGGGTCGCCGCCGGAGTGGCCCCCGTCGCGGAACCCTGGCTGGTCTCCATTCCGACCATAGCGGGAGAGAGGACCGCGGCTGCGACCAGGGAGCATAAGACTATGCGAATCATGGGCCATCCCCTCTTGAGACGGCGCCGCGGCACCGCCCCGCCCTGTGCGACTGGACTTCGGGGCTGAGAAACGTTCCGACCACCGTACCCGCTTGCTTGAATCGGGGAGGCGGGTACAGGCCCGTCCACTTACCGCAATCATCCCGTGCGCCGTTTCTTGTGACATGAGGCCCGATCTAGCGCCAGGCCACGAGGACAAGCGTGATCATCGCGGCGAGCGCTACGCCGATGTTCAGAAGCTGGGCTCCACGGCGCAGCTTCGGGAGTAGGTCCAGCGTCTTTTCGACGTTATATCTGCGCAGAGGTGGAATCAGCGCCATGGCCGCGCGCGTGCCTCCGAACAGAGCGCCGGAGACGCCACCTACGGCCGGCCCCGAGGTCAACTGGGCGCCGAGGAGGATGAGAAAGGACGAGTACGGGATCAGAGTCCCTACTCCAGATCCGAGCAGCACTCCCCAGAAGAAGAAGCGCGGCCACGGCGACATTGTGTGGCGCCAGTGACGAGGTACTTGGCGGGTTGATCCAAAATGCACGGTGCGCCGTCGCACTCCCAGCCATGTGGCCCAGGAGACGAACCCGAGCAGGACCCATAATCGCCAGGTCGCCGGAACGATTAATGACCCCAGCCACCCTGCAAGACCGCCGACGATGGCACCTCCCAGCGCGCCACCAAGAACGTGAAGAGCCCGTGAGATCGCTACATCTCGCATCCGCCCTCGACCGAGGGAGTTGAGTAGGCCCATGGCCATGTTTGCCGTTCAAGGCGCATGGGCACTCAGCACTCCGCAAAGGATCGCCAGCATCAGCACAGCTTCGCTTTGCAACGTCATCGCCTGCCCTCGCTTCGCTCCGAGCTGCGCGCCAACCACGCCCGCCGATCAGCGCGGGATGCAGGGATCGCTGATGAACTTGCGGCAGCCACAGTGGTAGGGATAGTTGTTGCAGACGCAATCGCAGCAGTGCCAGTGGCCGCAATGCCCCGAACCGTAGTTGTAGGCATAGATGGTGCACCAGCAACCGCTGCCATCGTATCCGGTCGTCCTATCCGCCGAGCAGTCGCCAGTGCAATGCTCGCCGCTGCACCGACCCCCGGAGCAATAGATGCCGTCCGGTGGCTGACAGTAGCTAAGATTTGTGTTGTACGTGCAGGCAGCGAAAGCGCTCCTGCTATAGAGGCCGGACGCCGACACGGCCGCCACGGCCGCAAAAGACAGTTGCGCTGCCCTCCCAAGGAATCGGCGTCGGTTCGTCCGACGGGCGAGGTCTTCTCCGATCCGCTGGACAAGCGTCATGGTGCTGTCCCTCCTTCGCTGTTGCCCCCGCTCATGGTTCGACCATTTGCAGCGGCAGCGTTTTCGGCTTGATGACGTCCGCTGCTTCATCCAACCCGCCGGTGATTAGTAACCTCTTGAGTGTGCCGACGTTGCTACAGAGCCCCTTGGCGAGAATTCGTCCGTCCTCCCCAATCACGAACCCGAATGGGGTGACTCGGACCCGGTAGCGACCGAAGACGCCGGTTCCGTCTTCCGCCACACACGGGAAGGGCGGCTGGAACTGCTCGGAGATTTGCGCCACTTCCTCTTGGGTCCCGGTCACGACGGCAGTAACCCAAGGCGCGTAGCCATTGCCGGCCGAGGCCACCTGATTGACGAACGGCATAATGGTCGCGCAGGGTTGACAGGCAGCGGAAGCGAACAACAGGAGTCCGGAGTGGCCACGCTTCATTTCCCAGCGGACACTGTCGCCCGCTGCCGTGGTGCCTGTGACCGCCGGAGCAACCTCCCCGATAGGCAAGCCGTCCCGTTGGATACCCTCCACGCTGCCGAGCGCCGCCAAGCCAAAGTGCCGATAGACGAGGAAGATAAGAGCGGCCTCGAACACCACCAACAGCCAGAGCAACGCGTACGAAACGTAGAACTGGGTGGACATGGTCTCTAAAGCCTCCCATCCGCATCGAGGTCGGGCACTTGCCGGCGCTGGAGGCGATCCAGCGACAGCACGAGCACTGGAACCGCAGCCCGCAACCCGAGTCCGAGCGCGAGACCTAACCCGATGCTGATCGCTGCGCTCGCCATCCACGGCGATGCCACCGGCAGAGGGCTGTCAGCCCAGGTTGCCAGGAGGAGGCCGGCGCCCGATGCGACCAAGGTAAGGACGTTGCGGGTTATGGTTCGGAAATCGACCGCCGGGCTACCACTTCCGAAGCAACCGCACCGAATCCGGATTCGTTTGGCCCGTACCCAACCGACCCACGCCGTGAACATCGTTAGGAGCAGCACGGTCGCGGCGAAGGCGATCGGGAGAGAGCCAGGGGTGCTGACAACTAACGCCCCGGCGAGGAGGGCTTCGACGGCGGGAACGGCTACGGCTACGGGCGCCACTGCCGCCGACGGCACATGGCTCAGACGGAGGGCCGCCGAGAACTGGCTAGACTGGAGCGCCTTTTGAATGGCGGCGATGGACAACAGAAGAGCGAGACCGACTTGCAGCGACAGCAGGAACCAACCCATGACGGTTCCCCCCGCAGAATGAAGGCGCTCGACGGGGCATTCTTCGCTGCGAAACCTCACGATATCGAGAATAGGTTGCGCTAAGAGCAAGGTCAATCGGCCATTCGAAATCCTGCCGTCATGGCCATAGCTCGCGCTCAGCATGACGCCATGTGAGGGATGAGAGCTCACCCCCACATAGCGCTAATTCACCGACGATCGGTGCTGTCGAGAGGAGAAACCACCGGCACACGTCGTGTTCGACGCTCACATCATAGGTATCCGCCACATCCGAGTCTATGGACTAATCGGTTCATTTTCCGCCGGCGTCAAATCAGCTTGGTGGCCGGTGAACCATAGTGCAAGCTGCACCCGCCCATGCAGGCCTAGTTTCTTGTAGATGTGGTCGAGATGATTGTGGACGGTGGCAGGGCTGATACTCAAGCGTTCGGCGATTTCCAGGTTCGAGAGTCCCGACGCCACCAAACGAGCAATCTCCTGCTCACGTCTGCTCAGCGGCGACCCATTCGACGCGACTTCGCGCCCTGCTGATGTTCCCATCGCTCGTGCCCGGACAGCCCTGTCCGTCGAGTGCCGAAACCTGCCCCGGTCACAGTACTCGAACCCCTTCGCGCAAACCAACCAGCGAATGTCAAGGCGACTACTTGTTCGAGAGCGGCAATGTAACGAACATGACGCTTATCCTTTTCGGTCATGGTGAAGGATCCGGTCTGCGGTTCGACCCGCGAATTCCCCCATTGCACGAGACATCATGGGAGAATCTGGCGATACATTCGACAAGCTATGCGTTCGTCGGGATCGATTGGTTCCGCCGTTTTTCCTCCACTCGTAGCTCGGAACTTCGTCTCACACCGGTGGCCAGGTCAGCATCCAGCCGCCGTCCACGTAGTGCGTCGATCCGGTACAGTAGCTGGCGGCGTCGGAGGCGAGGAAGAGGGCCATGTTGGCGATGTCGTTCGGCAGACCGACCCGGCGCAGCACGATCTGGGCCTCGGCAGCGCGCAGGTAGTCGGGATCGGTCGCCGCCCGCCGGTTCATCGGCGTCAGGATCATCCCCGGCGCGATCACGTTGCTCGTGATGCCGTGCGGCCCGAGTTCCAACGCCAGCGTCCGCATCAGGTTGCGCAGACCGACCTTCGAGACGCAGTAGGCGGACGAGCCGGGCCAGCACGCCTCTTCGTGGACCGACGTGATGTGGATCATGCGGCCGCCTTCGCCACGGGCCAGCATCCGGCGCGCCGCCTGTTGCGAGCAGAGAAATGGCCCGTGGAGATTGGTGCGGATGACCCGTTCCCACGATTCGAACGGCAGATCGGCGACGTTGCCGTGGATGCCCGTCGCCGCGTTATTGACCAGGACGTCGATCCGGCCGAATGCCTCGTCGTGCGCCGCGAACAGGCGCTCCACCGCCTCCGGCATTCCGACGTCGACCTGAACGACCAGCGCGCGTCGTCCCTGTTCTCGAACACTCGCCGCCGTCTCCTCGGCCCCGTCGCGATCGGTGTGGTACGTCACGGTGACGTCGGCGCCGCTCGCGGCGAACGTCTGGGCGATTCCCCGCCCGATCCCGCTGTCCGAACCGGTAACCAGCGCAACCTTTCCGTCGAGTCTCAGCTCCATCGGCCCCCCAAACTCCTCTCCCCGACCTGTCCTGCGCCGAGCGCACCAGAGCGTACACGAACGTTCCGATCGCGTCTCCCCGTTCGCGCCGGCGAAGGACATCCCGCTCTCTGCCCATGACCCGCAGAGAACCCACAAAACAGGACCTGGTATCTACCATCGCCGCCCTCCGCGACTCCCGGCATGGGTACCATCGTCCGCGGGCGCAACCGGATTGCCCGGTTGGGGGGAGGGGGCCGGCCCGAGACCGGTGCCGCCGACCGCCCGAATGACCGGAAAGGCGACGATGAATCCTTTGCGCACGTGCCTGCGTCTGGTGCTTGTCGGCCTCGTTTGCCTGCTGGCCGGTGGACCGGCCGCGAGCGGCCTGGCCCACCAGTCCGACCAGGCGAACGGCCGCTCCCCCCGCGGTCCGAAGCAGATCGTCGACGACGACGGCGATCCGTCGACCGACGGCTACTACGCGGACGAAGCGATCGTCCAACTGCGGAAACGCCTGACGATCGAGGCCTTCGACCAGCGGCACGGCACCTCCCTCATCGCCGCCATCCCGCCACGCAACCTCTACCTCGTCCGATTGCCCGACGGGGCCGACCCCACCCAGCTGGAGCGGGAGATGGAAGCCGACCCGGCCAGCATCTGGGTCGAGCTGAACTTCACCAACCAGGCGCCGGAAGGCCGTCCCGGCTACTTCTTCACCTCACGCGGCGAGGGGGACGAAGCAACCGCACCGTACGGGCCGGCGCTCGTCGGTGCCGATCGCGCGCAACGATGCTCGTCCGGCGCCGGCGTCGTCGTCGCCGTCCTCGACACCGGCGTCGATCCGAGTCACCCGCTGTTGCAGGGCCGCGTCCTCGCCGGTTGGAACGCCCTCGACGACTCCGGCGACACGACGGACGCCGGCAACGGTATCGACGACAACGGCAACGGCGACACCGACGAGATGACGGGGCACGGCACCCATGTCGCCGGCATCGTCGCCCAGATCGCGCCCGACGCCGCGATCCTGCCCGTCAAGGTGCTCGACTCCGATGGGGTTGGCGATGCGTTTTTCCTGGCGGCCGGGATCTACTACGCGCTCGACCAGGGCGCGAGGGTCATCAACCTGAGTCTCGGTTCGACGTACGATGCCCGCGTCGTCCAGGAAGCCGTTGGCGTCGCCGCGAACGCCGGCGCCGTGGTCGTCGCCGCGGCGGGCAACGCCGACCGCGACCAGCCGCGCGAATATCCCGCGGCCGATCGTGGGGCCGTCGCCGTTGCCGCCACCGATGACGCCGATCGCAAGAGCTCGTTCAGCAACTACGGCCCGGTCGTCGCCCTCAGCGCCCCCGGCACGCGGATCAGCAGCGCATTCGTCGGCGGCACCGATGCCACCTGGAGCGGTACCAGCATGGCCGCCCCGTTCGTCAGCGGCGGGGCTGCGCTCGTCATCACCCAACATCCCGAGTTGACCGGCGCGGCCGTCGTCAGTCGCCTGCGCACGACCGCGGCCGATCTGGATGACCTGAATCCGGACTACGCCGGGGAACTCGGCAGCGGCCGCCTCGACCTCGCCGCCGCCGTCGCCTGCGACGGCTGACCCGTCACCGCAACAACGCGGCCAGATCGTCGATCACCTCCGGTTCGAGGTGGCCGAGGCCCATCACCTTGACGAGCATCGCCCCCATCCCGGCCACCGTCATCCTCCCCGGCGTCAGGTCGCGCATCGTGATCGGATCGCCGTTGGTCTGAACCACGAGACTCATCCTGACCAACTCGAACACCTCTTGCAGCACCGCGACCGCCGCGAACGGGACGCGCGCCTGGTCGTTGTAGTCGGTCGTGCGCAGTTCGAGCCGTTCGGTGTGCGAAAAGACCGCCATCAAACAGAGCTGCCGGTGCGAGAGACCGGCCGCCAGGCGCACCAGCGCGTTCACCTGGGCGCGATCCATCCCGTCGCGAAACGCCACGCCCGCCAGGAAGTTACCCAGGAACGGCAGTTTCGCTTCCTCGTGCTCGCGCTGCGCCGCTAGCAAGACCGCCTCGGTCAATTCGTCGGCGGGCGCCCGGTTGGTGCGGGTGGCCACGAAGAAGTCGTCTTCGCGGACGGCGAAACCGCCCCGCACGTTTTCGTCGAAGCGATGGACGGCCGCCAGCACGACCTTTGCCGTCCGGGCTCGCTCCCAGTCCGACAGCGCCCGCTTGGCGAACTCGTCGCCGGCGCGCACCAGCGTCCGCACCACCGCCCAATCGGCCGTCCGGCCCGCGAACTGGCGAGCGCCCTCCCCCATCAGCAGGGCACGATCGTCCTGGCCGCCGGGGCCGGCCAGCTCGAACCCGGCGGCCAGGAACGACCAGAGCCGGTCGTCGTCCCGGCGATCGCCGGCCGGCCTCGTCGCCGCCGGCACCGCGTTGGTCTCGATCACCCTCACGTTCCACCTCCGCGGGTCGCGCGGCGGTTTCTCGTCGCACCCGCCTGCCGATCGCTTACTTGGTGAGCTTGATGACGACGGGGCCGAAGTAGGTCGGGGTCCAACCCAGGCCGCCCGAGTGCTTGACGATGTAGTTGCCCAGCAGCTTGCCGGTGTGGGTGTTCGAACTGACCTGCGTGATCAGGAAGGAAGCGAACCCGATCGTCCACATCTGCTTGTTGCTACCGCTGTTGATCACCGGGTGACCGGCATCGACCACCGACATCGGCAGGTACGCAACGCAGTTGTCGAGCGGCCCGCCCGCCTGGCACCCCTGAATCCCGTCGACCGTGGCGCTGATCGAGGCGACCGTTCCCGTCGAGTACCCGAAGTACTTCTCCGGGGGCGCCGTCAGGCTCTTGTTGGCGTCGGTGTCGGCGATCCCCTTGAAGCTGTTGTTGGAGTTGGCGCACTTGTTGATCTGCGGGCCGTGGATGAGGAACGTCTTGCCGACGGCGGCCGTGTTGAGCTGCCACGACCCGCCGACCTTGTTGAGGACGTTCATCGAGGTGTTGGTGTTGGGGTAGAGGATCGTGTCGGTGGCGCAGACGATGAAGGGGCCGGCCCCGGTCAGGCCGGGGACCTCGACGTGGGCGGTCGCGGTGGCGCGGGTCGTCGCGGTCTCGGGGCCGCCCGGCACCACCCGGAGGAAGAAGGTCGGGTGGGTCTCGGTCACCGTCACCTTCACCCCCGTCGCCGCCGCGGGCACCGTCGCGCTGCAGTCGCCCACCGAGGCGTCGGCGTCGGTGACGTAGGCGCAGGCGACGGTTGGAGTCGCCGAGGCGAAGGCGAACCCGTTGGTGCCGGCCACCGTGCCGACCTCCGAGGAGGCGGACACCCCGGAGGCCGTGGCCGCCTTGGCGACCTTGCGGGCGCCGGCGTAGGCGGCGGCATCCGCGGCGTTCTGCATCGCGCGCCGGCCGGCGAAGCTGATCCCCAGGTCGGTCGCCAACCCCAGCGCCCCGACCAGCGCCGTGGCGAACAGCGCGAACATGACCACGATCTGCGCCGGGCGGGCGCCGCCCCCGGCGGAAGGCGAGGCCGGGCCGCTCACGACAGCACCCGCATCTTGGCGGTGGCCGTCAGCGTCACCGTGCCGTCGATCCCCATCCAGGCGAAGAAGCCCAGCGTGATCGGCGCGAAGGCCGATTGGGCCGTCACCACCACCGTGCCGGTGCCGTCCACCGTCGCGCAGCTGCCGGTGCAGCCGGCGGTGGGGGTGGTGCCGGCCGGGACGCCGGCGGCGAGCACCCGGCTCTCCATGCCGGCGGTGTCGCTCGGCTTGAGGATGCCGTAG
>DATBFX010000148.1:0-1696 GCA_036558305.1 Thermomicrobiales bacterium | reverse complement strand
GGCCGTCGTGGCGGGGGTGGGGGTTGTGTCGTCGGTGCCGGTGGCGGTGACGACGGCGAGGATGATCGACACGAACACCAGCGCGCCCGCGATGGCGTACGCCAGGTACGGGCGGGACGTGATCCAGTCAAGCATCGGTCGTCTTGCTGGTGCGGCCGGCGAGGAACCCGGCGATCAACCCGACCAGCGTGTTGATCACGTTGGCGATGACGGCGCCGGCGGCGGACGTGTCCCGGTTGGGGTCGACGAACTCAAGGACGCCGATGATCAGGACGGACGCGAGGATCGCCGCGCACACGGTCACCGCGAGCAGCAGAATCAGGATCTCGCCGGTGGGGCGCTGCCCTATCCCAGCTGGTTCTTGATGGCGGTGATGTCGGCCTGCATCTGGTTGCACCATGTGTAGATCCTTTGTAGGGCAACCTCCATGTCGAAGCCTTCCTTGCCGAGGGGCCGGTTCCACACCTTGTCGGCGGCGAGCTCGTCGAGGGTGTCGATGAAGTTCATGGCGGTCTGGCCGGAGCGTCCCCACTCCACGGCCCACACGTCCGCTGGTTCGGCCATCCAGTCCTCGCCTCCTCCTTGCATGTAGTCGTGGATCCAGCCGCGCAGCTGCGCCCCGGTCACGCCGCCGGTGTCCCACTTCCCGGTCGTCGACGTCTCCTGGTGCCGGCACGCGTACTCGTCGTCGCGGTGCCACTTCTTTAGGCAGGCGGCGGATGCGCGGGTGGCGGCGTCGCGTTGCGCGTCGGACATGGGCTGGGTGCCGTCGTAGTCGATCTCGAACCCGATCATTTGCGCGTTTCCGTCGCCGGCGGGGAACGGGGGGAACCCGCCGCACTGCCCGGCGTGGTTCGCGCGACCGGCCGCGACGACGTGGCAGACGCCGTTGTAGTCGATGAGGACCTGGCAGAGCGGGCCGGGCAGGTCGGCGCGACCATTGATGACTGTCCTGAGGGTCGGGGCCGGGTTCGAGGTCGAGGCTTTGGTGCCGGTGTGATGCCACAGCACGCCGTACGGGTTGAAAGCGCCGGTCGAGGAGGGACGGCCGCGGTTCTTCCACCCGGATTCTTCGACGACCTTGCAGCCTTCCGCGCGCAACGCGTCCGCGAGCCAGGTCAGCCACACGTACGCCACTAGACCTGGCCTTCCTCGGATTCCTCGGACTCTTCGGCTTCCTTCACCTCGGGGTCGGTGACTTCGTCGTCGTCGTCGGGGCGGCGTTCGGGTTCGGGTGGCGGGTTGAGCGTGGTCATGACGGGTTTCCCTTCTAGGCGATCTTGTCGAGGACGAGGAACAGGATCAGGCCGATGCTGCCGTTAGCGGGTCCGCCGGCGAGCCAGACGGAGGTGCTGTTGAACCCGTTCCCGCCGGCCGGGGATCCCGACCACAGCCGTAGCGCCTTGTCGCTGGCGTAGTTGGACATCACCCAAACGGCCTGTGCGAGCTTGGGCGGGGTCGGTGCCCAGTCGTAGCGGCCGACGCCGCTCGGGTCGAAATTCACCGGGCTCGCGGCGTAGACCTTGAAGGCGTACGGCGTCGTGGCCGGCTGCCCGATGTAGAGCAAGGCCCGGTCGTCGCCCCATTTCGCGAGGGCCTGGATGGCGTTGTCCCCGTCCATCACCCGGTCGGTGCCGACCGGGTAGGGTGCGCCGTTCGGCTGCGTTGCCATGAGTCATCAGCTCCAGGTGTCCCA
>DATBFX010000147.1:0-6940 GCA_036558305.1 Thermomicrobiales bacterium | reverse complement strand
GGATCCGGCTGGCCAGGGTGTCCCACGCGGCCGGCCGGCTGTCCAACAGGGATCGGAGTTCCCCGTTGCTCCAGACCCGCGAACCGTCGGGCAGGCCGACCACTTCCTGGCCGCTTCCCTCGCCGACGACGGCGAGCATCCCGCCGCGACGGCTCCTTCTGGCTGGACATCACCCCCGAGCAGAAGTACGACCGGATGCGCGCCACCTGGCTGAGCCGCCGCGACGGCGCCGACCTGATCGCCGCCTGCCTGGACGCGGAGGACGTGGGGTGGGCGGTGGTCTACGGCATCTCCGACAACCCGCGCCAGTTCTGGGACCTTACGCACGGGAAGGAGGTGCTGGGGTGGTGGCCGATGGACCGGGCCCCGGAGTAGCACCGTCGCATCGACCAGATTTGGTGCGTCAATCCAGTATCAGTGCAGTCAGATCTCGGAGCCGGTGGCAGTTAGACGCCGGGTCGCTCGACGATATTTCCGCCGCCTCCGTTTAGGCGCTGCCGCGCGCAACAGCAGATTCGGGAACGGAAACGACGTCAAATTCGCTCGGCGACAAGGTGAGCAGAGCGATCGTGGTGCCGTCTGCCTCACGCGAGAACTCGACCTCGTAGGCGTCGTCGTGGTGGACCTCGACAACGAAGCCGATCGCGCCTGTGCCGACTCCTTCACTCAGATGGCAATCGGTGGAGAGTCGGACCATGGTGAAGAGAGGTAGGGCCATTCGAACCTCCTTATCGGCTCTCGCGCGCAAAACCACAGAACGGTGTGACAAGGGCCAAGGTCCCATCTGGCCGCAGCAGCCAGGCCGACCGAACAGCGATCCCTTTCAATTCGATGTCGATGACGTAGCGGACCCCAAACTCGTCTTCCTTGCCAATCGCGTACTCGCCGCGCAACATTCGCGCTCGGGCCTGGGCAACATACGTCGCCGAAAGCTCTTCGGCATCCTGCGTACTTCGGGCGCGGTATCCAAGCCGACCGAGAAAGACACCGTCCTTCCCACCAGACCGCCCAGGCACAAGAACGTACTCGGAAAACTTGCGCGGGTGGGCGACGATAAGGCGGGGAAACCTGGACGGCCCAGTTCCGTCGACGTCCCCCTGATCCTCCACGCCCTGCCCCACTTCGTCACGTTGGCCATGTTGCGTGGGCGATCCGCCAAGCATCGGCAAGTGTACCAGCGGTTGCGTGGCTGTCCGGACCTGTCTCAAGATGGCTCAGCCGCCGCGACGGCGCCGATCTGATCGCGGCATGCGTAGAGGCGAAGGACGTGGGCTGGGCGGTGGTCTACGGCATCTCCGACAACCCGCGCCAGTCCTGGGACCTTACGCACGGGAAGGAGGTGCTGGGGTGGGTGCCGCAGGACCGGGCGTCTGACTGAGAAACCGCAACGGTGCTGCCCCTCGTTCGATCTCGTTCACACTCCGCCGTCCGAAAGCGCGGCAGCCGATAGCGCAATCCCATCAGACACCCGTCCGCTCGACGGCAAGGGATGACGGGAGTTTCACGAGTTCGACTTCATCCTGAGGCACGGCGAACCAGGCGATCGTCGTCCCATCAGGTCGGGAGAACTCCACTTCGTACGCCTCATCGTCGTACACGTCGAGGATTCTGCCGATCGAGCCGGCGGGCACCCCTTTTGTCCGATGCTCGTCCGACAGGATGCGGACCGCTGCGAATTGCGGCAGTGGCATTACACCCTCCTTGATCGAGGCGCGAACCCGGCGAAAGGCGTGGCGAGCGCCGGGACGTTGTCCGGCCGCAAGATCCATCCAGACAGAAGGACAAGATCGCCGAGAGCGATTTCGATCGTCACGCGCTGCCCGAACTTGTCCCTTGCCCCAAGACGGTCAGCATGTTCGGCGAGCCGTTCTTTCGCCTGCGTCAAAGAGGCGGTCGAGAGTTGTACCGCGTCGTCGATGTTTCGGTACCGATAGCCGAGCATCTGGATGAAGATGTGATCCTTTCCATCGGCATTCTCCGGGTCAAGCACGTATTCGTAGAACTTCCGGGGATCTGCCGTCACTTGGCGCGGATCAATCGGCGGTTGTCGTGGCGCACCGTCGTCGGCACCGGGTTGATCGCGCTCCTTGGTCGCATCCGGCCCCAGAATATCTGCGCCCCGGTGACGATCCTGGAGTGTAGCACTCCCGACGCGATCCATCGTTCTCGATGAGTGGTGCGGGGCTTCAGCGCCGTTGATTTCGCCCCCAGATACTCTGCCGAGCTGATGACCCTGTGCCTCAATGTGAGGGTCGTTCGCTGAGTGGGAGCTGGTGCAGCACTTCCAGCAATCCCCACCATTCCCGGGATCTCTCGCACGCACGGGAGTTGTCGGGGTGGTATCCGAAGGATCGGGCGCCGGAGTCGTCAATCTTGCTCGGACCAGCCGCAAGCGACCAACCCCGTCGAGCCCGGCATCTCCCAAATCGGTGGCGCGCCGATTGCAGGGGGGTCGGCACCGGCTGGGATCGGACCGTTGCCGAGGGCGAAAGCGGGTGGACGCACGAGAGGGGACGACAAGCAATGACAACAGTCGCGATCACGCAGGACGACGACATCGAGCGGGCGATCGAACGGGCGCTTCGGCACGTCGACCTCGAACCGCTGGTGCGCGGCAAGGTCGTCGCCGTCAAGCCGAACGAGACGTGGGCCTCGGTCGACGACACCACCGGCGTCACCCAACCCGATACCCTGCGGGCGGTGCTGCGGGCGGTCAAGCGGTTCGCGCCGCGCGAGTTGGTCGTCAGCGGCGGTGCCGGCGCGGCCGAGACGGACGAAGTGTTCCGGGTCGCGGGGTTGATGGACGTCGTCGAGGAGGAAGGGGCGACGTTTTTCGACCACAATCGACCGCCGTTCGTCGAAGTCGGCCTGACCTACGCGCCGGACGATGACGTCGCCGGGCCGCAGACCGCGATCATGGTCAACCCGCGGGTGCTGGAGTACGAGACGCTGATCGCGGTCAACCAGCTCAAACTCCACTCGACGGCGACCGTCACGATGGCGCTCAAGAACATCGCCATGTCGTTCCCGGCCGCCGACTACTACGGCCACCCCCGCTCACGACAAAACCACGAGCACTGCTTCTTTGACGATATGCATTCGTTCATCGCGGCCATGGCAAAACGCTTTCCGGTCGGCCTGGCGATCACGGTCGGGCACCCGGCGATGATCGGGACCGGTCCGCTCGGTGGGTACGCGGTCGAGACGGGTCTCGCGATCGTCAGCACGGATCCGGTTGCGGCGGACGTGGTTGGGGCGAAGCTGCTCGGCTTCGGTCCGCAGGCGGTGCGCCACCTGTGGGAAGCGGGCCGGCTCGGGCTGGGAGAGACCGACGTCAAACGGATAGAGTTCTCCGAACTCGACATGCGCGGGGCGATCGAGGCGTTCACCGGTAAGGCGTACGGCCGCCGGCTCTCGTTCGAGCATGCCTAACCCGCTTTGGGCTCGCCGGTCGTACACTGTTGCCCGACCGGGGCGCGTCAATCCGAGACCGAATCGTGCCCGCCTCGGTGTTCGGGAGGAGAGGAAGAACGGCATGGCGACGCACCAAGGCGATCTCGCACTCTTGGCCGACCCCGTCGCGCAGCGGCTACTTCTGGCGCCGATCCCGGCCCGACTCGCCTATACCTGGCACGACGGCACGCCGCGGGTGGTGCCCATCTGGTTCCACTGGACGGGCGAGCAGGTCGTGATGGCGGGACCGCCCGACGCGCCGAAGGTGGACGCGATCCGGGCCCGCCCGCAGGTGGCCCTCACCATCGATAGCACCGACTGGCCGTACAAGGTGCTCCTGATCAGAGGCACGGCCACCGCCGAGATCGTCGCCGGCGTGCCGCCGGAGTACGCCGCGGCGGCGCGAAGGTACTTCGGCACCGAACAGGGCGACGCTTGGACCGCCCAGGTCGCCCAGATGATGACCCAAACGGCGCGGATCGCGGTCCGCCCAACCTGGGTTGGCGTCCTCGATTTCGAAACGCGCTTCCCGCAGGCGCTCGCCAAGCGGATGGCGTAGCCGGGACCGGGCACCCTCGCATATTCGGACCCATGCCAAAGGACCGGGCGGGCCCGTCGGGCCGATGCCCGGTCCCGTCGATCGAGGTGCGGAGATCGCCACCGGACGGCTCGACAGCACCCGCCTCGCCGACCCTGGCCGATTCGTCGCTCGTCGTCGACCAGCCGGTAAACGCGGCGGGCACCGGCACCCGACCCACGCAGCCACCCCCCGCCAAACAATCGGCTTGGGCCCGCACGAGTTCGTCGGCCGCTGCCGCCGGAATCGGCCGCACATCGACGATCCAGATCTGCGCGATCAGGTTGCCGACACGGACGTGGACGAGTCGCACGTACTTGTCGACCGCCTGCGTCGCGTCCTTGGGCGAGAAGTACGTCACGCCGAATTGCTGGTCACCGAACTCGGGGACCTCGACCTCCTGTATCTCCGGCAGGTCGGTCGTCGGGAGCGCCTTGGCCGCGTGATCCACCCTTTTGGTCGCGGTCGCCTCATCGCCGAAGCGCATCACGTCGTCGATGACGGCGAAGTCATCGCCCTCGCCCGCCTCGCCGGGGGGAACGTTCCACTCGTTGTGGTAGGCGTCGGCGGCGGCGGCGAAGAACCCTTCCCTTGGGGATACCGTGTTCGGATCGTCGCCGTAGGTGCGAACCGGGTCGTCGTTCATCTTGAGATACCGGTCGTACGAAGTGCCGCCCTGAGCATAAAGCGCGTAGCGCGAAAGATTCGCGGTATCGCCGTTCAGACCGTCCTCGATGCGAGGCACCAGTTGCCCGGCGAGGTTCTCCGCCTGATCGACGAGGGGCCACCGCCCCTCGAGGTCGGCGAAGACCACGCCGGCAAACACGCGGTCGATCCGAAAGGTGACCGTGACGGTTTTCAGGGTCACAGCGGCGGCGTCGTAGGGCATCGACGCGCGCGAGACACGCGATTCCTCGCCGATCGTCGGCGCCTCCGCGATCACCTCGCCCCCGTACATGCCCTGGAAGAGGTCCCATGCTTCGTCCATGTTCGGGCCGGCTTGCGCAAACTCGGCGACCCAGGTGTTCACGTACCGACGCTCCGGGCTATGGGGATCGTTCGGCTCGGTCGGCAGGGAGAGTTTCATTCCGTGCGCCCGGCGGAATCCCAGGCGATCGTATTCGGCCAAGAGGTCGTCGGTGCCCGTCTCGTCCGTGGCGAACGCCGCCGCCACCGCCTCGGGAAAGTCGGTGCCGCCGTTTGGGTAGAGACCGTACCCTGGGAACCCGGCGGCATCGAGATCCGCCGGAAAGAGGTGCATGGCGGCCAGATCGAGGACGGGCACTTCCACCGCCGACGCCGATGTCGACGCGATCGACGCTACCAAACCCACCACGATCGCCACGATCGCGGCCAACCGTCCCAAAATGACGCTGGTCGAAGGTCTCTGTCCGCTCACCGCGCCCTCCCATTCCATTCGAACCGCATCTCATCGAGCTACGACGGCCCTGCCAACACACCTTCGTCGACGACTCGCCGGGTTTGCCGTCGCGCGGCGATCACCGCTCACCAAGGATCGTGACGTAGCGGTCGCGACACGGCCATCCGATGTCGGACGTCATCCGTCGCCGGTGAGGAGGCGACGTCCGACGACGTACTCGTTGCCAAACACCCTTATTCAGAACGCTTCGGCCAGGTCGACGCCCAATCGGGTGCCGGTTCGGGAACGGGTTTCTGCCGATCGAAGTCCGCGATCGGGTGCAGGTATCCCGGCGGCTCCCACTGCACGAGCCGGCCGTCGCGGGCGACGACGAGACGCCCCTGGTGGTCCCAATCGGCCCACGTGGCCCGCCCGACCGGGATGAGTTCGTTGCTTGCCTCGATCTGGATGGCGTAGTCGACGACGTGCGGCCCGCCGTACGCGCCGAAGTCGCGGTCGGAGAGCTCGGTCATCAGCAGCGTCGTGGCGCCGGTCGGGTCGGCGTGCGACCAGGTCTCCAATCTTTCTTCCTCGACGCGCCGCCAGCCATCCCGTCGCAGTCGGTTGTGGTGAACCGTACGCTCGGTCCAGTTGTCGGTCCGATCGACGTGCGGAGGCGGTCCTCCTTCGACCGACAACCAGTCCGGCACCTCGCCCGCGTCGGGCGATTTTGCGTCGAAGGGGAGCCAGAGGGTACGGCCGGCCGGAAAGTACGCGCCGGGGCAGTACGTTTCACCGACGCACCAGAGCGCCAGCGCCGTGAACCACGGTGGACGGCTGATCGCGATCCACGTATCTCTGTTCGTGGATGGGTGGTGCGCGGTGACCGGACCGCCCGCGCGGCGGGCGAAGCAGACGAAGAGCGAGCCATCCGCCGAGACGTCAGACCGCCGCTCGTAGACGCGGCTCCTGATCCACTGACCGTGTTCGAACCCATCGGTGTCCGTGCGCCACAGACTCAACCGCGCCCATTCGCTCGGTCCGCGCCGCAGCACAACCGCAATCGGCGCTTCACGCGCCAGGTAAACGTACAGCCGGCACGGCGCCCGCGGTTCCTCCGCCGCGTGTGACATACCCCCATCCCGCCAACACGAACACGGCGACCATCGCCAGCGCCGCCGTCGCGCTGATCCAGAGTCCGATGGTGAGCGATCGCGGCGCGTAGCGCAACTCCACCGTGTGGTTGCCGCTGGTGATGGGGATGCCGCGCAGGATCTCGTCGGTCGGCAGGATCGGCGTCGATCTTCCGTCCACGGAAGCCCGCCAGCCGGATGCGTAGACCTCGCTCAGGACCAAGAGACCGGGCGCGGTCGCGTTCACAGCCACCGTCATCGTATCCGGCTCGTACCTCGTCACGCGGGCCGATTCCGTCGACGGATCCGCGGGCGCAACGGACGGCGGTGTGCCTTCCACCAACGCCGTGGTCCGGGGATCGACGGTCTTGCTCGCGAGCAACGCCAGGGCCTGACCGGGGCCGACCGGGCGGACGT
>DATBFX010000146.1:0-1536 GCA_036558305.1 Thermomicrobiales bacterium | reverse complement strand
GGCCCTCGCACCGGCGATCCGCTTCGCGGAGGAAGGGTTCGAGGTCGACGTGACGCTCGCCTGGGGCGTCGCGGCGGCGATGCCGGTGTTGAGCCGGTTTCCGGCCACGGCCGACGTCTTCCTCCCGCGCGGGTTCCCGCTCCGCAACGGCGGCGGTTTCGGGCCGACGAGCCGGCTCGTCCAACCCGATCTCGGACGCACGCTGCGCCGGATCGCGAACGACGGACCCGACGCCTTCTACGAGGGCGAGATCTCGCGCGGCATCGCCGCACACGTACAACAGCACGGCGGTCTGATCGCAGAGGGAGACCTTGCCCGCTACCAACCGACGGTCTACGACGGCGGCCAGGTGACGACGTATCGCGGTCACGAAATCGTCGGCGTACCGGGCGCCTGTGGCAGCATCACCGCCCAGCAAGGCCTCAACATCCTGGAGGGGTTCGATCTCGCGGGGATCGGCGCCAGCACGGTCGAAACGCTGCACCTGGAAGCGGAGTCGTTTCGCCGCGCCTTCGCCGACCGCTACTGCCTCGTCGGCGACCCGAAGCAGGTTGCCGTGCCCTGGCGCGAACTGCTCTCGAAAGAGGACGCCGCGCGGCGTCGCGCGGACATCGATCCGGCGCGCGCCACCAACCCTGCGGCCCCGGCTGTTCCGGTCGGCGGTTCCACCACCCACCTCTGTGTCGTGGACGAGCAGCGCAACGTCGTTTCGCTGACGCAGACGCTGGTCAACAGTTTCGGTTCCGGCGTGGTCGTGCCGGGCACAGGCGTCCTCCTCAACAACGCCATGTCCTGGTTCGATCCCGAACCCGGCGGTATCAATACGCTGGCCCCTGGGAGGCGCGGGCTCAACAACATGTCGCCCCTCATCGTCCTGCGCGACGGTCGCCCGCTGATGGCCGTCGGAGCGGCGGGCGGACGGAAGATCATCCACGCGGTTGCCAAGATCGTCAGCAACGTGATCGACCACGAATTGGGCATCCAGGACGCGATCGCGGCACCGCGCATCGATTGCAGCGGCGAGCGCGTGCTCGTCAACGCGCGCTTTCCTGCGGAGGTCGTTGCGGGTCTCGAAAGACTCGGGCATCGCGTGGAGGTCGGGGAAGAGTCGTGGTTCCGATATCCGTTCTCGACGGCACTCGGCGTGCTCGTCGACGAGGAAAGCGGGACAGTACACGGCGGCGGCGATCCGTATCAGGTAGCCTATGCGGTAGGTTATTGAGCCATTCGACGGAGAGGTCCTTCGCTTCGCTCAGGATGTTCAAAATAGATTGGTCATCCTGAGCGAAGCGAAGGACCTCACTCCGACGTCCACCGCAAACACCATCCGGAGAGGACCATCGTTCGAATGACAGAAGTCGAAACCCGACCGTTGACCGGTGAAGCGCTCTACGCGACCGTCGAAGAGGTTTCCGCCGAGCTCTACAAGCGGTCGCTGACCGATCTTCCCCCCGACGTCCGGCAAGCGGTGTCGGCGGCGTTCGCGGCGGAAGAGGGCCGCCGGGCGCGGATGATGCTGCGGATCATCCAGCGCGC
>DATBFX010000145.1:0-16806 GCA_036558305.1 Thermomicrobiales bacterium | reverse complement strand
ACGGCGGCGGCAACGCCCGGTGCGCGCTGTAGAGCGGCACCGGGAGCGCTACGGGCGTACGCCTCCCAGGAGGCGAGGAGGGTCTCGGCACCACGGCGGTAGAGCTCGGCGTCGGAGAATTCGGTCATCGGATAACATCCTTGTTTGCAGATAACCCTATCAGATAGGACGATGTTCGAATTAGATGCCTCTGTGACCAAGCCCGCGTCGCGAAGCCGCTCGCGGGCTCAACGCGGAGTCTCTTGCGTCGAGTTCCAATCTTGGGAGAAACCGTTACGCCAGCACGGACGACTGCGGTAGGCGTCGACCGGATCGTGGCAAAGCGTCACCGTTCCATCTTCGGCGCTCTCGCGGATTTCTGCCAGCCTCGGTCATGCTTGGCGAAGAGCTTACTGAGGTCCGCCAATTCGTCGGCGGAAAGCCGCCACTCCCACAAGCCCCAGACATCGCGCGCGATCCGTGGGGAAATCCAGGGGACGATCCTCTCCCAGAACGCGCGGTCCTTGTTCTCGTCGAACAAGTGCTCGTAGAACGAAACCCTGGCCGCATTGGCGAGTTCGCCCCCGAGCTGATCGTTGCACCACGCCGCGAACCCGTAGACCTTGCGGAGCGTGGTCGCGTCGTCGTCCGTGTGCGCCTGCCATGCAAGGTGGCGGAGGTCGGCGAATAGCCAGTAGGGCGAGTAGTCCTTCTGGTTGAGTTCGTTCTTGAGATTGGGGAAGAGTTCGAGTGCCCGCCGCCGCCATGTCGACATCGCATCTCCTCGCCGTACCAATGCACCTGACCCAGGCGCTTGAACGACGCGCCTCTGTTCGGATAGACGGCCGCAACGGACCCGAACCATCGTAGGGGCGGACACGGCGGTCCGCCCCTACGAACCGTCGTCATGCCCTACTCCGCCCAACACCTCCAACAACACCTCCAATTGCCCATTTCCTTCCCCTCCCGTCGCCGCCGTCAGGTCCGCCTTCGCCGCCCGCACCGTCGTCCCCACCAACCGGCTGACCGCGTGCGCCAGCCGCACCGCGCCCACCTCCTCGTCCACCAGCAACAGCGCCCGAAATGACGCGCTGTCGACACGGCCGGACGAGGCCGCCGGCCGCCTGTGGGCAAGTGCGCACGCGCTGAACGAGCTAAGCCGTCGGCGCCTCTTCGCGCGATCGCACCCAGGCGGCGAAGACCGCGATTGCCTCGACGACCGTGTCGAAGCGGATGGAATGGAAGAGGTCGAAGGTGTGCTGCGCTCCAGGCAGTTCCGCGTAGACGATCGGATGCGACGAGGTGCTTCGCAGCCGCTCGACGAAGCGGCGGGCGTCGTCCACGATGACCACCGTGTCCAGATCGCCGTGCGCCACGAAGAATGGTGGCGCATCCGTCCGGACGTGGGCCTCGGGTGAGGAGGGCAGCGGCTCGCCGGCGTCGAGGCCGCCGTAGTAGCCGTACAGGCAAATCGCGGCCGTGACCGAGGTGTCCGCATCCTCGAAACCGGGCTGAAACGCGGGGTCGTTTGGCGTCAGCGCGGCGAGCGCGGCCAGGTGACCGCCCGCGGAGCTCCCCGCCACGAACACCACCGCCGGGTCGGCCCCGTACTCGCGGCCGTGTCGCCGGACCCAGGCGATCACCTTCTTGGCATCGACATGGGCATTGGGGAACCGCGCCGCCGGGCCCAGCCGGTAGTTGGCGCTGATGCACACCCAGCCCTGGCTCGCGAGCCGGTAGAGGAGGGGCCGCGCCTCGCGACTCTTCTTGCCGATCGCGAACGCGCCCCCGTGGAAGTAGACCAACGTCGGGCCGCCCGCCGGACGGGAACGATGGCGATAGAGATCGAGCAAGTTGTGGTCGTCCGCGTCGCCGTAGCGGATGTTCGCCACCCGCTCGACGTCGCGACGCCGGACGAACCACGGCGCCAACAGGATCCGGCCCCAGGGGAGGCGGCGCGGCCGATTGCCCATCCCGGCGCCGCGGTTCTCGCGCAACGCGCGATCGACTGCCGGTCCTGCCCGCAGCCCGCGCCAGGCGATGACCGCGAGCCCGGCCATGGTCAGACCGGCCAGGCCGAACGCGGCCCAACCGACCGGCGAGTCGATATCACCCTGGGCGAAGGCGAGCAACGTCGACGCGAGCAACCAGTAAGAGGCGAGGAACGGAACCTCGTTGATCAAGAACCCGAACCAGTAGCTCCGGTTCGATGGGCTCGACCGGCGCGGCCGCGGCGGTGCCAGGGCGAACACCGTGCACCACGCGACGATCGCCACGGATACCAGATACCCGATCGGCATCTCCGACACTCGACTACCCCAAAGCCGCACCTACGCGGCATCGCTTCCCGAGAACGTCGCTCTAGCGGGATGAATTGGGAACGCGATGAGAACCGGTCAACCTGTGGATCGTCCGCCGAAAACGCTGAGTCAGGCGTCAAACCGCTTCCGCCACCGCGCTCGGCAAACCCTGCTCCTGCACCACCGCTTCCCGCCAGGCGCCGATCCGGCGGAACTTCGCGTAGCGCGCGTCGAGCAGCCGGGTCATGCCGTCGGCATGGGGGTCCGGGGAAGACAGGAGGAGGGACAAATCCGCCAGGTGGCGGCCGATCGCCTCCCCGACCGCCGCGATCACCTCGCGCGGTCGCTCGTGCGCCGGCGCCCGCTCCGGGATCACCTCGTCGATGATGCCGAACCCGTGCAGGTCCTGGGCGGTGATCCGCATCGTCTCCGCCGCCTGTTCCGCCCGCCCGGCATCTTTCCAGAGGATCGCCGCGCAGGCTTCGGGCGAGGCCACCGCGTAGACCGCGTTCTCCAGCATCAAGATCCGGTCGGCCACCCCGATCGCCAGCGCCCCGCCGCTGCCCCCCTCGCCGACCACCACCGCCACGATCGGCGTCCGCAGGTCCGCCATCGTCAGCAGACTCTCGGCGATCGCGGTCCCCTGCCCCCGCTCCTCCGACCCGATCCCCGGTTCGGCCCCCGGCGTGTCGATGAAGGTCACGATCGGCATCCCGAACTTTTCGGCGTGCCGCATCAACCGCTCCGCCTTGCGGTACCCCTCCGGCCGCGCCATCCCGAAGTTGCGCTTCAGGTTTTCGCGGGTATTGGTGCCGCCCTTCTGGTGCCCGAGCACCAGCACAGTCCGCTCGCCGAAGCGGGCCAACCCGCCGACCATCGCCGGGTCGTCGCCGAACGCGCGATCGCCGCGCAGTTCGACGAAGTCGGTCATCAACTCGTCGACGTAATCGAGGGTGTGGGGCCGTTCCGGATTCCGTGCCAGCTTGACCCGGTCCCAGGCGCTCCGCGGCGCGGGCGCCACCACGCCGTTCGTCTCGCCCACGGTCGTCCCCGCCGGCTCGTCGGTGGGGCGATCCGCGGACGACCGGTCCGCCCCGTCAGTCATCACCCGCCTCAAACCCCGACGCGACCTGGACGTTGACCAACGCGTCCGCGGGCGCGGTCACCCCGATCCCGGACCCGCGGCCAACCGCGGTCCCGACGGCCGTGCTCCCCCGCGTCCGCCCGTAGTGATCGAGGAGCCGGACCAGGGTCGGGCGCAACGCCGGCCGCTCGACGATCAGGTCGACCATCCCCCGCTCCAGCAGGAATTCGGCGGTCTGGAACCCCTCGGGCAGTTTCTGCTTGGTGATCTGCTCGATCACCCGCGGTCCGGCGAACCCGATCAGTGCCCCCGGTTCGGCCATCACCACGTCGGCCACGGTCGCGTAGCTGGCGGTCACGCCGCCGTAGCAGGGATCGGTCAACAGGGAGAGGTGCGGCACCCGGGCCCGCCCCAGCCGCGCCAATGCCGAGACCGTCTTCGCCATCTGCATCAGCGAAAACAAGCCCTCGTGCATCCGCGCGCCGCCGGAGGCGTTCACCGTCAGCAGCGGCGTCCCGGTCACGCAGCAGCGTTCGGCCGCCCTTGCCAGCTTCTCGCCGAACACCGACCCCATGCTGGCACCCAGAAACTCGAAGTCGCAGACGGCGAGCGCCACCGGCCGCCCGTCGATCGTCGCCCGGCCGCTGACGAGCGCCTCGGGCTCGCCGCATTTCTCTTGCGTGGAGCGGAGTTTACGGTCGTACGAACCGCTGCCGTCGGCGAAGTGGAGCGGGTCCTCGGGTTGGATCCCGGCGTCCCACTCCGCGAACGACCCTTCGTCCACGAGGTGAGCGATCCGCTCCCGGGCACGGAGCCGGAAGTGGTGGCTGCACTTGGGGCAGACCTGGTCGTTGTGCTGGAGCTCCTTCGAGTAGATGAGCTCCTTGCACTTGGGACACTTGACCCAGAGATCGCCGGGGACCTGATAATCCGGCCGCTCGTCGCCGTTCGGCAGCGGCTGGAATTTGCCCCCGCGGTGAAAGATTCCGCGCATCGCCGGCCCTTACTTGCTACCCGTGTCGTTGGTCTGGCGTCCTGGAGGAGTCCGGCCCTGCGGCCCGCTCCCCACCGCGGGCAGCCGTCGGCGCCTGCGTCAGCATACGCCAGGGGGTGCGTACGTTCAAGCGCGGATAATGTTCTCGTCGTCTACGGCAGGATCTCGTCGTCCTGTTCCAGCCGATCCAGGAGCGTGAGGAATTCGCGCGGACTGACGATTGCGATGCCCTGATACGTGCCGAGCCGTTGCAACTGCCGGTCGCCGGTGACGAGGAAATCGGCCTGTCCGGAGATCGCGGTGGCAAGGATGGCATCGTCTTCGGGATGGGTGGCAACAGCAGCGACCTGGACCTCGACCGCAACGGATTGGGCTTGCGCCTTGAGCAGATGCTCGGCTGCCTGAACCTGCTCCTGAGTAAAGCGAGCCTGGTAGTACGGTTTTCGGAGTGCGCGAGCAAACTCGATTCGAATCTGGTCCGAGGCGAGCAGCAGATATCCGCCTTCGCGCCACCGAAGAACCAGTTGTGCCGGCGCTCTCTCGGGATGCCGGGACTCCGGGAATCCCGAGACGAGCACGTTCGTGTCGAGCACGACCCGGGTCATTCACCGGCCGCGGCAGCGGCGGCCAGACGTTCGGCCCGCATCTCGGCGCGGACCTCGGCCACTGCCTTCTCGGCCTCCCGCTCGATTTCCTCCGGCGGCACATCCGCGAAAGCCGCCCCTAGTTCGTCGAGTATGGCGAACGGATCTTCTCGTCGGCGCTTTGACTCGTCGATCTCCCCCCATTCTTCCAGAGATATGATCATCGCCATCGGAACACCGCTTTTCTCGACAAGAAGCCGTGTCTCTCCGCGATTCACGCGGTCCAATAGCCCGTCGATTTCATTGCGGACATCTGATACCTCGATGGTTTGAGTCACCGTGGACATCGTACCAACTCCTTGTCGCGGCATCGCCCGGATCTACGAGTAGCACAAACACTCGTCCTGCGCAATTATGCCCCGGTTCATCCGAGCGATTGAGCCATCTCACCGAGTCCCCGTAGCTACCTCGCCGATCAGATGCCGCACATACCGCTCGGCCGACCGACGGACCGCGTTCTTGGCATCGACCACCGGCTCGTCCTGGAACGCGCCGTACAGGCGCTCGAATTCGTACGGCTCGACCGCGGCGACGATGTGGCGGACCGCACCGGCGTCGAGTGGGACGACGTTGGGATAGCTGTACATGAACGTCACCCAACGCCGGTCGCGCACGATCTGGATCGTGTCGCCGGTCAGCAGCGCGCCTCGCCCCTCGGCGCCGTCGGGCCAATGCAGGACGCTGGCGCCGGGAAAGTGGCCGCCGCAGCGGATGACGGTCAAACCGGGAACGGCCTCGACCGTCTCTTCGCTCCAGTACCGAACGGTGGGGCTCGGGTTCATCACCCAGGGCCGGTTGTCCTCGTGCAGGTAGATCGGGACGTCGCCCAACCGGCGGCTCCATTCGGCCATCGTCGCGTAGTAGTGCGGGTGAGAGATGGCGATCGCGGCGCACCCGCCCAGGCGTGCGATCTCGGCGACGGTCGTCTCGTCGACGTAGGTGAGCGTTTCCCAGAGGACGTTGCCGCGCGGCGTCTGGACGAGATACGCCCGCTGTCCGATGGCGAAACCCGGTTCGGTGACGATGCTGGTCAGACCCGGTTCGAGCGGCGTGAACCGGTTGTGGTAATGCCCGCGCAGCTCGGCCAGGGTCGTCCACCGCTGTCCATTGAGACCGACGTATTGCCGGTCGTCCTCGCAGATCGGGCAACCGGCGGGCGGGTGGTCCGCGGGAGGAAACTGCGTGCCGCAGGTCGCGCAGATCGGCGCCTTGAGCGCGTCCGATTCGGAAAAGTTCGGTCGTTCCATCGTCCGCTCCAGTTCACGTTGCGATTCGATCCGCGCATACCCCGTGCACCGCTGTGCAAGGAGTGCGCCTCAGCGCCGGATCACCAGCTTCGTGGCGAACTCCACGCTCTTGCCCCGCTTGACGAAGTGCACGGCATTGATCGGGTGGGCCTCGCCGAATCTGCTCGATGCCCAGCCGACGAGCGGCTCGGTTTGCCCCCGGTAATGCCTGACCTCGTCGACGCCAGCCAGCGGGACCAATTCGACCGCAACGCCATTGGCCGCGTCACTCAGCAGGCAGCCGGCGTCTTGACCGGAGACCTCGGCGCGCTCGCCGGTGTTGAAGACCTGGGCATACTCGTGGTCGTCTTCCGAAGTGATCGAATCGTGAATGTGGATCTCGTCCGGCTTGCGGTAGGTCAGTTCCCGCCTGACGACGACGCCGTCGTAGAGCCGGTGGCTTGCCCGGACCCGGGCGACCTCGCCGCGCAACTCGTAGCCGTCGATGGCGGAGCGGCCGACGCGATCCTTTTCGACGGGGTAGCTCGCACCGTCGACCGTGATCGCGTTGTGGGCCAGGGACGATTTGAGGTAGCGCATCATGGGGTCCGTGCGGTCGTAGTTGAACGAGCTGCCGTCGTCGAGGACGTCGGTCGCGCCCACCCGCAGCACGAACGACAGGTCGTCGGCGTGCTTGTGGACCGTCGAGTGGAACCCGGCGAGGAAGACGAGGGAGACCGGGCGGTCGCCGCCCCAGCCGTCGCGGAAGATCGCCACCCCGGCATCGGTCCAGACGGCGTCGGCCGCCGCCGGAGGGCGCCCCTGAGTGCCCCCGCTCAAGACGTACCGCAACTCCTCGCCGACCTCCTGTCCCGCGAAGAACGGGGCGGCCCGCACGCGCCGGGTGTCGCCGATCGGGGGCACGGTGCCGTCGTCGCGGACGACGTAGGCGACGTAGCGCTCCATCGCGGCGAGGACGGGGTCGAACTCGCCGCGGTAGAGACCGTAGTGCGCCAGGAAATCGCGGATGCCGAAAAAGAGCTTCAGGAAGAAGAGGTGGTAAAACGGGCTGTGTTCCTTGTGGACGCCGGATGGGGTGACGTCGTCCCGGCAGCGTTCGAGGAGGCGGGAGATCGCCTTCGCCTGCCAGCCCGGCGACTCCGCGAACCCCGGAAAGACGACGGCGATCTGGAGCAGCGCCCGGTCCTGGAGGATGCCGTGGTTGTAGCGCTCGTAGTAGGCATCGTCGGCCAACCGTTCGGCGTGCACCCGCAACGCTTCGGTCATCTCCGCTTCGACCATCGCGTCGGCGAGGGGCGACCGCTGCCAGTGGAGCAGGAAGCGCGCGATCACCATCGTCCGCAGGGCGACGCTGTGCTCGTTCCAGGCGAACGCCGTCCGCCGCTTCCGCGCGTCGCCCCTGGCCGCCCACCAGCCCGTGATCAGGAGGCGCGCCTTCAGAAGATAGGTGAGGTCGCCATTGACCTCGTAGGCGTCGAGGAGGTAGTCGACGAAGAGGAGTCCCTGGAAGTAGAGGCGCCACGAGTTGTTGCGGTACGGGTCCTCGTCCCAGGTGGGCAGACCGTGCAGTTGGTAGGGGGGCCAGGTGCCGCTCAAGACGATGCGATCGTTGAGCACCTGCTCGGCCCGGTCCAGCGAGGCGCTCCGCTGGGGACGCGGGATCAGATAGGGGATGTCGGCGGGTCGGTTCTGGTTCGGCATGGTCGGCTCCGGACCGGCCGCGGGGCAGGGCGCCACCGGCCCGCGCCCATCGGACGTCCCCGACGTTGGCGACCGGCATCACGCCGTCGCCGGGAAATAGGTCTGTGCGAAACGGCGGTCCCCGTGAACGGCAAGACCCACGCCACGCGATTGCTGAATCAATTGTGGCCCACTCTAGCAGACCGCGCCCGGATTGCCCGAGTTCGCGCTGGCCGACGTTCGAAACCGATTTCGAGATGTGTGTAGACATTTGCTACACAGAAACCTATACTGGTTCCGTGGGAAGCCGGGCCGCAGAAGGGACGACACCATGCCACAGGGAATAGAACAGACTGCGACACGCGACCAGGCGATCAATATTCGGGTGAGCCGTCGGCAGCGGGACTTGATCGATCGCGCTGCCCAAGTGCTCGGGAAGAGTCGATCCGACTTCATGATCGAGATCGCCTGCCGCGAGGCGGAGGACGTCTTGCTCGATCGGACCTTCTTCCGACTCGACGGGGAGGCATTCGCCCGGTTCACCGCGCTGCTGGATAATCCTCCCCCGCCGTCTGACGAGCTGCGCACCTTGCTCTTGAGCAAAGCGCCCTGGGAATGACGATCGCCGGACTGACGGCCCCGGCTCCGCTTTCGGCGAGCCACGACGTCGAGCCGTTCGCCTGCGGGGAACCGTCCCTTGACGCTTGGCTGAAACGCCACGCGCGCAAGAACGAGGCGAGTGGGGCGTCGCGCACGTACGTCGTCTGCATCGGCACCGTGATCGTCGGCTACTACTGCTTGGCGGCCGGCGCGATCGACCGCGACCAGGCGCCCAAACCGATGCAGCGCAACATGCCCGATCCGATTCCCGTGATGGTCCTGGGGAGGCTGGCCGTCGATCGGAACCACCAGGACAAGGGGATCGGATCGGCGCTCCTCCGCGACGCCGTCCTCCGCGTGTTGCAGGTCGCCGACATCGCCGGCGTCAAGGCAATCCTCGTCCATGCCATCTCGGAGGAGGCAAGGGCCTACTACCTCGCCAGGGGATTCCTGGAATCCCCGATCCAACCGATGACGCTCTGTCTGGTGCTGGACACGGCCCGCCAGGCCCTGGCAGGACAACGCGCTCCGTAGGTACCCGAATCCTCTACGGGGCAAACCGTTCCCCCAACTCGACCAGGTGCTCCCACTGATGTTCGAGCATTCGGCGCATGACTTTGCGGGCGGTTCGCAGCGATTGGCCGTGGGGAACCAACTCGGTGCGCTCGGCGTCGGTGAGGGCGCGGAGGCGGTCGAATTCGCACTGCTGGAGGTATTCCGTCCAACCCAGGAGTTCGTCGCGGCTCATCTTTTCGGTGGCGCCGGGTCCGGAGACGCCGGGGAGTTTGCCGAAGAGGCGGACGAAGCTGTATTCGGCACCGGAGACGTGTTCGACGATCCGCCGGACGGCCCGCGCGGTATCCGGTTTGTCCTCCCAGGCGTCGTCGCTCAGACCTTCGATCAGGTCGAGCATCTCCCCGCGCATCCATTCCAGTCGCTCGATGTATGCCTCGGTATCGTCGGGTGTCAGCGGCTCCAAGTCCCACGCGAAGACGATATAGGGGCTGCCGTTGCCCAACCACGTCCCCTCGGTGACGTGCTCGGCGATCCGAGTTTCGATCTCGGCGTCCGGGTCGACAGCGACGCCGTGGCGGTGGAGGAAGCAGAGGAAGGCGCGGATGGCGCCGGGGGTGCGGGCGAGGGCGTCGTCGGTGGTCGGACCGGTGGCGACGCAGCCGAGGAGGTCCGGGACGTGGACCATCGTCGTTTTCCGCTTGGGCCCGGATTCGAGATAGAGCGGGTAGAGCGTCATCGTCTACTCGAAACGGTAGTCGAAGGTGTAGGGGACGACGCCGTGACCGGCGGCGAAGGCGCCTTCACCGCGGAGACCGGCGAGATCGCCGGTGCCGCAGCCGGCGACGACGGACAGCTCGGTGGTCGCCGTTTCCTTTGCGAACACGCCGCTGTGTTGGAGGACGAAGCTGCCGGAGCGACCGTCGACGGTGCCGACGATCCGTTCGGCGCCGACGTAGACGCAGGTGCCGTCCTGGCGGTACATCAGCAGGTATTCGAGGGTGCCTTCGCCCTCGATGGCGCCCTGGTAGGCGTTGGTGACGAGGGCGCGGTTGAGTTTCGGACCGCCGTCGAGCTCGCTGATCGGTTGCTCCTCCCAACTCTTGCCCTCGAAGGTGCCGGTGCCGTGGCTGGTCATCGTTTGTCCTTTCTGCCGCGCGGGCCGGTTGCCCGTGCGCCAAACGATGATAGCCGGTAAACCTGTCATGAACCGTCAGGATTCGTGGGATACTCTCGGGTATGCGCGCGAGTCGGTTGCTGTCGATTCTGCTCCTCCTCCAGACCCGCGGCCGGATGACCGCCCAGGCGCTGGCGGACGAACTCGAGGTCTCGGTGCGGACCGTCTACCGGGACGTCGATTCGCTGAGCGCGGCGGGGGTGCCGGTCTACGGGGATCGCGGGCCGGACGGCGGATACCGCCTGCTCGACGGGTACCGGACGCGGTTGACGGGGTTGACGCCGGAGGAGGCGGAGTCGCTGTTCCTGGTCGGGATTCCGGGTCCGGCGGCGGAACTCGGATTGGGCACGGTACTGGCGGCGGCCCAACTCAAGCTGATGGCGGCGCTGCCGCCGGAGTTGCGGTCCCGCGCCGGACGGATTCGCGAGCGGTTCCACCTCGATGCGCCGGGTTGGTTTCAGGATGCCGAGCAACCGCCCTACCTGGAAACCGTCGCCGATGCGGTCTGGAACCAGAAGCGGCTGCGCGTCCGCTACCAGCGCTGGGGCAAAGAGGTGGAGCGGACGCTGGAACCGCTCGGCGTGGTGCTGAAGGGCGGCGCCTGGTATCTGGTCGCCGCCGTCGACGGTCAGCCGCGCACCTACCGCGTCTCCCGCATCCTGGAGCTGGCGACGACGGAGGAGTGCTTCGAGCGACCCGAGGGGTTCGATCTGACCGGTTACTGGCAGACCTGGGCGGAGCAGTTCCTGGACCGGCTCTATCGCTACGAGGCGGTGGTCAGGCTCTCGCCCCGCGGTCTCGAACTCTTCCCCCACCTCTTCAGCCCGGCGGCGATGCGGGCCGCCCTGGCGAGCGCCGAGCCGCCCGACGCGGACGGTTGGACGCGGGTGACGGTGCCGGTCGAGTCGGTCAAACACGCGCCGGTCCAACTCCTCCGACTCGGCGCGGAGGCCGAAGTGCTTGCGCCGCCCGAGATCCGTCAGGCGGTCGCCGAGGCCGCACGTGCCCTGGCGGAGTTGTATCGTCCCCGCGGAGCCGATGCTGGTTGAGGCGAGCACGCCTCGCCACGACTGCTTGACACCGGGGCCGGTTGGTGTAGCGTAGGGAGCGACCGAGGAGAGCCCACCGACCACCGCGCGCTCGGGGCCGTCCATGTCCGCACCATCGCCTCCTGACCCGTCTCCGCTTCCTCTGCCACGTACCCCCTTGATCGGGCGGGCGCACGAGCTCGCCGCGATCGCGGCGCTGCTCCTCCACGACGCCGTTCCCCTCCTGACCCTGACCGGCCCCGGCGGGGTCGGCAAGACCCGCTTGGCGCTCCAGGCGGCGGCCGATGTGGCCGGCGCATTCCGCGACGGTGTGCGATTCGTCGCCCTTGCCCCGCTCGCCGACCCGACGCTCGTCTCCTCCGCCATCGCGACCGCCCTGGGCGTGCAGGAGGCCGGGGACGAGCCGCTGGGGGAGCGCCTCGCGGCGTTTCTACGCGACCGGCGTCTCCTGCTCCTCCTGGACAACTTCGAGCGGATCGCCGAGGCCGCCCCGCTCGTCGCCGATCTCCTCGCGGTTTCGCGGGGATCGACGGCGCTCGTCACCAGTCGCGTCCGGCTGCGGCTGTCGGAGGAACGAGAATACCCGGTCCCACCGCTGGGGCTGCCCGACACCGATCCGGCCGCTCCGATCGAGCTGCTCGCCGCCTCCGACGCCGTCCGCCTCTTCGTGACCCGGGCACAGGCCGTCGTGCCCGCGTTCACCCTCACCGCCGCCAACGGCGCCGACGTCGCCGCCATCTGCCGCCGCCTCGACGGGCTGCCGCTCGCGATCGAACTCGCCGCCGCCCGCACCAAGGTGCTCCCGCCGGCGGCGTTGCTGGCACGATTGGGGCACCGCCTTCCGCTGCTGACCGGCGGCGGCCGGGATCTGCCGGCACGGCAACGGACACTGCGCGACGCCATCGCTTGGAGCCACGATCTCCTGACCGCCGAGGAGCAAACGCTCTTCCGGCGGCTCGCCGTCTTCGCGGGTGGGTTCACCCTGGACGCGGCGGAGACCGTGGGCACCGGCCCCGCCGATCCGGGTGTCGGCGTCCTCGAAGGCATCACTTCACTGGTGGACAAGAGTCTGCTACACGCCACCGCACCACCCGACGCCGCCGCCGCGCTCGACGCGGCACGGTTCGCGATGCTCGAAACGCTACGGGAATTCGGGCTGGAGCGGCTCGCGGCCAGCGGCGAAGAGGACGGGGCCCGGGCGGCCCACGCGGCATGGTGCGCCGCGCTGGCGGCACGCGCCATGGCCGAGATCCACGGCCCGAGGCAGCGGTGGTGGCTAGACCGGCTGGAAGCGGAGCTGCCGAACCTGCGGGCGGCGCAGGATTGGCTGGTCGAAACCGGCGACGCGGATAGGGCGCTACGGATGGCCACGGCGCTCTGGCGGTTCTGCCATTTCCGGGGCTACCTGACCGAAGGCCGGGCCTGGCTGGAGGCGGCGCTCGCCCGACGAGCGGACGCCCGGTCGGACGCGGTGATCGCGGCGTTGCTGGCGGCGGGACTCACCGCCGACATGCGCGCGGACCACGCCGCCGCGGCGAGTCGGATCGCCGAAGCGCTGGAGTTGGCGCGCGCGACCTCGGATCGCGTCGGGGAAGCCAATGCGCTCCATTGCCAGTCGCTCACGATCGTAGTCCGAAACCGCGGCTCCGGCTCGCCCGGGGACGACCGCCGGGCCGTGTCCCTGGGCGAGGCGGCGGTCGCGATCGCGCGGTCGGTGGCGCCGGCCGCGTATCCGCTGGGCATCCCCCTCGGCTACCTCATCGGCGACGTGGGGTTCGCGATGGTCGTCGCGGGAGACGTCTCGCGGGGCGCGCCGCTGATGGAGGAGAGCCTGACCCTTCACCGAGCGGACGGCGACGACTGGGGTGTGGGCGCCCGCCTGGCCCAACTCGGCATCCTGGCACACGACGGACACGACCCGGTGCGGGCGGCGCGCCACTACCGGGAGAGCCTGGCGCTCCTCGTCGGCGTCGATGACCGGTGGCTGCTGGCCGGCGTGGTGGCCGGCCTGGCCGACCTGGCGGTGTCGGGCGGGGAGCCCGACCGCGCCGCGCGGCTGCTGGGAGCCATCGAGGAGATCCTCGCCCGGAGCGGCGGTCGACTGTGGGGGGCCACCGCCGCCTATCACGCGCGCGCCGCGCGAACCATTCGCGCGACGCTGGCGGACGAGGACCGCATCCGGATGGAGCGGACCGGGCGCCGGTTGCGCCCCGCGGAGCTGGTCGCCGAGGCGGACGCGGTGGTGCGGGCTGTCGAGGCGGCAGGGCCGCGAGGCGCCGGATTGTCGGCGCGCGAGTTGGCGGTCCTGCGACTGCTGGTGGCCGGCAAATCGAACCCGGAGATCGCGGCGGCGCTGTTCGTCAGCCCCCGCACAGTGGCCACCCACGTCACCCACCTCTGCACCAAGCTCGGCGTCGCCAACCGGGTCGAGGCGGCGGCCTGCGCGGTGGCGCGCGGTCTCGTTTGAACCTACCGCCCACTGCGCGATTGACGGATACCCCTCACGCCATCCCCTGAGAAAACGCGCGCACCGAATCCGACAACCGCGCGATGCGCGGGTGGATGCTCCTACCCAAAATCGCTCCACGAACCGAGACGCTTGAGGCGACGATCGCCCCGGCCGGGTCTACTCCGGCCGCGAGTCCGGCCACGCCGGAGGGCTCCCGATGCGTGCTTCTTGTACCCGTGCCCATCGCGCACCCACCCTCCTGCTGGCCTGCCTCTTGTGCCTGGCCACCGGCCTCGCCATCCTCGGTCTCGCCACGACGGTCGGCGAGCCGCGGCGCGTTGAACGACGACCTGCCAACGCGGCCGTCGTTGCCGTGGTGAATCGCTTCTACGCCGCCGCCAACACCGTGCTGCGGACCGGCGACCCGTCCGCCCTCGACGGGGTCCTTGCGCCCGGCTTCGTCGACCACGCGCCCGCCCCCGGAACGGCGCCCGATCGGGACGGCCTGGCCGAGGCGCTCGTCGCCCGGCACGCCACCTTCCCCGGCGAGCGCCTCGTCGTCGATCGCACCATCGCCGATGGCGACGCCGTGGCGGTCCAAGTCCACGCCGAGGGGACGGCGGAGGGAACGTTCCTCGGCCTCCCGTTGCCGGCGGCGGCCGCGACCTGGGGCCCGCTGGAAGCCTTCCGCATCGTGGGGGGAGCGATCGCCGAGCACTGGGGCGCCACCCCATCTCCCCTCCTGGCCACGTCTCTCTGGGCGGTGCCGGCTCCGGCCGTCGCGGATGGTGCCACGCGGGTGGCGGTCTTCCTCGAGCGACGCACCTACGCACCGGGAGACGAGCGGGTCCTGGGCGGCGACGCGGCGGCTCGTGTGGTCTTCGTCGAGGCGGGGACGTTGCAGGCAACCGGCGAGGCGACCGACGCGCAGGCGAGCGGGCGCAACCTCCCCCTGCCGAACCTCTTGGTCCGCACCGCCACCGTCGCGGCCGGGCCGCTCTTTGTCCCGGCCGCTCTGCTCCGGCCCCTCGATCTCGTCGGCGGCGACCTCGTCGCCATCCCCCCGACGGCTCGGCTGACCATTCGCAACCAGGGCACCTCCCCCGCGGTAGCCGCCGTCGTTGCCCTTGCACCACCCGACCGACTCCCGGCTGGCTCGGCCGCCGCGGCCCGCGCGTCCGCCGAGGTCACGATCCCCCCGAGCGCCCAACTGGCAGCGGGCCGACTGGTGCTGGCGCCTGGAGCCGCATTTGGCCTCCCGGTCGCAAGGGGAGCCGCCCTCGCCGTCGTCGAGACGGGGCAGTTGGAATCGGCGCTGTTGGACCGCGCCACCGGCACGACGAACTGGCAAACCGTGGCAGCGGGAGACGGGATCGCAATCGGGGCCGGGGCGAGCGGGCGGTGGCAGTCTGGGGCCGGGGCCCCTACCATCCTCTTGGTCGTGACGGTTGCCGTCGCCGCCGGCGAAACCGCCGCCGGCCCAGCGCAATGAAGCGGCGGGTCGCGAAGTCCCGCGTCTTCCATCTGTCGTTTGTGCTGAGGTTCATCGGCAAACCCTCTGGGCGTCTGCCGCGCTGACCCAGCAGCGCCTGCGGATGCTTCATCGCAAGTTCTCCTCGTCGGTCATGTTCAGCCCGGCGGCGATGCGGGCCGCCCTGGCAAGCGCGGAACCGCCCGACGCGGACGGCTGGGTGCGGGTCACCGTGCGGGTCGAGGCGGTCAAACACGCGCCGGTCCAACTCCTCAGACTCGGCGCGGAGGCCGAGGTGCTTGCGTCGACCGAGATCCGTCAGGCGGTCGCCGACGCCGCGGCGGCATTGGCGAGACTCTATCGCGTGCCGTAACCTGGCAGGGCGAGCGGCGACCGTCCGTCGCCCCCACGAGACAGTCGCGACGATCGGTGCCGTATGCTGTTCCGGCGTCATCGCGGGAAGCCCGACGTCACCGATGAAGGAGGCAGCGGCGATGGAATCCAAGACGGCCGCAACCCTGACCCCAATCATCGTCCCGCTGGATGGCTCGGAGAATGCGGAGGCCGCGTTGCCCTACGTGCGCGCGATCGGCGGTCCCGCGGGAGTGGTGACCTTGTTGGAGGTCACGCCACCGGCAAGCAACGTTCGCAACATCTTCGGCAAAGAGATCGGCTCGGCGCAGCAGGTCCAGCAAGGCTATGAGAAGGTCGCCCGGGAACACCTGGACCGCGCCGCCGCCCGGCTCGGCGACCAGGCACGGGTGCGCCGGGAGGTAGCGGTCGGCGACCCGGCGGAGCAGATCCTGCGCGTCGCGAGCGAGCAGGGGGCGGGATTGATCGCGATGACCAACCAGGGAAGAGGCGCTTGGGGTCCGTGGGCGCTCGGAAGCACCGTCGATCGCGTCGTCCGCGCCGCCCGCCAGCCGGTGCTGGTGGTTCACCCGCGGGCAGCGGCGACCGGCACCGCCGGCGGGAACGTCGTCACCGGTTTGCTCGTTCCGATCGACGGGTCCGACGAGGCGGCGCGGGCGCTACCGGTCGCGGCGGCGCTGGCGCGGGCGCTCGCCGTGCCGGTCCGCGTGGTCCGGGCCGTCTCCGCCGCCGCGGTCACCCCTCCGGGACAAAGCGCGTACGACCAGGAGGCACTTGCCGCGCAGCGGACGGAAGCGCAACGCGGCGTCCAGACCGCGGTCGACGGTCTCCGCGCCACCGGCGTCGAGGCCACCGCCGAGGTGCTGACGGGCGAGCCGGTCGCGACCGTGATCTCGGCGGCCGACCCCGGCGACCTGATCGTGGTGACGAGTCACGGCCAAACGGGAAGCGGTCGCTGGGTCCTCGGCGGCGTCGCCGACAAACTCGTCCGCGCCGGCACGACCCCGGCGGTCCTGGTGCCCTCTGCGAGCCGCGGTCAGTAGTCAGTTGCCGGTAGTCAGTAGTCAGTGACGAAGTGACGGTCAGCCGGGGTGCCGCTGTGAGGCGCAACGGCGCGGCGCCAAGCGCTGACAACAAACGACTGGCTACTGGCTACTGACTACTGACTACCGACTACTCGCTCAGATCTTCACGTTGCACGCCAGGAACCCGTTCTGGTAGCCGTTCATGATCGCGTGGGCGCGCTC
>DATBFX010000144.1:0-18631 GCA_036558305.1 Thermomicrobiales bacterium | reverse complement strand
CAGACCAAGCGTGTATTCATCCAGGTTTCGCCGGGCTCGTCAGTTGACGGAGCACCTCACCGTGCGAAACGAGCTTGCCTTGCCGGACATCCAGGTACGCCTGCTCAACCGCCTCTGCTTCGTCGTCCGACTCCGCCTCGTCGTCGGGCAGCGCGAAAGCGAGTGCGCGCGATAGCGGATCGGAGGACCGACGGCTCTCCAGCAGCCGGGCAACCTCGTCCAACTCGGTCTCCGGTAGCTCATCAACCAGTTGGTGGATTCGTTCACGTGTCTCCATGGATGATTCCTCGCGACCTCGCCGCGGCTCAGACGGGCGCGAGTGCCGCATGGACGGCTTCCAAATCGTCCGCAAAGTCGTCGTCGGGGCGCGGAAGATCGCGGTAGAGCGCGGCAAACTCATGCCAAGTGATGCCGCCGGTCTTCGGCACGGGGGCCAACGTGGCGAGGGAGACACCATCGCGTTCGACCACGAATGATTCTCCGTTGTCCTGGACGCGAATAAGGAAGTCGGTGAGGTGGTCGATTAATTGAGCAGTGGTCGCGCGTTCGCTCATTGGGTGGCTCCTCATCCCGTTTGCCGCATCATACGATGCCAGACCTCGTGAATGCTGGACCTTGCGTGTTCGGTACCGGGTCGATTACCAGGCGCCCCTGCATCCGATGCAGCATCCGCGTTGACTGGTGACCGACCGGGTGCCCGACGAAGGACCACCTCCGGCCGAGGCCGCCGGACGCGCAGGAGAGCGTCGACCTGGCGATCGTGGCGGACGGGCAGACGAAGCTGCGAGGTACGAGCTTCGGGCTGCGAGTGGCCCTCGCCCCAGTCGCCACCAAGAGGGTTCCCGGCCCGGAGCGCGGGAGAGGGAATCTTGTTTGAGAGCACGTCCATCGCTCCGCGAATTGGACCTGCCGTCGTCGTGATAGGATCATCGTCCGATCGTCGCAGGAATAGGAGGCAGCGGTGGGGATCGACGGGCGGGTGGTGGTGATCACCGGCGCGACCGGTGGGCTGGGGCGCGTCGTCGCGCGGTCGTTCGCCGAGCGTGGGGCGCGGTTGGCGCTGGTCAGCGGGGACCAGGCCAAGCTCGATGCGCAGGCGCAGGAACTGGGGCTACCGGCGGAGCGGGTGCTGGTGCACGCGGCGGACTTGCGCGATCCGGCGGCGGTAAGCGGGGCGGCGCGGGCGGTGACCGAGCAGTTCGGCGGTGCCGACGTCTTGCTGCACCTCGTCGGCGGCTGGGTCGGCGGCAAGCCGATCGCCGAGACCGATCCGAGCGATCTCGCCTCGATGCTGGACCAGCACGTGTGGACGACGTTTCACCTCCTACGGGCGTTCGTGCCGATCCTCGTCGCCCGCGGTTGGGGACGCATCGTCGTCGTCTCCGCGACGGGAACGAGCCGGCCGGCGGCGAAGATGGGCGCTTACGCCGCGGCGAAGGCCGCCGAGGAGATGCTGATCCAGACGGTGGCGCGGGAAATGGCGGGCCAGGGGGTGACCGCGAATGTCTTGCAGGCGCGGGCGATCGACGTCGAGCACAAACGGGACAGCGAACCTTCGGCAACAAACGCCTCCTGGACGACGCCGGAAGAGATCGCCGCGGCGATGCTCTACCTCTGCTCCGAGGAAGCGGGGCCGGTCAGCGGGGAACGGTTGTCACTGGCCGGAGCCGAGTTGTGACCGGTTGCCAGCGTGTCGGTTTTGGTAACGCTGGCGACTCCGCGCGAGCGCGCCGATCTGACAGGGGTGGCACGCGCGTGAGCGACAGGCGATTGCGGCGATGTGGGCACGCGAAAGGACGCCCGCGAATTAGTCGGCGGCACGGTCACCGGGGATCGTCGCTTCTCCGCGCAACTCGACCCCGAGAGCTCGCGCTACATCGCGCATCAAACCGAGGCTTGCTGCATCGTATCCAGTCGCCTCAGCGCGCAAGACGACCGATTCCTCAACACCGAGACGTGTCGCGAGTTGCCGTTCAGAAAGCCCGGAGGCAATCCGAGCCTTGATTAAGACTGCGGGCAACTGGGCGACCGATTCCAATGGAACAACCACGGCTTCGCCGGTTCGAAGCGCCTCGTACTCGGCCAAGTCCTCTTCCAGATCGGCGAGTTGGCTCTGAAAGGCGTCAGCGAAGATCCCCAACCAGGCCCGCTCTTCCGGGTCAGCTTCGTCCGCGGACTTGGCAACTGCCGCGTCCAAGGCATTCCGGAATTTCTCGGCTTCGCGTTTCGTGATGGCTCGTTGCTCATCATTCGTGATCATGGACGATTCTCCAGATCGATGGCGATGATTCCCTTCGGGCGCCCGGCACGATGGTCAAACTGCAAGAAGTCCAGAAAGCGCGTTCCGTAGTCATCGGCTATCGCGTCGGCGGGGAACAACTCGCCGCCGTACCTCGACTTCTGCGTTACCCGCCGGCGATCGAACGTCAGAAGCACGGGGTTCAAGAGGTGGCGATCGACGCCGCGCCGGTCCCAACAGGCGTCGAAGTCGTTCGGACTCGTCTTGCCCGTGACGAAGCTTCCGTCCACGTACACGGCGCGACATCGTGCGATGCGGAGGTCGGCGATGGCCAAAGCGAGACCGGCCAACAGGCGGCGTCGATGCTCGGTTGTGCCGAACCGTGCCGCGACCTCCTCCCATGTTGCCCCATGGATACCCGGTGGCAAGTTCCCATCGGGCTCGAAGGGAGGGATCATGGCCAAACACTACTGCCGCAATGATCCGACGTCAATGACAGACTGCGCAGGCAGACATGAGGAGGGAAGATCCGTTGGTTCGCCTCACTCCGTCGTCGGCGCCTCCATCCGATACCCCAAACCGGGGAAGGTGGCGATCAGTTCGGGGGTCGCGGGGTCGGCCTGGAGTTTGGCGCGGAGGCGGCTGACCCAGGTCCGCAGGTAGTGCGACTCGTCGCGGAATTCGGGTCCCCAGATGCGGGTGAGCAGTTCGGCGTGGAGCATGACGCGGCCGGCGTTGGCGGCGAGCTGGGTAAGGAGTTCCCATTCGGTGCGGCTGAGCCGGACCTCTTCGCCGTCGACGAGGACGCGGCGGCGTTCGAGGTCGATTTCGACGCCGGGGTAGCGGAGGACGGGACGACCGGCGGTCTGGGCGGCACCGGCGGTGCGGCGGAGGACGGCGGCGACGCGCGCCGCCAACTCGTCGGGGTTGAAGGGTTTGGTGACGTAATCGTCGGCGCCGCCTTCGAGACCGCGCAGCTTGTCGTGGTCGCCGGCGCGGGCGGTCAGGAGGATGACGGGCACCTGGCTCGTGGTCCGTATCCGCCGCAGCGTTTCGAATCCGTCCATGCCCGGCATCATCAGGTCGAGGACGATCAGGTCCGGGCGCTCGTTTTCGAGGAACTCGAGCGCCTCTTCGCCGCGCCCGGCCGTCGCCACGGCGTAGCCGTCGGCCAGGAGTTTGGCGCGGACCAGGCGGACGATGGCCGGTTCGTCGTCGACGACCAGGATCAGGTGTTTGCGCATCGCTCAGTGCGTCCTTGGTAGAGCCATGGCCGGCGTGCCGGGATCGGCGACGTCCCAGCCGCGGGCGATCGGCAAGACGACGGAGAAGGTTGCCCCCAAACCGGGACCGGGCGACTCGGCGCCGATCCGACCGCCCTGCGCTTCGACCAGGTGACGGCTGAGGTAGAGACCGAGCCCCATGCCGCGGACGGTCGGATCGGCGCCGGGGCGGCGGAAGCGTTCGAAGACGTGGGGGACGTGCTCGGCGGCGATCCCGCTCCCCTGATCGGTCACCCGAATCTCGACCTGCTCGCCGTCGCGGCGACCGGAAATCCGGATCTCGCCGCCGCCGGGAGAGTACTTGACCGCGTTTTCGAAGAGGTTGCGCAGGACCTGCGCCAGCAAATCCGGATCGGCCTCGACCGGCGGCAAACCCGCGGCGACGGCGACGACGAAGGCGTGGTTCGGTGAGCGCTCGCCGACCTCCCTGGCGACGCGGCGCGCCAGCGGTTCGACGAGGACGGGTTCGGTCGCCGGTTCGAGCCGTCCCGCCCGGATCGCCGTCAAACTCAGCATGTTGGTGAGCATGCGGTCGAGCCGATCGCTTTCGAGCACGATGTCGGCCAGCAGTTCCTGCCGCGTCTCCTCGTCGAGAGTCGCGCCCTGGGTGGCGAGGAGGTGGGCGCCGCCGTGGATCGCCGTCAGCGGCGTGCGGAACTCGTGGGAGATCAGGGAGAGGAAGTCGTCCTTGAGTTGCTCGGCCTCGCGCAGGCGCGCGATGTCCTGAAAGACGACGACCGCGCGGGTGATCTCCCCGCGCGCGTCGCGCAGGGGCGCGGCCTGGACCAGGATCGGGAGGCGTTGCCCGTCCCAACCGGCCAGGATGAGCTGGCGGTTGCGGACGGTCTCGCCGCGAAGCGCGCGTTTGCCCGGTTGCTGGTCGTCCAGTACGGGCGAGCCGTCGGCGTGGAGGAGGTGGAAGTCGCGGCCGAACGCGGGCAGGGCACCGGCGGGGGCCGTCGGACCGAACACCATCCGCACGGCGGAGGCGTTGGCGAGCTCGATCGCGGCGTTCGGGTTGGACCGGATGAGGACACCGACTGGGAGGTTGTCGAGGATTGTACGGAGTTGGTCGCGTTGCTCTTCGGCGCGGCGGCGGGCCTCCTCGATCTGGCGATAGAGACGAGCGCGGTCGATCGTGGTGGCGGCGTGGGCGGCGAGGACCTGAAGGGTACCGAGATCGCGTTCGTCGAACGGCCGGGAATCGAGGCGCTCGGTCAGGTAAAGGTTGCCCAGGGGACGGCCGGCGAGGAGGATGGGCACGCCGAGCAGCGTGTGCATCGGCGGGTGATGGGGAGGAAACCCGACGGAGCGGGGATCGGCGGCGATGTCGGGGACCAGCAGCGGGCGGCCGGTCTTGATCAATTCCCCGAGCATGCCGTGACCCTGCGGGATCGGTCCGATCGCCGCGCGCTCCTCCGCGCTGATACCGGAGGTGATGAACTCGACGATCTTGCCCTCCGCGTCGGCGACGCCGAGGGCGGCGTAACGGGCGGGGACGACCTGACGGGCGAGATCGACCAGGCGCTGCAAGACGGCGGGGAGGTCGACTTCCGACGCGATCGCGAGGGCGGCCTCGTAGGCGGCGATCGGCAACGGTTCGCGCGCGCTCGCCTCGTCGCGGGGCGACGGGTCGGTGGTCGACTCAACCGGCGTGCCGTGGTGATCGGTCATCGCGTCCTGCCAAGCGTCTCGCGGGCGGGCGTGGTGGCGAGGATAGCAGACCGACCGGCTGCCGGCGTGCCAGCGGCGCCAGGAGCCGGACGGTGATCGCGGCCAGGCCTGCCGTCGCGAGAAGGGCAACCGCCACCATCACCGGTTGTGCCGAGGGGTCGTCCTTCACCACCATGGCAACCGCCATGCCGGCGATCGAACCCGCCAGGCAGGTGGCGAAGGCCGCCAAACCATAGGCGGCCTGGAGCGCGACCGGCCGCCGGCGGAAGAGTCCGATCGCGGTCGCGATCAGGGCGGGGATGACGAAGCCGAAATCGAGGAGTTTGACGATCCAGAACGCGGACGGCCCCTCGCGATACTCGGCGGCCGGATGACCGGTGACGACGAGCCGGATCTGCGCCGTCCAGGCGAGCGCGAAGAACGAGCCGAGACCGAGGAAGATGCCGGCCACTCCGCGTCTCAGACGGTCCGACGGCATCGGCAGATCGATCTCGTCCAACCGGGCCCAGGAACAGGCGGCAATCGCCGCGCCGCCGGCGACGAGTCCGGCATAGAGCGGGAAGAACTTCTCGACGTTGCCGGGGTAGCGGCCGTACTCCTGTCCGATCACCGCCGTCGTGTAGGTGTAGACCGCGTAGAGGGACGGGCCAAGGGCGAGCGCCGGGGCCAACCGGTGTCCCCGCAACCAAAGGACCCCGGCGGCGATCGCGGTGGGAGCAACCACGGCGAGCGAGACGATCTCGCCGCCGACGAATTGGTTTTCGATGCGGTCCGAGGTCCGGAACTGGATCGCCTTGAGGGCAAGCGGTCCCAGCACCGCGGCCGTGGCGATGCCGGCCCCGAGCGCGATCGAGCCGAAACCGGCGAGGCGTTGCGGTTTCACGGCGTCTCCATTGGTTGCGGTTCGCCGGTCGACGTCGCCGCCCCCTGGCGATCGGGAGATGCGGCGAGGAGCGCCGAGCCGATCTCGCGGGCCCAGGTGCGGATGGCGTCCCAATCGCGAAAGTCGCCGCTTGGAGCATGCACGATCCTGGCGATCAGGCGCTCGCCCAAGCCGAGGTCCGCGCCGTCGAGACGGCCGGAGAAGAGGCGGTGTCCGCGGGCGCGCGTCGCCGCCATCAGTTCGTCCAGGTCCTGGGGATCGCCCGGTGGCACCGGTCGATCGGCGCCGAGGGGGCCGCTGCTGAAGAGCCAGACGGGCACTGCACGGAGCTCCTCCCGGTGCTTCTTCACGAAGTCGACCGCCGCCGGCAGCCAGCGCCCCATGTAGACGGCGCTGCCGAGGACGATCGCGTCGACTTGTGCGAGGTCGGGCGCACCGGGCAGAGCGAGGACGTCGGCCGTGATCCCCATCGATCGCAATTCCCCGGCGATGGTCTCGCCGATGTCCTTGGTGCTGCCGTGTTTGCTGGCGACGACGACGAGCATGTTCATCCTGTCACCTCCACCGACATTTTGCCGGTTCGCGCGTTGCACAGTCGACAGCGCGCCGCCAATGGCTGTTGCAAAGACGTGAACGGCATCTCGGCACTCCCGGCATGACCATTCAAGGTCGTGCGCGCGGCTGCTACGGTGCTTGGGTCAGATCGGACCGCCAGCCCCAGTCCTGGATTTCCGGCGGGTCTTCGAGGTGCTCGCGGGTGTAGGCGACGGCCCGGGCGATGTGGTGCTCCAACTCGGCAACGAGGGCGGGGACCTGGGGGCGGATGCGGGTGGCGCGGTTGAGCGCCTCGGCCGCCAGGTGGTAGCGGCTCATGCCGTTGAGGACGAGCATGTCGAACGGGGTCGTCGTCGTCCCCTGCTCGGTGAAGCCGCGGACGTGGAAGCGCTGGGCGTTGACCCGGCCGTGGACGATCTCGTGGATGGCGCGCTGGTAGCCGTGGAAAGCGAAGACGACCGGTTTGTCGGCGGTGAAGAGTTCGACGAAGCGCGTTTCGCTCATCCCGTGCGGGTGGTACGCGGGCGGGAAAAGGGTCATCAGATCGACCACGTTGACGACCCGTATCTTGAGCTCGGGAATCCGTTGGCGCAGCCATTGCGCCGCCGCCAGCGTCTCCATCGTCGGTACGTCCCCGGCGGCGGCGAGGACGACATCGGGTTCGACCCCGGCCTCGTTGCCCGCCCAACCCCAAATCGTGGCGCCACGCGCGCAGTGGTCGGCCGCGTCCACGACACCGAGGTATTGGAGGTGCGGTTGCTTGTCGATCACGATCAGGTTGACGTAGTTGCGGCTGCGCAGGCAGTGGTCGGCGACCGAGAGCAGGCAGTTGGCATCCGGCGGCAGGTAGATGCGGGCCACGGTGCCGCGTTTGGAGAGCATGACGTCGATCAGGCCCGGTCCCTGGTGGCTGAACCCGTTGTGGTCGTTGCGCCAGCAGGTGGAGGTCAGGAGGACGTTGAGCGAGGCGACCGGCTCGCGCCAGGGCAGCGCCAGCGCCTCTTGCAGCCACTTGGTGTGCTGGACCGTCATCGAGGCCGAGACCATCGCGAAGGCCTCGTAAGTGACGTAGAGACCGTGGCGACCGGTCAGGCTGTAGCCTTCGAGCCAGCCTTCGCAGAGGTGCTCGCTCAACACCTCCATCACCCGCCCGTCCGGTGCCAGGTGGCTGTCGACGTCGAGGATGGGACCGACGAAGCAGCGGTTCTCGGTCGCGAGGACGTCGTCGAGCCGGTTCGAGGCGAGTTCGTCGGGGCAGAAGATGCGGAAGTTGGCTTGCGCGCGGTTTCGCACGAAGACGTCGCGGAGCATCTTCCCCAGCGGACGCGTGTTCTCGGCCTCGATCGCTCCGGGTCGAGGCACCTCGACGCCATAGTCGCGGAAATCGGGCACGTCGAGATCGACGAGCAACGTGCCGCCGTTGGCGTGCGGATTGGCGCCCATCCGTCGTTCCCCGTGCGGTGCCAGGGCTGCCAGTTCCGGCTTCAACGCGCCGGCCGCGTCGAATTGCTCCTCCGGCCGGTAGCCCCGCAGCCACGATTCGAGGGCGGCCAGTTGCGCCGGATCGGTGCGGACCCTGGCGAGCGGAACCTGGTGCGAGCGGAAGGTGCCCTCGACGGGTTCGCCGTCGACGACGTCGGGACCGGTCCACCCCTTCGGTGTCCGCAGCACGATCGCCGGCCAGCGCGGGCGCGCGGAGACACCGTTGGCGCGCGCGTCGGTCTGGATGGCGCGGATCGCGGCGTAGGCGGCATCGAGCGCAGCGGCGAACGCCTGGTGGACGCGCGGGGGATCGTCGCCCTCGACGAAGCGGGCGTCGTAGCCCTGACCGGCGAGGAACTCGCCGATCTCGGCGTCCGACGAACGGCCGAGGACGGTCGGACTGGCGATCTTGTAGCCGTTGAGGTGGAGGACCGGCAGGACGGCGCCGTCGCGGGCGGGGTTGAGGAAACTGGTGCCCTTCCAGGAACCGGCCAGGGGGCCCGTTTCGGCTTCGCCGTCGCCGACCACGGCGACCACGAGCAGGTCCGGGTTGTCGAACGCGGCCCCGAAGGCGTGGGCAAGAACGTAGCCGAGTTCGCCGCCCTCGTGGATGGAACCGGGGGTGGGGACGCTGACGTGGCTCGGCACACCGCCGGGTGTGGAAAACCGGCGGAGGAGCAGTCCCATCCCCTCCGCATCCCGCGAGATGTCCGGGTAGATCTCCGAATAGGTCCCCTCCAGGTAGACGTTGGCGAGGAGGGCGGGACCGCCGTGACCGGGACCGGCCAGGTAGATGGCGTCGACGTCGCGTTCGGCGATCAGCCGGTTGAGGTGGACGTAGACGAGGTTGAGTCCGGGCGAGGTACCCCAGTGGCCGAGCAGACGCGGTTTGACGTGCTCCGGCCGGAGCGGTTCGCGGAGCAGAGGGTTGCTCCGCAGGTAGATCTGGCCGACGGTCAGGTAGTTGGCGGCCAGCCAGTAGCGGTGGACGAGGGCCAATTGGTCGGACGACAAAGGCCCGTCGACCTGTTCGGCCGGTGCCGGCGGGGTGCGGGGATCGGCCGTGACCGCACTGGAGACGGTGGGATCAAAGCGGAACATCCGACGCTCCTTCTTCTCGCAGCAGACGCGCCGTGTGCCGCGCGATCATCCGGTCCTCGTCCGTCCGCACGATGCGGACCACGGTCGGGCCGCCCTCCTCGGAGATGACCGCCTCGTCGACCCGATTGCGCGCGGGATCGAGCCGGACCCCGAGGAACCGGAGGTCCGCGCAGATGCGCTCGCGGACCGGCGCTGCGTGCTCGCCGATGCCGCCGGTAAAGACGAGCCCATCGAGACCACCGAGCACGGCGGCGAGGCCGCCGATCGCCTTCTTTGCCAGGTAGCAAAAGAGGGCGACCGCCTCGGCGGCGCGGGGATCGCTCGTCTCCCGCGCCAGGAGATCGCGCATGTCGCCGCTTCCGCCCGAGACGCCCCGCAGACCGCCGTCGTGGTTGACGAGGTCGCCGAGAGCGGACGGCCCAAGCCCGTGCTCTCGTTGGAGGAAGAGCAGGACACCGGGGTCGAGATCGCCGGTGCGGGTGCCCATCATCAACCCACCGCTCGGGGTGAACCCCATCGTGGTTTCGACGGAGATTCCCCCACGCAGGGCGACCATGCTGGCGCCGTTGCCGAGGTGGGCGATGACGAGGCGACCGGACACGGCGGCGGGATCGACGGTCGCCAGTTGCGAAATGACCGATTCGTAGGAGAGTCCGTGGAATCCGTAGCGGACGACGCCTTCCGCCTCGAACCGGCGCGGCAGGGGATAGAGCCGGGCGACGCGGGGCAGGGTCCGGTGGAACGCGGTATCGAAGCAGGCAACCTGGGGGAGGCCGGGGAAGGCGTTCGTGGCGACGGCGATGGCGTCGAGCGCCTGGGGCAAATGGTTGGGGGCGAGCGGTACGAGCCGTCGCAACTCGGCCACGACGGCGTCGGTGATGGCGACGGGTTCGCCGAAGGCGCGGCCGCCGTGAACGACCCGATGCCCGATCGCCGCCACGCTCCGGTCAGTGCCGCCGCGGGCGAGCCAGCCCAGCAACGCGCGCATCGCAGCGCCGTGGTCCGGCAGCTCGAGTTCCTCATCGGCAAGAAGCACCCCGCCAACCCCGTAGACGCCAAGGCGGGCACCGGTTTGCCCGATGCGCTCGACGGTCGCATTCAGATTCAGCGTCTCATTGGAATCGGCGTCGTACAGGCCTGCCTTGAGGCTAGAGGAACCGGTGTTGATGGTCAAGATCTGTGGTCGGGGATCGGCTGCCATGGGCCATCCACTGGGCCGGATTGTGCGAGGACTCGGATGTGTCGTGGGTATCGCACCGACCGATGAACAGGGAATTCACCGCTTTCCGCAGACAGAATAGGCGTTGGGGAGTGTGGTAGCACGTCTTCGACGACACTGCCGACCCAGCGAACCGGCTACCGCGACGAGCAGCACGACGATGCGGGTGTCGATCCTGGACATCCTTGCGCCGTGATGTCCGTCAGATGGAGAACGCCCCCGGCCACTCAGGCCGGGGGCGTCGTACCGGTGCGGGCTATCGGTTAGGCGGCACTGGCGCGGGGCGGCGGGGTGTCAAGCGTCTGCTCGTGCCGGAAGAGGCGGCCGAGTTTCCACGGGGTGCCGAGCGAGGCGAGCAGCACGCGGTCGAGACCCCAGTAGCCGGCGACTTTCCAGCCGAGGACGATGAAGACGCCGAGACCGAAGAGGACCGGGTTGGTGCTGGCGCTGCCGGCGAGCTGGAAGTTGAAGTTCATCATCGTGCCGAAGAAGGCCGCAATCCCGACCAGGGCACCGACGATCAGACCGGCACCGACCAGGAACTCGCCGACCGCGATCACCTTGGCGAACCAGGTGTACCACTCGTGGTCCAACATGTACTTCAAGAAGTCGTTGAACCAGGCGTAGGTGCCCGACGCAGACGTCGTCCTGCCCTCGGGCACGGCGGTCGCCCGCTCCCAGTACGCTTTGAGGGCGGTGCCGCCCTTCATCCAGGCGTCGTCGCGCAGCTTGTGCTCGCCGGCGGCCACCCACTCGCGGCCGACGAAGAAGCGGAGCGGCAACCAGATGATCGCCCAGAAGGCGTTGCCCATCAGCAGTTTCCAGGCAACCGGGTCGTCGACCTGACCCGGTGTCGTGGTGTCGATCTGCGGCTTCGTCACGATCCCGTCGGCCGGAAGCCGCTGCGCCTGGTAGTACCCTGCGGCGATGATGGCCGCCAGCATGACGTAGGTCCAGACCGACGACGTGGCGATCGCATCGCTGTTCCAGAACTTGCCGGTAAACAGCCCATCGGCGAACACCCAGCACAGCAAGGCGTACAGCCCTGCCGAGGCCGCAGTGAGCAGATACGTGCGATTGCGTGTCATGTCACACCTCCCGTTGGTGTTCGGGGCAACGTCCTTGCGTCGCCCCCTTTCGTTGTGCGTAGGGTAGGGTCCGATGCGTGGCAAGGTTGTGAAATGGCCCTGTGGCGGCGTCACGAAATCGCAACACCGGCGCCCCTGGGACGAGCCACGGCCCGAATACGAGGAACCGCCCGGAGGCACATCTTCCGGGCGGTTCCACAACGTGGGAGGTGGGAAGCGGGTTGGGGGCGGGCGAGCGATCCCCGCGGCCGGCGATTGGGGCCCCGTTCCTCAGGATGCCTGCAGGAGGGCGATCGCGCCGTGTTGGGCGTGGCCGAAGGCGTGGTTGACGGCGGGATAGGTCCCCGGCTCCTTGAGCGTGAGCTCGACGCAGGCCCCATCGCCCGGCCCGATCGTCATCGACTGCAGGCCGACGACCTTGTTGGCAGGGTTGGCGTTGGCGTAGGCGGCGTCGAAGATCGCCCCCACCACGTGGAAACTCGACCAGGTGTTGGGACCGGCATTGACGACGAAGATCCGGATCGGTTCGCCCACCTTGACCGGGATCGGATGCTCCACATACTGGTTGGCGTAGCCGTTGAAGGCGACGTAGTCGAGCGCGCCGTACTGCATCAGCTTGGCGAAGTCGGGGGTCTTCACGCCGTTCGGGCCGTCCAGGAGGTAGAACTCGCTCTGGACGAAGACCAACTCCTGGGCGGGTGGCCAGCCCCCCGGCGGGTCGACGACCATCGCCCCGTACATGCCGGCCCCGATGTGCATGAGCACCGGGGGCGTGCCGCAGTGGTACATGAAGGCGCCGGGGAAGTTCGGCGTGAAGTGCCAGGCGTACTCCTGGCCGGGGTTGACGATCGGGTAGTTGACGTCGGGCGGGGTCTGGGCAGCGTGGGTGTCGAGCGAGTGCTGCATCGCCGCCTGGTTGCGCACCGTGACGGTCACGTCGTCCCCCACGACGAGTCGCTGGGCCGGGCCGGGGATCGTGCCGTTGAAGCTCCAACCGGCGTAGGCGACGCCCTGCGCTACGTAGACCGTCGTCTCCTGCGCCGTCAGGGTCACCTGCTTGGGACCGGGCTGAACCGGGGCCAGGACCGGGTCGATCGGGGTGAACGCCGCGGGCGGCTGCGGGATCGGGGTGCCGGCGCCGGTACCGGGTTGCTCTCCACCCGAGCCGATCGGGGCGCCGGGCGGCGTCGGCGTCTGATCCTGGGCGTGGGCAGCATGGTTGGCAAAGAAGCCGGCGATGGGGAGTGCCAGGCCGGCGCCGCCGAGCCCCTTCAGGATCGTCCGGCGGTCCGCCGCCGGCAGGTCGCGTGCAAGCTCGGAGATCTGGCGAGTGTTCACGGGACTCCTCCTTGGTCGCCGGCATGCTATGCCGGTCGGGCGGCGGCGTACCCCCGCCGGCCGGTCGTACGGGCGCGTCCTACTCCTGGACGATCAACGCGGAGACCATGCCGAACATGCCCGTCGGTCCCTCGGCGTGCGAGAGGACGTGGCAACGGAGCGCCCAGGTCCCCACTTCGGTCGCCTCGACGATCGCTTCGATCCGCGCGCCCGGATCGATGTGGATGGTATCGCGCCTGTACGGTTGGGGCAGGACGTAGCCGTCCTCGGCGACGACCCGCATCGGCATCCCGTGCGGGTGCATCGGGTGGATCATCTGACCCTCGTTGATGAAGCGGAAGAGGACGCGCTGACCCCTCTTGGCGACGAACGGTTGCGTGGTCGGGAAACTCTTGCGGTTGAGGCTGAAACCGCCGATCGGTCCGTCGTTGAGGACGATCGTGTACTCGAGGTCGTGGTTCGGCCGGGTCGTGAGGTCCTTCGGTTCGATGATGAACGGACCGAGGAGACCCTTGCCGACCTGTTCGGTCGAGTTGTGGTGGGAGTGGTACATGTGGGTGCCGGCGTTGCCTTCGCAAATCGGGAACTCGTAGACGAAGCCGGCACCGGGTTTGATCGACGGCTGCGTGATGTGAGGGACGCCGTCCATGTCGTTGGGAACCATCACACCGTGGAAGTGGACGGAGGTGCTCTGCGGTAGCTGGTTGTTGACGACGATGCGGACCTTGTCGCCCTCGGTGACGCGGATCTCGGGACCGGGGACGACGCCGTTGTAGGCGAAGGCCTCGGCGAATTTGCCCGGTTGGTACTCCCACTGGACGGCCTGGGCGATCAGGCTGAAGACCTTGACGTCGCCGTCCATCACCGGTTGCAGGCGCTGACCGCCGAGTCCGCCGGTCGGGGCCGGGAACGCCTTGATGCTCACCTCGTGCATCGCGTCCATCTCGTCGGCCGTCATCGCCTCCTGATTCGACGGGGTGGTCGCGTTGGTCGCGGTCGTCCCCATCCCGGCCATGTCGTGGCTCGGTACGACCGGTGCGGCGTCGGCCGCGGCCGGGTGCTGGACGCCGAGTGCGTTCGGCGCGATCGCCGCGCCGGCGGCGCCGATGCCGAGCAGGTCAAGAGCGCCGGCGAAGCGCCGGCGGCTGAGACCTTTCCTGGTCTGCGCAGGAGCCATCGTGATCTCCGTATCGAATCGAAGGTCGAGACGGTCGTCTCGACGGGCCGGCACATCGCCCGCCGGGATGATGGGGGAACCGGCGTGACAGTCTCGTCGTCGCCGGGAGGCACGACATCGCAAAAGCGCAACAGCGGAGGGGATCGCGGGGATGAATCTGTTGCGGATTTGTCGCGACCGCGGACGGATCTCGCACGCTCCCGGCACGAGGGGGATGCGAGACTGCACCCTGACCCGGATTGCTCATGCGTCGGCAAGGCGAGAGTGCGCCTCCGCTGCGCTCCGGGAGCTTCCGCCACAAGCTCGAGTTGACGGTGCGTGGACGGTGCCACCGGTGACCAGTTTCGGTTCGCAAGGCACGAAGGGATGACGACATGATCGGCCTGATGACCGAAGACGAGGTCGAGGCGACGCTGTGGCGGCAACGAATCGGGCGGATCGGCTGCTCGGTGAACGACCGCCCCTACGTGGTCCCGATTACCTACGCCTACGATGGGACCTACGTCTACGCCTACAGCGGACTCGGGCGCAAGATCGAGGTCATGCGCGAGCAACCGCTCGTCTGCTTCGAAGTGGACGAAGTCGAGGGCGATGTGTCCTGGCGGAGCGTGATCGCCGAGGGCGTTTACGAAGAACTGGTCGACGACGGCGCCCGCCGCGACGCCCTGGCACTCCTGACCTCGGACGGCGCACAGGTCGTCCCACGTTCCTTGGATGGGGCGGGCCGGCTCGTGGTCTTTCGGCTGCGGTTGACCGAACGCTCCGGCCGGTTCGAGCGGCGCGACGCCTGACGCGGCCATTCCCCGTTTGGGCACGGCACGGCTCGCTCGGTTCGGAACGGCGACGTACGTGTCCACGAGCCGCCCGCGGTTCAACGTTCGGAAGCGGCAAGCCAACCGGTGACGACGGTCGGGTCGCGGTCCCGGATCGCCTCGCGGACGCGGTTTTCCAGGTCGGCCGGGAGATCGGTGCGGGGATCGGCCGCGTAGAGCAATGGGGCATGGTCCACACCACGGCAACTCGTACCGGAGAATGGATCGACCGACGTTTCGTAGGCGTGCTTGCGCGCGATCGACTCGCGGCGGCGCCAGAGCCGGGACTGCCGGTCGTATTCGATCTGCCGGGACGAACCGGTCGCTTTCACCAACTCGTAGATGTGGGTCACCTTGTTGCGGCCGAGCATGAGTTCGATCGCGAGGGAGTCGCGATCGGCATCGGTCAGCGCGGCCAACCCGTCGTGCACGAGGCGGTCGCGCAACGGGGTCGGTGGCGAGGGGAGTTGCGCCAACGGTTGCCAGACGCCTGCGGCCAGATCGCCCGAGAGGTCGCCGTCGAGCGAATCACCACTGCGCAGCATCAGCAGGAGCCGGTAGCAGTCGTTGGTCCAGGTGCGGAGCGCGCGCATGGCGCGACCGCGGAGTTGTTGCCAGGCGGTGACGTCGCGGGTGGCGGTGGCGTCGATCAGGACGTTGGGTTTGATGACGTTCCAACCGGTCCGCGCCCAACTCGAGACGATGATCAGGTTGACCGGCAGGGTTTCGGCGTCGACGATGCGGGCCGTCAGGTCATACATCAATTGCTTGCGCGGTCCGCCGGGCATCGGCACGACGAAGAAGCGTTGGCGGGCGCCGCTGACCTGTTCGACCTCGCCGACGCGGGCGTGGCGAAAACCCTCGGCAATCTGGGCATAGTCGAAGAAGGTCGTCAGCAGACCTTGGAGGTGGACGTTTCGCGTGGACAACCGTGCCCGCAGCCGCTCGCCCGCCGTCCCCTTCACGCGTTTGCGCGCGCTCCGCCGGAACGGCGACAGCACCCGCCGCCGGAACTCGCCCGGTCGTCGCGTCCGCACACCAGTCAACGATGCGACGTAGTCGTCGATGAGCGCGGCGAATTGCCCGCGCAACTCCTCCACCATCTCGTGCGGGAGGTTCAGCCCCTGGGTGGCGAGACCGAACATCGCCTCGGCGACTTCGCCGCGCATCAACTCCGCTTCGATGAAGGCGGCGATCCGCGGCGGTAGGGGATCGTGCTCGTCGTAGGTGAGGTATATCTCGCTGGAGAGGGCGGCGAAGGCGGTAAAGCGTTCGTCGCCGAGGAGTTGGGCGAAGAGCCCGGCAACCCCGTCGTAACCGGGTGCGGTCAGGCCGGAGCGCCACCGAATGCGCTTGCCGGTGTCGAAGACGATGATGCCGGTGACGGGGCGCACCGCCCGCTCGGCGTCGATCAGCGCCTTGATCGCCTCCACCCTCCCCTCGCCGGTGCGCAGGTACCAATCGGTGAGCCCGGCGTAGAGCCCGGCGATGGTCGTGGCGAGGAGGTCGTCGGTGCGTTCGGCGCGGGCAGCGACGGAGCGACCGGTGGTGGTCGCCTCAAGGATCGCCTCCCGGTCGAGTTCCGTCGTGAAACCGGGCAACCCCAGCCGGGCGACTGTGGTCGGGAGATAGATGAGACCGGCCAGTTCGTTGCGGACATCGAGAAGGGCCTGCCGGAGGGCATCGAATCGCTCAGGGTCGATGCCTGCCTGCCGCACAAGATCTTCATCGGACCAACCGCGCACGATCTGGAGGATCGTCAGCAGCGGGACTTCCGAAATGCCGATTGTTTCGCGGCGCTCCCAATCGGCGAGTCGTTTCGCGGTCGCCTCGTCGCCGTCGGCACGGCCGCGGTACATACCGAGTTGGTTGCGGGCGATAGCGACCCGCTCGGCCATCGGGACCTCGGCAAACCAGCGGCGCAATCGCTCCGACCCGAGCAATTCGACGTAGTCGAGAAGGTGGGTCTTGTAGGTGTCGAGCAGGTCGCGGATGCGCCGCTCGCGCGCGGAGTTGGCGAACGGCACGCCGAATTCGGCGAACGGGGCGACAAAGCCGTAACCGACCAGGGTTTCGAGCGGGATGGAGTGCGCCAGGTGCAGACCGAGTTCGGCGAAGCGGGGCCGGTAGGACTCGGCCGTCCCGGAAAAACCGATCAACCCGCGCAGACTGCCGTCACGCAACCACTCGACGAGCTGGCGGGTGACGTCGGCGGAGACGCTGCGCATGTCCTCGACGACCTTGTGCACCTCGTCGAGGGCGACGTACTGGACGTTCGCCGCCTGCAGGAACATCTCGATCGAATCGACGTCGAATCCGCCCTTGCCGACGCCCGAGCCGGTCTGCGCGAGCGCGGCGTAGGTCATCAAGAGGATCGCGGGGTGACTGCCGGTGCGCTTCTGGAAACGCTCCAACTGGTTCGGCGTACCGGCGAAGACCAACTCGGGCGGCAGGCGGAGACCGATCGGTTTGTAGCAGAGCTCGCCGATCCACTGCTGCTGGTAGTTGGCGGTCGGCACGAGGACGAGGATCGATTGACCGGGGTGGACGGTCCGCAGCCAGTCCTGGATGCACATCATGCCGATCATTGTCTTGCCGCTGCCGGTGGGCGATTCGACGAGTTGGCCCTGGTAGCCGCTGCCGCGGAAAACGGCGTACGCCTCGTACTGGTAGGGTCGGGGGTAGGGAGAGTTCAGCAGGTCGGCGTGGTGCCAACCGCTCGGTTCCGGCGGTCGCGAGTCGAGCAGCGTCGTCGCCGCCTCGATCACGAGATCGGCGGTGCCCGTACCCAGCGAGGTCGCCCGCGCGAAGCGATCCCGGAAGACCTCCTGGCGCGCCTCCACGTCGCTCAACCCGCGGAAGCCGTCGACCGCGAGTTGCGCGCAGAGGTCGGGACCGAGCAGCGCCTGCAGGCTGGCAGACCCGACGTCGAGCTCCGCGTAGGTGCGGCTGGTGCGAACGGACCCATCGCCGGACCGCGCCACGTGCCCGGAGGCTTCGAGGTCGGTCAGGTGGCGACGGATCGTACCCGGCTTGACCGGGCCGAGGATGTCCAACTCGTCGATCCGGCTGACGATCGTGGCGTCGCGGAGCGGTTCGGGACTCTCGCTCAGAACCCGGACGACGAGATCGCGGGCGAGATCGTCGCGCGCGTCGCGCTCCAGGATCATCGCCAGGGGGACCGCGTCGGGCGCCGTTCGGTGCATCTGGGTCAGCGGCCGGTGGAGCGAGACCAGGTTGCGGAGCGCCGCCTGCGCCAGCGGTTCCTTGCCGCCGGCGAGGGCCGAGCGCACGATCCGGCGCGTCCGCCCGTAATACCCGGCCAGGGCGTAGAAGGCGCGGCGTTGGGCGGCGCGGTCGCCCTGCTCGGAGGCCAGGGCGAAGTGGCTGAGGGTCAACTCGGCGATCCCCTGCGCCTGCCAGTAGGTGCGGCCCGTTCCGCGCGGGGCGGCGGTGACCTCGGCCATGGAGCCTATCCTTCCTGGGCGACGACCGCCGGTTTGCCCGCCTTGATCAGCGCGACGTTGATGCGGGCGATCAGCTCGCGGGGCGCGAACGGTTTGATGACGTAGTCGTCGGCGCCGCCGGTGAGACCCTGGATCACGTCCGACTCCTGACCCTTGGCCGTGAGCATGATGATCAACGGGGCGGGTTGCATCTGCTCCTTGATCTTGCTCGCCGCCGTGAATCCGTCCATCCTCGGCATCATCACGTCGAGCAGGACCACGTCGGGGTTCTCGGCGATGGCCTTGTTGAGCCCTTCCTCCCCGTCGCGGGCGG
>DATBFX010000143.1:0-25175 GCA_036558305.1 Thermomicrobiales bacterium | reverse complement strand
CGGTACTGCTTGCCGTTGTACTGGAAGGCGGCGAGCCAGGCGGGGAGGTAGAGGAGGCGACCGGTGAGGTCGGGGACCTCGGTCTCGACGCGCAGGTCGCGGTGCGTGTCGCCGGGAACGAGGGAGGCGCAGGCGCGTCGCTCGTGGTCCGCGATCGCCTCGCGGGCGCGTTGGAGGGCGGCGGTGCGGTCGAGGGCCGAGGTCTCGACTTCCCGCCCGAGGAGGAATTCCGGTTTGTAGGAGGTCAGCTTGCCCCAGTCGAAGTCGCCGAGTTCGTCGAGCCAATCCTGGGGCAGCCCCTTCGAACCGGAGACGAGTTCGCGGTCGTAGGTCCCCTCGTGGGTACCGCGGGCCGGGCGCCAGTCGGTCTCCGTCCGCGTCTTTTCGACCTGCTGACCGTTTTCGGTGGTGGTGTAGCGTTCTTCGCGGTGGTAGCCGGCCGTCGCCGTCCACTGGCTGTGGGCCGAACCGCGGCATTCCCAGATCGGGACGTAGACCGCCTGCATCTTGTTCGTGACGGCCATCTGCCGCAGATCTTTCGGCCGGAAGAACCCCTCGCCGAGCCACTGCCGGTAGGCGGTTTCGACGTTGTCGTCCGGGAAGGCGAAGGGGATCAGTGCCTCCGGTTGCGGCGCGTTCGGATCGTCCGCCCCGGCGATGACGTGCTCCGAACCGCAAAACGGGCAGCGGATGCTGGTGCCGAGTGCGACCGCACTCGTCGTCGCGCCGCAATTCTGACAGGTGAAACTGACGGTCTTGTCCGTCGTCGGTGCCGCCGTTTGTGTCGACATCTGATTCCCTCTCGCCGCTCGTCCGAATCGCCGCCCTGAACCGGCTGGGGCGAATCGTAACCGGGGAACCTTCCCGAAATCTTCCCAACGCCGGACGGACAGACGGACAGACGGATAAAGAGGACGAAAGGGCTCCTGTTCCCTACACCCTTTCGCCTGTCCGTCTGTCCGCCTGTCCGTCTCGGACTAGTTTGCGTCGGCCGGTGCCTGTCGCATCTCCGGGCGGCCCGTATCGCCGGGTTCGGCCGGCCCACGGGGGCCGTAATAGCCTTCGTAATAGTAGTACGAACCCTCGCGCGTCGCGTTTTGGTTGAGGACGGTGCCGACGATGCGGATGCCGCCCTGGTGGAGCGATTCGGCGGCGCGGCGGAGGGCGTCGTGGCGGGTGCGGTTGGCGCGGCAGATGAGGACGACGCCGCTGACGTCGGGGGCGACGACGAGGGGATCGGTGGCGGCGAGGATCGGCGGGGTGTCGATGAGGACGAGGTCGACGGTTTGGGTCAGTTCCTCGACGAGGTCGCGCATGCGGTCGGAGGCGAGCAGATCGGCCGGGTTGGGCGGCAGGGGGCCGCTCGGGATGAGGAAGAGTTTGTCGGGGATGACTTCGATCGAGGCCCATTTCCAGGGGTGGTCGGGGTGGGTGAGGAGGGTGGTCAACCCTCGCTGGTTCTGGACCTCGAAGAGCTTATGCTGGCTGGGACGGCGAAGATCGGCGTCGAGGACGACGGTCGTGAAGCCGGCCTGGGCCATCGCCACCGCGAGGTTGGCGGTGACGGTGCTCTTGCCCTCGGAGGGACCGGGGCTGGTGACGGCGAGACTGGCGATCTCGTGGGAGGCAGCGGCGAACTCGACGTTGGTGCGGAGGAGACGGATCGCCTCGGCGGAGGCCGAGCGGGGGTTGCGGAGGACGAAGAGTTGGTCGGTGCCGGATTTGAGTTTCGGGATGAGACCGACGGCGCTGAGGAGGGGGGCACCGACGAGTTGGCCGAAGTCCGAGGTCAGCTTGACGGTGTTGTCGAGGTATTCGAGGAGGACGATGCCGCCGACGGCGAGCAGGAAACCGGCGACGAGGGCGAGGGCGGCGTAGAGTGTGGTCCGTGGCGCGTAGGGAGCATTGGGGATACGGGCTTCTTCCCAGACGGTGACCCGGTTCTGGTCGGCGGCCTCGTTGATCTGCATGTCCTGCTGGCGGGAGAGGAGCTCGCCGTCGAGCGCCTGGAGATTGTTGAGGGTGGTGCGGAGGCTGGCGATCTGGGATTGGACGGCCGGCGAGCCGGCGTCGGCGCTGCCCTCCAGGGTTTGGATCTGGTTGGTGACGTCCTGGATCTGGGCGTCGACGTTGGCGATCTGGGCGGTCAGGGCATCGCGGGCGGTGCTGGAGACCTGGGTGCTCTTCTGGGCGAGGTAGGTCGGGAATTCGGCGGCGACGGCGTTGGCGATGGCGGCGGCGCGGGCCGGGTCGGTGTCGGAGACGGAGATGCGGAGGAGCTGCGTGCCGCTGTCGGCACCGGCGGAGACATTGGCGCGCAACTCGTTGGCGGTCATCGGCAGGCCCAGGCGGGCGATGACGGCGTTGAGGATGGGATCGGTGGCGACGAGGCGCTGGTAGGTGGCGCCGAGGCGCTCGTTGGCCTGGATCTCCTGGAATTGCTGCTGGTCGGACTGCTGGGTCTGGTTGATCAGCAGGGTGGCGGTGGCGGAGTAGAGCGGGGCTTGGCGCGCGCTCGCCCAGTAGGCGGTGAGGCCGGCGACGAGCGGGGCGAGGATGAGCAGCCACCACCAGCGGCGACCGATCCGAAAGAGTGTGCGGAGATCGAGATCCATGATCGTCACATCCTCGTGGAATACGGGATCGCGAGGCGACGGCGCAAAGCGGGATCGAAGCAGATCCCAGTGTATCGACCGGTCCCCTGCGCGTCGACGGAAAGCAGCCAGATCAGCGGCGATAGTGCGAGGATTCGTACCTTTGTACCGCCCCAGTGCGCCGCCGCCGTGTGCTTCGCCGTCGTGCCGGCGGAAAAGAGCAGACGCTGGATGCTCGCCAAAGGGCCGTGACTCCTCGGGTTTTCTCGGGTGCCTGGCATCAGCGGTGGACGGCTTCGGCCAGGGCGGGGAGACCGTGAGGGAGGACGAGACCCTGGTCGATCAGGTAGTCGAGGATGCGGCGGGCGTTGTCCTCGGCCGAGGCGCGGACGGTGTCGAGGGTGAGCTCCGGGTCGACCGGGGGTTCGTAGGGGTCGTCGATGCCGGTGAAGCCGGTGATCTCGCCACGGCGGGCTTTGGCGTACATGCCCTTGATGTCGCGCTCCTCGCAAACGTCGAGTGGGGTATCGACGAAGACTTCGACGAAGTTGTCGTCGCCGACCATGCGGCGGACCTCGTCGCGGGTGGCGCGGTAAGGGCTGACGGCGGCGCAGATAGCGACGCCGCCATGACGGACGATCTCGGCGGCGACGAAACCGATGCGGCGGATGTTGGTGTCGCGGTCCTCTTTGCTGAAGCCGAGGCCTTTGGAGAGGTGGGTGCGGACGACGTCGCCATCGAGTTCGGTGACGCGGCGGCCGTGCTCGGAGAGGAGAACGGTCAGGATGTCGGCGGTGGTCGATTTGCCGGCACCGCTGAGCCCGGTGAACCAGATGCAGACGCCCTGCTCGTGGCGGGCGGGGTAGACGTCGCCGAGGATGCGGGCGACTTCGGGACGGGTGAACCAGGTGGGGAGGGGGCGCCCCTTGTTGAGGAAGTCGTTGCGGACCTGGGTGCCGGAGATGGAGGCGGTGCGGGTGGTCGGGGAAACGCGGGAGACCTGCTCGTAGCGGTCCTCGTCCGGCAGGTAGACCAATTCGTGGAAGGGAATGACCGTCACGCCGAGCTCGCACCGGTGACGTTCGACGAGTTCTTGCGCGTCGTACGGACCGTAGAACGGTTTGCCGGTCGAATCGACGCCGGGGCTGGCGTGGTCGCGGCCGACGACGAAGTGGTTGGCGCCGTGGTTGCGGCGGATCAGGGCGTGCCAGAGGGCCTCGCGCGGACCGCCCATGCGCATGGCGAGCGGGAGGAGGGAGAGGAGGATGCGCTCGGGATCGTAGTGGCGATCGGCCAGGGCCTTGTAGGTGCGGACGCGGGTGAAGTGGTCGACGTCGCCGGGTTTGGTCATGCCGACGGACGGGTGGAGGAGCAAGACGCCGTCGACGCCCGCGATGGCGCGCTTGGTCAGTTCCTCGTGGACGCGATGCATCGGGTTGCGCGTCTGGAAGGCGACGACGTTGCGACGGCCGATCTCTTCCAGGCGGGCGCGGGTTTGGGCCGGGGTCAGGCGGAGGTTGGCGAAGTCGTAGTGGCGGGGGAGTTGGAGGACGCGGAGGCGACCGCTGATGTTGAGGGGCCCCCAGCGGTGCATCTCGGCGACGAGGGGGTGACGGGGGTCCCGCGTGCCGAAGACCTTTTCGGCGGTCTCGGCGCGGTCCCACTCGTAGATCTCCTCGACCGTCATCACCGCGAGGAGGTCGTTTTTGGCGTTGCGGAGGGCGATGTCTTGGTCGAGGTGGACGGGCGCGTCGCGGTCGACCGGGAGCGCGACCGGGATGGGGAAGATGTGGCCGTTGGCGAGGCGCATCTCGTCGAGGATGCGCCGGTAATCGGCCTGGCCGATGAAGCGGTCGAGCGGGGAGAAGGCGCCAGTCGCCAGCAATTCCAGATCGCACACGGAGCGATCCGAGAGTTGGATCGAGGGGAGGTGACCGGCGCGGGCGTGAACGTCGTCCCGGTCGTCGAGTGGGACGTGCAGGTTGACGAGTTCGCCGCCGTAGGGGGGGATGAGGGGCGAGGTGCGGTCCGTTTCCACGAAATCGTTCCTTTCCGTGAGGGGTGCGACCCCCAAAAACCCGATGGTGTCCGGCCTACCGCAGCATGGAGACCGCCGAGGAGAGGAGGAGACCGGCGAGACCGATTTGCAGTGGGCGCCGGGGAACGACGACGACAAGACGGCTGCCGATGAGGACGCCGGGGATGGAGCCGACGAGGAGGAGGGCGGCGAGGACGAGGTCGACGCTGCCGAGGAAGAGGTGGCCGAGGGCGGCGGTGCCGACGAGGAGGGCGGCGTGGGCGACGTCGGTGCCGACGAGGCAGCGGGATGGGAGCGGGGCGACCATGACGAGGAGGGCGATGATGAGGGTGCCACTGCCGATGGAGGTGATACCGACGACGAAACCGCCGAGGACGCCGATGGCGATGACGCGGCGACGGCGGTAGGCGACCGGGGTCGCTTCCTCCGTCTGCCCGAAGTGCGCCTGCAGGAACCGGCGGAGCATGAGCCCGACGGCGACGATGAGCGCGACGCCGACGGCCTTGCGCAGCCACTGATCGGTCGCACCGGCGTTGCGGGCGTCGAGCCAGGCGAGGGTAGCGACGGCGGCGATGGTGGCGGGGATGCTGCCGGTGGCGAGATCGCGGACGACGCGGGTGTCGATGGTGCCGAGGCGGCGGTGCTGCCAGGCGCCGACGATTTTGGTGACGGTGCTGTAGGCGAGGTCGGTGCCGACGGCGGCGCCGGCGGGCATGCCGAGGCCGAGCATCAGCAACGGGGTCATCAGGACGCCACCGCCCATGCCGGTGAGACCGACGAGCAACCCGACGACGAAGCCGAACACCGGTAACAGCAGATGGCCGTCCGGCATGGTCATTCCCCCCCGTTTCCGAACGCAAGGCAACGCGCGGTCACCTTGCAGCACAAATCCATAACCGCAGAGTCGGGTGAGCGCCGTCGCTCACATCAGTCGTCGATCCACGCGGCGACGTCCATGCTGCTCGCGCAGAACAAAAAGTTCGAAACGTATGCCGGCGCCATCTTGGCCTGCATGCGGTCGGTCGTGAGAAGGGATAATTGGTCGCGTTGAACGTCGAAGTCCGCCAGTGGCCACAACCGGCTGTCGTGGATCGCGTAGCCGGCGTACCCCAGTCCGGTCAGGAAATCGAAGGTCTCGTGGATATCGGTGTCCTGGTGCCGTTGTTCGATCTCGACCAGCAGCGTCGGAAGCGATCGGCGGAGCATCGTCTCCCCGCCGCGGAGAACCGCGAGTTCGTGTCCTTCCACGTCGCACTTGATGAACGCGACCGGACCACCGGCCAGGGGAAGCGCATCCAGGCGCTCCAGGCGAATCGGCACTTCCTCATGCGGCACGGTCGCTCGGGCTTGGGGCACCGCCACGCTCGCCATCCCACTCACCCGATGATCTCCGACGAGCGGGACGTTGAGCCGAGCTTCCCCGTCGCGATCGGATAGTCCGACCGGATAGACACTGACGTTGCCGGAAACCCGCCCGATGGCATCGAGTCGCCGCCTGACGACCGGATCGGGTTCGAAGGCGTGGACGTGGCCGTGCGGCCCGACGAGACTCGCCAATCGGTAGGTGAAGTAGCCCCAGTTCGCGCCGACGTCGAGGACGATGTCGCCTTGGCGGACGACTGCCTCGACCAGCCGGAGGCTGAGATCCCGGCGGCGGTCGCGCAGCCAGAGAAGGCGAACCCCGGCGGAAGGGCGGACCCGGCTGGCGAAGGCGGCGAGGTAGTCCGGCCGGCGCTCGCGCAGCCAGCGCAGCCGTGTCGGCAGACCACGCAGATTGTTCACGGTCGGCCCTCCGTTCCGAGGCCGGCGCGCCCCCGTCGCCTCGCCCCCATCAATAACCCCACCTGGCGGCGACATCGGTGCCGATGAGCTCCGAGAGCGCATCCACGTCCTCCTTGAAGAGATCCTTGAGCCGTTCTCGCGTCGAGGAGTCGAGCTGCGGCTTACCTCCGTTGGCGTAGTTCCGGTACAGGGTCCTCTGAACGATCCGGCTCGACTTCACCGTCGTCACCCACTCGGGTCGGCCGCAGTCGCGGGCGGCGATGCCGGCCCGCCGTGCCAGCTTGGCCACGGCGAAGGAGCGCGGCTCCGACGCCTCGTTGGCCGGTCGGCGAAGGCCGGGCGCGAGGGCGACCCGTTCCACGCCAAGGAACCCAAAAACGTCCTGCGCAAAGGCATTCGAATCGGTCTTGAGGTCGTCGAACAGGGGGGCGTAGACGGCTTCGCGGCCGAAGCGCTCGTAGTAAGGTCTCAAGTGCTTCGCGTACAGACCGTGGTCGACCAGCTCATCGACCGTTTGGATCGCCTCCTCGAAACCGCAGCGCACACGCCCCTGTTTCCGCATATAGAGATAGGAGGAATGGGCGCGCTCGACCGGCTCGCGTGGGCAGGCGATGAGCTTGACGCCGGGCAACAGGCGCTTGATTCGATCGGCCGCCTCAACCGAAAACAGGTAGTCGTGCGAGATCTCGCCCACCGCACGGTGACCCGGTGTCGCGCCGCCGAAGTGCGCCAGGTACCAGTCCTCGCCGAGATGGAAGTAGTGGTCGAAGTAGAACAGCTCTTTGGCCCGCGACACGAACACCTGAGGGTGCCACTTCAGCACCTCGTAGAGCCAGGTGCTTCCCGACTTGTCGGGGCCGATGAAGAGGAAGTTGGGACTCCGACGCGACGCTGCCACCTGGTACTCGACCTCCCGCTCTCAGCGACTTGCCGTTTCGACCGCATTCGTTGGGGGCAGCAACACGCCGCGCTCGCTTGTCTCGACGAGCGCCTCGTGCACCTTCGCCCCGATATCTTTCCAGCCGTAGTGCCGTTCCACCGTCTGCCGCCCTCGCTCCGCCAGGCGTCCCGCGAGCTCATCGTCTTCCAGCAGACGATCGATCCAGCGCGCAAAATCGGCCGGATCGTCGGCGACGACGACGTCCCGCAGGTGTTCGACCTTGAGTCCGGCACATCCGACCGTGGTCGTGATCACCGGCAGTCCCTGGGCAAGCGCGTCGAGGATCTTGATCCGCGTCCCCCCACCGACGCGAAGCGGAACGACCAGAAAACGGTTTGCCTCAACGTACGGGCGTGTCTCCGGAACGAAACCGGCGAGGTGGGTGGCGATCGGCGACCGTTGTGCGATCGCCGCGACCGACGCCGGGGGACGGGAGCCGACGATGGTCAGGAGGGCATCGCGACGCTTGAGCTTCGGCAGGATGTCGCTCACCAGGTACTTGAGCGCGTCGAGATTGGCGCTGTACGACAGGCTGCCCATGAAGAGGAATCTCGGTTCGCCGGGCAGGCCGCCGCGCGGACGCAAACCCTCGACGTCGACGCCGTTTGGGGCAAGACGCACGCGCCCCGGGGCCAATTCGTCGAAGTACCGTCGCTCCTCCTCGGAGACGGCCAGCGTCGCGGCGACGCTGCGCACGACGTCGGCCTCGTACCGGCGCACGGTCCGGCGTTGCACACGCGCCACCAGGCCGCGCGAGAGCAGTGGTTGACTCGCACTCATCGTTCCCAGACGGAGGAACTCGGCGTTATGCGAATCGAACACGGTACGGGCATAGAACTCGCGCGGGACATACGAAAAGGTGGGAAGAATGCCGAACAGGACCGCGTCGTACGACGCTGCGCGCATGAAATCGTGCAGACCTTGGGCAGCCTGATCCGACCAATAGAAGTGACGATGATACGCGGATTGAGTCACCACGTCCACCGCCACGCGAGCCAGTTGCACGGGCCGCGCGACCGCGAACGGTTCCATCCGGACGGCCTCACAGATCGCTTCCAACTGCGGCAAGCGTTCGGCGACTGGAATGCCGTCTCTGACGAGGCTGAAGAGCGAGATTCGCCATCCGCGGTCGGCCAATTGACGCAGCAGGTGATAGTTGCGGATCGTCGAACCGCTGACCAACGGCCACGGTGGTTGAGGGGAGAGAAAAAGCAAACGACGCGTCATCGCGAGATTTCTCCGCGCATCGAGGCGATCGCAAACGCCGTTCGCGGTTGCCCTTCCCGTCGTGGTGGCCGGTGCATCGATCGCGGCACGCCCGTGGGCACTGCCTGCGCGGTCGCACCGGCGGTTTGCACCACCTGCTGACGCCGCATCGCCAACAGCAGCCCCGTGCTCATCCAGCCGAATCGCTGGAAGAGGATCGGGGTCGCCATGCCGACGACGACGAAGCAGACGAACGAGGTGAGGAGTGCCAGACAGATGACCCATTCTTCGCGCGACCGCGCGCCGCGCACGGCGCCGATTCCGGTCAATCCCACGGACACCAGAATGACGACCATGCCGATCAGTCCGAGCAAACCGGCCTCAAACCATGCGCCGAGGAGCATGTTGTGAACCTCGCTGCCGGTCGCGGTGACGGTCGTCATGCCGGCGCCGATGAACGGGGAGCGGCCGATCGCGTCCCAGGCGGCGTGGTAGGTGACGATCCGCTCGCACACACTGCAGTTCTGACTGTTGGTGTTCGTTGTTCCATGCAGTCGCTGCAGGGGACTGGGGGCCCCCGCGTCCTGCTGCAAGGTGAGGAGAAGCAGGATGCTCAAGCCGGCGACGAGACCGATCAGGATCGACTTCGGACCCAGCCGGCCCATGACGAGCCAAAGGAGAATGCCGACGGACGTGGCCGTCATCGCGCCGACGGATCCCGAAAGGATCAGTCCGGCGGCGATGAGCGGCAAAAACACGATGGCTCCGACGAGCTTCTGGAGCCGGGTTGCGAGCAGTGAGGGGACGATGAGGGCCGGGACGACGGCGACGGCGGCACTCGAGCCGAGATCGTTGTAGTGGTAGGCGAGTCCCGTCATTCGTCCCCAGGCGGGGGACGTTCCAGGAATGACGTCTCCGAAGCGGAGTTGGGCGAGACTCGCCATCCCCGAGAGGGCCGCCGACGCCGCCCAACAGACGATCGCCGTCTTGACGTGCCGCGGCGTTTTCAGGAGGAGCGCTCCCAGCCAGAACCAGGAAACCATCAGGTAGACGAAGCGCAACAGCACGGCGATCGACGCCAGCGGGGAGGCGGCGTTCAGCGAAGAGATGAACGCCCCGCTGGCGAAGATCGCGAGACCGATCATCAGCCCCTGGGGCAGACCCGAAAACGACAATTTCCCATGGAGGAGTTGGATCGCGACGGCGGAGAGCAACGAGGCGAGGAAAAACCAATCCGACAGCGTCGCGAAGGAGGTCACCCGAAGCACGAGCCCGGTGATCAGCACGGCGCCGACGTAGTAGAACGCCCGCGGCAGCATGAGCGTCGGCCGTTGGTCGATCACGTCGCCGGGGTTCGCGATTGGCGACACGGCAGCGGACGTCGGCGCCAGCAAGCGGGGAACCTGATGGCGCGCCAAGAGGACGGCCAGCAGTCCCGCAAGGACGGCGACGATCTCGACCTTGACCGTTGCAAGCCAACCGACGACGGACGCCCCCACGAGGACGGCCGCGACCAACATCAAGCGCTGGACGACCCGCCAATCCCCCGGCAGTGCCGGCCGAAAACGCCGCGCCAACGAGCGTGGCGCCGGTGCCACGATCGTGGCCTCGTCGGCATCCTTGGCGGCGACCGCGAAGAGGAGGAGCACGCCGAGGCTGACGATCGACGAGCCGACGAGGGCGATCGCCACACCGTTGAGTTGCAGCCACGGGACCAGGAGCGCCAGCGCCGGCAGCGTGCACCCCCACGACGCGATCTCCGCGATCGTGTTTGCCGATGGATATCCGCGCCCGCGCAATCCGTCGCCGAGGACGCGCCGCGCCGCGGATGGGACCGCTCCGATGAGGAGGATGCGCATCGGCGTGACCGCACCGCGGAATTCGTCGCCGAGGAGGAAGGGCACGAGAATCGGCGCGGCCAGGCCGAGGACGACGACGATGACCACGGAACTGCCGACCGTCAGCCAGACGAACCGCCACATCGACCGGCGCGCCAATCGATCGTTGGGTTGTCCGGCGACGTGCGGCAAGGCCACCATGCCGATACTGAAGGCGATCAAGCGGGGGAGATTCGTGAACGCCAGGGAGGCGACGTAGATCCCGAGGGCGACGGGAGACAGGAAGAGACCGACGACCGCCTGATCCAGCCGAAAAGTCTCCAGCGGTGACACGCTACCGAGAAAGCCCTTGGCCCCGAACCCGACGATTTCGCCGCGGGAGGGGACCGTCATCTCGGGTTCGTCGGCCGAAACCGCGCGCGCCGTGGCGAGCACGATCACCACCGCCGTCACCACGTGAGTCACCGACCAGATCACCGCCACGACCGGCAACCGATCCGCGGCAAGCACGAGCGCCAAGGGCAGACCCACCGCGTAGAGGAACGGCTGCATCAGACGCAGGATGTTGAATGGGCGGAAGAGACGCATCCCCTGGAGGATCGCCAACCCGTAGTTCTCGATCACCACGGCGGGCGGGACGACCAGGGTGACCAGCCGGGCCAGTTGCACCTCGCGGCTGTCGCCCCGGATCAGGAACCCGACGACCAAGACTTGGGCCGCGCTGCAGAGGATGACCTGCAGGAGTGCCGGGGGGAACGCCACCCCCACGATTGCCCGCGTCGCCCGGCGGTCGCGGGCGATGAAGTAGGTGACGGCGTCCTCGACGCCGAGCAGACCGACCTGGCAAATGACGAGCGGGATCAGCGTCACCAGGGCGAAGTGGCCGCGGTCTTCGGGCCCGAGCATGCGAGCCGCCAGGATGCCGCTCACCAGCAGCGTCCCCTGGCCGAAGACGGCGGTCGCGAGCGACGCGATCGTCGACGTCGCGACCGCCGGCAGGCGCTTCCAGATTCGTAGTCGGGTCCAGTCTCGCATCAGATTCCACCGAACGCGGGGAAGATCGGGCCGCTCACCGTCTCTCGGTCATCGTCGAATGGCGGGCACACTCGGCGCGGTGCGCGCCGGGATGCGTCCCTGGCTCGATTCCCCGGTCTGGTCGGGTAACGCTAACGGAAGGTCCAAGTTCGTCCGCCGCCGGCGAGCGCCAGGTTGCTTTCGGCAGCGAGCTTGTCGCGCACCTGCCCCTCGATCCACGCGTACGTCCGGCGCAGCCCCTCCTCCAGGGAGATCCGCGGTTCCCAGCCGAGCACCGCGCGCAGGCGGGTGTTGTCGGAGTTGCGGCCGCGGACGCCCTGGGGGCCGGGGACGTGCACCGGTTCGATGTCGATCTCGGCGATGTCGGCGATCAGGTGGGCCAGCTCGTTGATCGAAACCATCCGGTCCTGACCGAGGTTGAGCGGTTCGCGGTGGTCGGAGCGCATCAGGCGGTAGAGTCCCTCGACGCAGTCGTCGATGTAGCAGAAGGAGCGGGTCTGCTCCCCATCCCCCCAGACCTCGACCGCGGGGTTGCCGGTCAGCTTGGCGACGGCGATCTTGCGGCAAAGGGCGGCCGGGGCCTTCTCGCGCCCGCCGTCCCAGGTCCCCAGGGGACCGAAGATGTTGTGGAAGCGGACGGTGCGGGTCTCCATGCCGTAGTCGCGGCCGTAGTAGTGGCAGAGGATCTCGCTGACCAGTTTCTCCCAGCCGTAGGCGTCCTGGGGTTGGGCGGGGTAGGCGTCTTCCTCTTTCAGGGGGACGACGTCGGCGTCGGTCTGAAGGTACTCGGGGTAGATGCAGGCGGAGGAGGTGTAGAGGTAGCGGCGGACGCCGTTGAGGCGGGCCGCCTCCAGGGTGTGGAGGTTGATCAGGGCGTTGTTGTGGAGGATCTCGGCGTGGTGGTTGGCGATGTAGCCCATACCGCCCATGTCGGCCGCCAGGGCGTAGACCTCGTCGACGCCGCGGACTGCCTGGAGGCAGTTGTCCCAGCGGCGGAGGTCGAGTAGTTCGAACTCGTCGGCGGCGGTGGCACCGTATTCGGGGTGCTTGAGATCGACGCCGCGCACCCAGTACCCGCGGTCCTTGAGGGAGGCGGCGAGGGCGTGGCCGATGAAACCGCCGGCGCCGGTGACGAGGACCCGCGCCTGGGCGGACGACGGCGTGTGATGACCGTTGCGTCCGAGGTGGCCGTTGTGACCGTTATGTCCGTTGAATCCGTTGTGTCCGTTTGACTTCATGCCACCGCCACCGTCGGCGCGGGTTGCTCCGCGCGGCTATCGAGGAATCCGATCACGAAACGCTCCAATCGCTCGAGGGCGGCTCCCTCCGTGAGATTCCCGCGGGCGAACGCCTGGCCGCGGGTGCCGAGGTCCGCGGCGGCGACGGAATCGGCGGCCAAACCGCGAATGGCGGCCAGCAAGAGGTCGGGGTTGCCGGCATCGACGACGCGGCCGGCGCCGGATTGCGTCAGCTCGCGCGCCGTCTCGCTCGTCGGGGAGACGGCGGCGACGACCGGGCGGCCGGAGGCGAAGTACGAGGTGAGCTTGCCCGGCAACGACATGTCGGTCACGGTCGGCCGCTGGTTGACCAGGAGGACGTCGGCCGCGGCCAGAACGTTCGGGAAATCGTCTTCGGGTTGGGGCGGCAGGAACCGGAGATTGGGCAGGTCGCGGGCGCGCTCCTCGAGCATCGCGCGCTGGTTGCCGTCGCCCATCAGGACGAAGAGCAGGTCCGGCGCAGCGGCGAGGGCGAGGCGGGCGCAATCGACGAGGTTTTCCAACCCCTGCTTCAGCCCCATGTTGCCGGCGTGGAGGCAAACGGTCTTGTCGACCGGGAAGGCGAGGCGAGCGCGGGTAGCGTCGCGCGGCGCGGTGCCGGGTTTGATGTGCGTCCAGTTGCGGACGCGGACGATCCGCTCTGGCGGGACGCCGAGTGCCATCAACGGCGGCCGGAACCCTTCGGCGACGACGGCGATGCCGCTCGCCTGCCGCGCCACCCAGCCCTCGACGGAGCGGGTGACGCCGACGACCTTGCCACCGCCGGCGATACCGCTCTGGGCGGCCGATTGCCCGACCAGATCCTGGACGAGCAGAGCGAGCGGGACCCGATGGCGCCGGGCCAGCGTGGCGGCGAGGACACCGTCGCTCAAGCTGGGCAAGACACCGAAGACGAGGTCGGGACGGTCGAGACCGCGGGCGGTGGCGGCGTGGGCGAGGAAGGTCGCTTCGAAGAGGGCGCGGCGCAGGGCGGATTGGTTGCCGGGGACGTACTGGCGGAAGCGGTGGAGGGCGACGCCGTGGCGCGTTTCTCGGAGTCGCCAGCGGCCGCGGTAGCCCGCGGCGACCCGCCATTGCGGGTAGTAGGGCATACCGGCGATGACCGTGACGGCGGCGCCGCGCCTAACCAGATGCTCGGCCAGGCCGGTCGTGTAGGGGGCGTTGCCCGTCTCTTCCGGCCAGTAGTTGAGTCCGACGACGAGGATGCGCCGGTCGCCAAGGTGCTTCGGATCGGGTTGTTCCATGCTTTCGGTGGTCATACCGCACCCTTGCCCCAGAGCACCGCGGGCACCGTTTTCAGGATCAACCAGAGGTCGTACCAGAAACCGCGGCGCCGGACGTAGGCGAGGTCGAGGGCAACCCGCTGGTCGTAGCTGAGGGCGGAGCGGCCGGAGACCTGCCACAGGCCGGTCAGACCGGGGCGGACGCTGGTCACGGTCTCGGCCAGGGCGCCGTAGACGTCGGTCAATTCCCGCGGTTGGACGGGACGCGGGCCGACCAGACTCATCTCGCCGCGCAGCACGTTCCAGAGTTGCGGCAACTCGTCCAGACTCGTCTTCCGCAAGAGGCGCCCAACCGCGGTCACCCGCGGATCGTCGTGCAGTTTCCACTGCCCGGCGTGGGCGGCGGCGAGCGTCGCGTCTTCCCGGAGGCGGCGCTCGGCGTCGACGACCATCGTCCGGAACTTGTAGCAGGTGAAGACCCGCCGGCCGCGACCGCAACGCTGCTGCCGGAAGAAGACCGGTCCCGGCGAGGTGAGCGCAATCCCGAGGGCGATCACCGCCCACAGCGGCAACCCGAAGAGGAGAAGGAAAAGGGCAACCGCGACATCGAAGGCGCGCTTGGCGGCGGCGTCCAACCGCGGCCGCAGCCGTGCCACCAGACCGTCTGCCGCCGGTTGCTCCCAGCCGTCCCAGGCGGTCATGCCGCCGAGGTCGCGCAAACGGACCGATGGCTCGAGGGCCCAGGCAGTCGCGATCACTTGATCGGTGTGCGCCGGTCCCTCGTTCAAAACGGCCACGCCGTAGACCGCCTGCCCACCGGCGTGGTCGTGTCGAATCGCACTCATACCCGGTCTCCACGGCTCCTGAGCTGGTCATGCGGTCCGACCCCGCCGGCACCGCCACCGCTCGCCGGCGGCGACGCATGCGGAGCAATACCGTGGCGCCGTTGCCACGGTCCGTTGTCGTCTCGGGGAACGCGGGCCGCATCCATTGCGGGGTGCGGCCGCGGTCCTGCGCTGTCCATGAAAGACCCGTGAGGATCGACCGATCCGAGCTTACGGGTGCATCGGTACCCAGGCCAATAGCCCACACGAACAAGAGGGAATGGGAGAGCGATCGGCCTTTCGACCCCCCCACAACGCCCTACGTGACCAAAAGCCCACGGGCGTTGTGTCCCTTCGGTCGCGCACGGCTAGCCTTCGAGACCGCTCAACAGTTGGTCGGTCTCGTCCGGTGTCGCCGCCTTCTGGAACGTCTCCGGGAAGGCCGGGTCGCCGAGCAGGCGGCTGACGAAGGCGGCATGCCGCCCGCCGACCAACCCGATCGTGGTCAAGGTGGTGACCACCTTCTGGACCGTGACCTGCGGGATCACCGCCGCGTAGACACCGAGGTTGGCCTCCAGCACCGACTGGAGATCGAGAAGGGCGTCTGCCGGCACGTCGTAGGTCAGGTCCGGCACCTTCGAGGTGTCTTCGCCGCCGAGCTCGTGCAGGAGCGTGCGGAGGGCGTCGCGGTGCGAGAGCAGTTGCGTGCGCAACGTGTCGAGTTGGTCGAGATCGTCCGGATCGAGTTCGTCGCCGGTTTGCAACCGGAGCGGCGCCGCCTTCGCGTTCTGGAGCCCGGCGTCGACGATGCCCTCGAGGAGGGAGCCGATCCGGAGCAGCAGTTGGACGATCGAGGCGAGATCGCCGTAGTCGCCGCCTGGGTACTCGGCCTGCGCCCGCACCCGGAGACCGGACCCGTCGCGGCCGAGACCGGCCGCCGCCGCATCGGGGGCGAGGGTTTTCGCGTAGGCGGTCGCGGCGGTCGCCGAAACACCGAGCGCGGTGAGACCGCGCACGAACACGCGCCGTCCGATGCGCCCACTGACGTAGGCCGCGATCAACTCCGGTTTAGACATCGTTTGCCCCTCCCTTTCCGGGCATCGCCAAAGCGGGCGATATGGGTGAAACCGTTGCTTGTGCTTGCGACAGGCGGGACGGATGTTTTGCTCCCCGCGCTCGACAATCTATCATCCGCGGTATAGGACTCATACGGTCCATTGGTCGGTATCGACCGTCGATCTTGGCCCCGGAGGTAGTGGGAGACTCTTCCCGCGCTCTTCCTATGACGAAAGTGCCAAACCATCCGTGAGGTGTCCTAGCCAGGCGGGGGGATGCCTTCGGGTCTGTTGACCGCGGGTAGCGCGGGGTGGCACGCTTGGGACACGCCCACGCCCGGTGCCCGATCCGCCCCCGCACCGTCGCAAGGAGTCTTGAGCGCGATGTCGCCTCGGGTCGTTTGCCTGGTTCCCGCGCGCAACGCCGCCGCCGACCTGCCGCGCCTGCTGGAAGCGGCGCCGCTCGTCTGCGACGCCATCGTCGCCCTGGACGACGGCAGCACCGACGGCACCGGCGACCTGCTGGCCGCGCACCCCCTCGTCGTCCGGCTCCTCACCAACCCGGTCCGGCCCGACTACCGCGACTGGGACGACGCCGGCAATCGCAACCGCCTGCTCGAGGCGGCGGCGGCGTTCGACCCGGAGTGGATCCTCTCGCTCGACGCCGACGAGCGGATCGACCCCGGCGACGCGGCGGCCTTGCGCGCGTTCCTGGCCACCGACGCCCTCCCCGGTTGCGCCTACGGGTTCCACCACGTGCCGATGCGGGGCGACCCCGACCATTACCTACCGCGCTTCCAGTGGGTCTACCGCCTCTTTTCGTACGCGCCGGGGCAACGCTTCCCGAACCGCCGCCTCCACTTTACCCCGATCCCGACCGCGATCCCGCGCGCCCTCTGGTTCCGCACCACGCTGCGCATCCAGCACTTCGGCAGCCTCACCGCCGACCGCCGCGTCGCCCGCTTCGAAAAGTACCTCGAAGCCGACCCCGACCGCACCTACCAAAGCGATTACCGCCACCTCCTCTACCACCCCGCCCCCAGCGAACTCCTCCGCTGGCACCCCCGCCCACCCGACCTGCCGGTGCTGGACGCGGCGCTCGGCCTCGACGAGGACGGACAGACGGACAGACGGACAGACGGACAGACGGACGGAAACACTCAGTCCTCAATCCTCAGTCCTCAGTCCTCCCCCGCCCTCTCCGCCATCGTGATCGCCCGCGACAACGAGGCGACGATCGCACGGACGGTCGCCTCGGTCGTCGGCCAGGAGTGCCCGGAGCCGTACGAGACGATCGTGGTCGTCAGCGGCACGGATCGGACCGCCGCCGTCGTGCGGGAGCGGTTTCCCCAGGTGACGTTGATCGACTTGCCGAAACCGGCGTTGCCGGGCGAAGCGCGCAACGCCGGGCTCCGGGTGGCGCGCGGCGAGTTCGTCAGCTTCCCCGGTTCCCACGTCGAGTTACCCCAGGGCAGCCTCGCCGCCCGCCTCCGCGCCCACCGCCGGGGCTACGCCATGGTGACCGGCGTGGCCGAGAACGGCACCCGCACGCGGGCCGGCTGGGCGTCCTATTTCCTAGACCACGCCTGGGGGTTGCCGGGGCACGTGCCGTCGGTGCTCGACGGACCGCCGGCCCACTGCTCCTACGCCCGCGAGCCGCTCCTCGCCGCCGGCGCTTTCCCGGAGGGCGTGCGCACCGCCGAGGACACCGCCGTCAACCGCGAACTCGTCCGCCGCGGCTACGTCGCCCTGCGCGATCCCGCCATCCGCTTCGTCCACAACAACCCGTGCCGCACCCCCTGGCGGCTCGTCCGCCACCACGTCCAACGCGGTCGCGGCTGGGGCCGGTTGCTGGTCGAAGACCACCGGACGACGGGGCACCTCCTCAACCGGGAGGTGGTGGCGACGCGTCTGGTCCACCATCTCCCGGCGCGCTGGCGGCAAATCGCCGCGGGCGTCGGCAAGGCGGACCCGGAGCTGCGGCCCCAGTACGAGCGGGCCCGGCCGCTGATCGCTGCCGGCGCGGTCGCGTCGTGGCTCGGGATGTGGTACGAAGTCTTGCGCCCGACACCGGGCAAATGGGCGATCTTGCGGGGACGACCGGTCTGGACGCTGGTGTTCGCCGGCCGAAACGATCGGGGCGCGCGGGCCGTCCTGGTTCGCCTCGACCTCGTCGCCGGCGAGGCGCGCGCCGTCGCCCTGCCGCCCGACCTCCCGCTGGCGCTGCCGGACGGCCGGCGGGTCTGCCTCGACGCCGCGCTCGCCGCGGACGGCGAGGCTCCCCGGTTCGACGTGCGCGGCCTGATCGGGCACGCCGTCGATCTCGATCTGGACGCGGCGCTGATCGTCGCCGCCGGGACGCTGCCGCCCCCAGGAGCGCCGCTCTCGCTCGCCGCGCTCGTCGCCGCGGCGGGCACGACGATGCCGGGCGACGTCGACACCGCCGGGATCGCCCGGCTCCAGCGCCGGTTCGGCGCGATCGGGGTCCGACCCGCCCCGCCACTCGGCGACGACCCGGCGGCGTTGGCCGCGTCGTTGCGGACCGCCCTTGGTCTCCCCGCCCCGGCGTCCGCCGACCTCGAACGGATGTTGCCGGACACCTGGTGGCCGTAGGGGCACGGCGTGCCGTGCCGTGCCCCGACGAACCACCATTTGGGAAACGGTCAGGACCCCAGCAACTCGGCGACGCGCTGGCGGATCACCGGTTCGTCGACGACGTTGTAGTAGACCGTCTGCTTGAGCAACGGGTCGTCGAGTTGGATGCGGCTGCCTTCGAGGACGTCCGTTCCCATCGTCTGCTCGGTGCAGGAACCGCCGAAGGTCTTGGCGATCGCGGCGAGTTGGGTGGCGTTGAGATCGGTGCGGACGTGGTCCTCGACGGCCGGCAGCAACTGGTTCACGTCTTTCACCGGGTCGCGCCCGTTGCCCGCCGCGGCCAACCCGCGCATGACCGCCCATTGCCGCTTGACGCGACCGATGTCGCCCTCCGGTCCGCCCCGGTAGCGGGCGTAGGCGAGCGCCTGTGCACCGTCGAGCGTCTGCGTTCCCGCCTTGAAGACGACCGGCCCCCCCGACTTCGCGCCTTGGGTGGCCAGTTGTTGTTGGTCGATGGCCTCTGGGATCGTCATTTTGACCCCGCCGACCGCGTCGACCAACTCCTGAAAACCGGCGAAGTCGATCAGCGCGTAGTGGTCCATCGTGATCCCCAACAGTTTCTCCACCACCAACCGCTGATAGGGGATGCCGCCGACGAGGAGGGCGTGGTTGATCTTCGATTGCCCGTAGCCGGGGAGTTCGGTACGGGTGTCGCGCGGGATGGAGAGGATGCGGCACGACTTCGCTTCGGGATTGAGGTGGAGGACGACGATGGCGTCGGCTTTGACGGCGATGTCGATCGGCGCCCCCGGCCGCGCATCGACGCCCATCACCAGGATGTTCATCGTGCCGGTCGCGGGGTTGGTCAGCCCCGCGGCGGCGGCGGCGCCGCCGGCCGCGTCGCCGACGTCGCCGGCCTTCTGCTTGAAGTCGCCGAAGAGACTGGTATCGCCGCTCTGTTGCTCGCCGCGGGCGGCCCGGTCGGCCTGGACGGCCGCCTGGGCCGGCGCGGTGTCGACCGAGACCGCCGGCGCGCCGGCGGCGTCCTGGAGGGCGACCGACGGCGGCGGCGAGCTGACCGACTGCAATTCGGCGATCGTCGAACCGGCGCGGAGGAGGACGCCGGCCGCCAGGCCGGCGACAAGCACGGCGACGAGGCTCGGAATAACGACCAGTTTCCGCCGGTACCAGTGCCGCCGCCGGTGCCGCCGCGGACGCCGGACGGGCGCCGGCAGCACCGCCGTCCCCGCGAACTCACCGCCGGGGATCGCCATCGCCGGTTGCCAGGCAGAACCGCTCAACCGCCGCGAGACGTCGCTTGCCGCCGAGCCGTCGTTTGCCGGACCCCGGCCCGCGAGGGCGTCGCCGCTTGGGACGTCGATTCCGGTCGTCATGCGCTGTCCTCCTGGGCATCGGCTCGGGTAAGGCAGAACGGGGTTGGGACCGCGCAGGTCATCCTCCCCGCGGGATGCTAGAGTCTCCACGCTCCGCCGAAATCGCCGGGCACAACGACTCGTGATCGCAGGTTACCCAGGCATTCGACGGCGAACCATCCGCCGAACGTCATACCGCGTTTGGAAAACCGATTATGGCGACGCACCACCGGTCGTATCGGCCTCAGAACGTAGGACCCTGGTCCCGATTCGTGCGGATGGTGCTGGCGATCGGCGTCGCGGTCGCCCTCGCCGGGCCGCTCCCTCGTACCGCGGTCGCCTCGGCGGCCGACGCGGCGACGGCGGGGCGACTCGGGGGCACCCGCGCCAGTTTCGCGGCGGCATTCGGGCCGCCCGTGGTCGAAAATACGGTCAACGGCGCGATCTACGATGTCCCGGGGTTCGGTCTGGTGCTGGCCCAATTCCAGCAGCAGGAAAAGGGGAAAGTGGCACCGGACGAACGGGCGACCGTGGTCACCCTCCGCTCGCCCCGCCCGGAAGGGACGCCCGCGACGACCCCCGACAACCACGACTGGACGATCGACCAGGCGTTCCAGGTCGCGGCGCGCTTCCTCCCGACCGACGTCATCCTCGAAGGTCCGGCCACCGCCACCCCCGCTCCGGTCGACGCGGCGCGGCAGGGGATCGAGCGTTCGTGCGCCAGCGACGCCCTGGCCGCCGCCTTCCCGAACGAGCCGGGGCAAGGGGCGTGCCAGATCGCCTTTCTGATGCCGACCCCGGTCACCGTCTCCTACGTGACGCTGGTCCTCGGCGACGACGACGACCCCGCGGCGGGTGCCAACTCCTGCGACGACGTGCAGACCTGGGGGGAGGCGACCGGCGGCCGGATGGAATCCGCCCTGGCCACCCTCGCCGACGTCGCGACGATCGACGAACACGACCCGAACGCCGTCGCCCAACTGCGGGACCTCGCGACGCGCTTCACGGCTCTCTCGACCGCGCAGTCGGCGGCGGCGGTGCCGCGTGCGGCCCGCCAGGCCAACGCGCAACTCGTCGCCGCCTTCGACGGGTTCGCCGGGGCGATCGCGGCGGCGGCAACCGGGTTGGAGACGGGCGACCAGGACACCCTCGCCAAAGCCGTGGCCGACCTCGACGCCGCGCGGGTCCTCTTCGACGCCGCCAACGCTCTGGTATTGTCTGTGCTTCAGCGTTGCGGCTTGACCGGCTGACCGGAGTTCCAGGCAAACGGACGAACCGTGCGGCGACTCCGGACCGCCCTTCGCGACGCTCTCCGCCGCGGCGGCGGCCTGCTCCTACGACCGACGGCAATGGGCGGCGGGCGTCGACTATTCCCAGGGAATGCCCTGTTCGCGGAGGAGGCCGGCGAAGGCGGTGGCGGCGCGGCGGAATTCGGCGGGACCGCTGAAGCCGCCGAAGCCGCCGGCGATCGCCAGGTGCGGTTCCAACGAGAAGACTCCGTCGAATCCGTCGGCGCGTAAAGCGGTCAACATCTCGCGCACCTGGCCGTCGCCCTCGCCGGCGGGGACGACGGTACCGGTACTCGCAATCGCGTCTTTGATGTGAACGTAGGCGAGGTAGGGGCGGATCAGGGCGTAGCCGTCGTCGTGCGGGCGGACGCCGGCCAGGGCGAAATTGGCCGGGTCCCAAACCGCGCGGAAGTGCGGCGAGTCGATCGCCGCCAGGAGGTCGTGGCAGCGGTCGGGCGTTTCGCCGTAGATGTGCCGCTCGTTTTCGTGGGCCAGCGTCGCCCCGCGTTCCTCGGCCAACCGGACCAACTGGTCCAGGCGGTTCAGCACCTCCGTCCGGTGCCGGGCGGGAGCGTCGCCGGCGGGAAGGAAAAACGAGAAGATGCGGACGTACGGCGCGGCGAGCATCTCGGCGACGTCCAGGGCTCGCCGGAACTGCTCCAGGTGCGGCGCGAACTCGTCGGCGATGCCGATCTTGCCGATCGGCGAACCGATCGCGGAGACCGCCATCCCCCGTTCGTTCAGCGCGGCTTTGACGCGACCGATCTCCTCGTCGGTCAGTGCGAGGACGTTTTTCCCCCACACGCCGCGCAACTCGACGTGCCTGATCGAGAGGTCGGCCAGCGTGTCGAGTTGGACGTCGAGGTCGGAATCGATCTCGTCGGCGAAACCGCTGAGGGTCCACACGGGCGACTCCTTTTGACCCGAACGCACCACCGACGGTCAAGCCGGCGCGGGCAGCTCCGGCGGCGTCAGCGGCAGGGCGATCGTGAAGGTACTGCCTTTCCCCTCTTCGCTCGCGACGTCGATCGTGCCGCCGTGTTGCTCGACGATTCGCCGCGCGCCGGAGAGACCGATACCGGTGCCGGCGAATTGGCGGGCGACGTTCGACCCGCGCCGGAAGCGCTCGAAGACGTGGGGCAGATCGGCGGCCGGGATACCGACGCCCTCGTCACGGACGGTCAGGACCGCCCACGCCCCGTTCCCCCGCTCTTCTCGCCGCACGGCGAGATCAATCCTCCCTCCACCGGGACCGTATTTGATCGCGTTCCCGAGCAGATTGTCCAGGACCCGGCGCAACCGTAGCGCATCCCAGTGCCCGACGAGTGCGGTTTCCGGCACCGCAAATCGGATCCGATGGTGGCCGGTCGTCGCCTGCGCCGCGGTGGCCGCCTCCTCCGTCAGCACGAGGAGATCGGTCGGTTCGTAGGCGAGTTCGAGGGGATGACCCGCGCGCAACCGCGCCACGTCCTGCAACTCGTCGAGTTGCACGGCCAGCCGCGTCGCGCTCGTCAGGATGACGTCGAGGTCGTCGATCAGGTGCGCGGGTTCGGGGAGCGCGTTGCGACCCGCGCGCCGCCGGAGCAGTTGGGCCTGGGCCCGGATCGTCGCCAGCGGATTTTTCAGGTCGTGCGAGACGGCGGCCAAGAATTCGCCCTGGAGGCGATCGAGTTCGTGACGCTCCGAAATGTCGCGCAAAGTGGAGAGGTAGACCGGTCCGGTGGGGAGCGCAACGACGGTCGCCCGCGCCTCGACGGGGATCAGGGTGCCGTCGCGATGGCGGACGTTGAGTTCGCCCCGCCACTCGCCCTCGTCGATCATCCGGGCGAACTCGGTCGCCGCCCAGACCGGCTCCGCCGCGACGACGTCGTCCACCCGCAACCGAAGCAACTCAGCGCGGCTGTAGCCGAGCAAGCGCAACGCGGCCGGGTTGGCGTCGAGGTAGCGGCGGTCGGCATCGGCGACCAGGATCGCGTCGGCGACGCCGTTGAACAGCGCGCGGAAGCGCTTGTCCGCCGCCCGTGCCGCATCGCTCCGTGCGGACTCCAGGCGCTCGGTCTCCGACCGCTTGCGCTCCGTGGCGTCGCGGACGATCGCGAGGAGGAAGGTCCCCGGCACCCGCGCCGTGGCGATCGGACTCAGCGCCACCTCGACGGCGAGCGGCGCACCGTCTTTCCGAAACGCCGGCAATTCGGTCGACCCGCCCGACCCGTCGAGCGGGCCTTGCCCGCTCGTGGCCGAACTCGCGATCGCGGCCGGATCGCTCGAAGTCAAGGCACGGGGAATCGCGATGTCGAGCGGCCGACCGATCGCCTCGGCCGCCGCGTACCCGAAAAGGCGCTCGGCCCCAGAACTCCAGAGGACGATCCGCCCCGTCGCCGCCTCGACGACGATCACCGCGTCGCGGATGGACCAGAAGAGGATACCGATCCCGACATCGTGCGGATCGAGCGCGGCCGAGCGCGCAACCGCCGGGGCGACGCCGTCCGTCGTCATCGTCACGTGCTGACTCCCGCGGGTTCACCGTCCCTGATCGGTTTCCGATGCACGATCTTTGCCACGTCCGGCACCATCGCCGCGCCGCGCGCGATCGACGACGAACTCGCCGCCGACGATCGTCGCCTCGACGTTCAGGTCGCCGTCGAACAGGGCCAGGTCGGCCAGATACCCGACCGCGATCCGGCCGGCGTCCGCCAGCGCCAGGAGGCGCGCGGGGACCTCGGACGCCATCGCGATCGCCTCCGCCGGCGTCGCCTCGGTCCAGCGGACGGCGTTCCGCACCGCCTGGTCGAGGGTGACGATCGACCCGGCCAGGGTCCCGTCCGCGCGTTTGGCCGAGACCGCGTCGACGATGACCGGCTGCCCGCCGAACTCGTACCGTCCAGGTGCCAGCCCCGCGGCCGGCATCATGTCGCTGACGAGGGCGATCCGGTGCCATCCCTTCGCCCTGACCACGAGGCGGAGACTCGCCGGATGGCTGTGGACGCCGTCGGCGATCAGGCCGACGGTGATCCGATCCTCGACCAAACCGGCGCCGATCGCACCGGGCGCCCGGTGGGCGAACGGCGACATCGCATTGTAGAGGTGCGTCGCCATCGTCGCGCCGGCATCGACCCCGGCCACGAATTCCTCGTAGGTGGCGTCCGTGTGACCGAGACTGACGACCACGCCCCGTTCGCGCAGCCGGCGGATACACCCGAGTGCGTCCGGTCGTTCCGGCGCCAGCGTCATCAGGCGGAGCCCTTCGCCGGCGAGGAGCGATGCGAACAGGGTGTCGTCCGCCGCCTCGATCAGGTCGCGGCGATGCGCTCCCGCGCGCGCCGGTGCGAGGAACGGACCTTCGAGGTGCAGACCGAGCGGGCGCGCTCCCGGTGCCGGGCGCGCCGCCGCGAACGCCTCGAAAACGCGCCGGTAATGCTCCGGTGACGACGAGATGACGGTCGGCAGGAACGCGGTCACGCCGGTCGCCGGCAGGCGGGCCGCCAGGTGCCGGATCGCCGCCGGTTCCGCTCCGACTTCGACGCCGAACCCGCCGTTGACCTGGAGATCGATCAGGCCCGGCGCGACGATCGCCGCGTCGATCACGGTCTCGGGGAGGTCGTCGTCCCGCGGATCGCGGACGACCGCGTCGATGCGCTCGCCCGCGACGACGACGGCGCCTCGGACCAATCCGCCGCCGATCGCGAGCTCGCCGCGAACGGCGTAGGTGTGGCGGCGATCACTCATGCGCCGCTCCGCACCCGGCTGGCGAGGAGTCGCCCCGCCACGGCGACACGTTCCCCCGTACCGGGTGCGAATGGGCTGGCCAGCGCTTCGTAGGTTCCGGCCGCGTAGGCGGCTTCGTCGGCCAGGTAGCCGGCGTACCCGTTCGCGTACCCGAGGACACGCGTCGGAGACGGCGACGCCGTCGCGATCCGGGCGCCGAGCGACGCGAAGAGTTCGCCCGGCACCGCGACGAGCACGATGTCTCCCAGCGCCCAGGCTTCGAGATCGAGCGCCGGCGGAATCGCGTCCGGTCCGGCGGCCACCAGTTTCGCCAGCAGGACCGCGCCCTGGACGCGGGTGACCGCCTGACGGTGCGCAGCCGGCGACGCTTCACCGGCGAA
>DATBFX010000142.1:0-42543 GCA_036558305.1 Thermomicrobiales bacterium | reverse complement strand
GGGGGGGGGGGGGGGGGGGGGCGGCGGCGGCGACGACGGTGACGGGGCGGTCGAGCCGGTGGGCCTTGGGGTGGGAGGCGATGCCGAGGTGAACGGTGGGGGCGGCGTGGTAGTGGCTGACGCCGTGGGCGTCGATCAGGTCCCAGATCAGGGCATTGTCGATCTTGCGCAGCGTGACGTGGGTACCGGCGACGGCGGTGACGGCCCAGGGGAAGCACCAGCCGCTGGCGTGGAAGAGCGGTCCCGTCCAGAGGTAGACGGTGTCGCCGGTCAGACCGATCTCGACGACGTTGGCGAGGGCCATCAGGTAGGCGCCGCGGTGGGAGTAGACGACGCCCTTCGAGCGGCCGGTGGTGCCGGAGGTGTAGTTGATGGCGATCGTCTCGTCTTCGTCGGCGAGGAGATGCGGGATGGGTTCGGGGGAACCGGTGGTCAGGAAGACTTCGTAGGGATCGTCGACGGCGCCGGTGTCGTCGATGCGGACGACGTGGAAGGCGGAGAGATCGAGGGGGGCGACGAGCGGGTAGAGCTCGGCGTCGACGACGAGGAAGCGCGCGCCGGCATGGTCGAGGATGTACCCGATCTCGGCGGTATTCAGCCGGGTGTTGATGGTGACGAGGATACCGCCGGCGGCGGGCACGGCGAAGTAGGCTTCCAGGACCGCGGGGATGTTGGGGCAGAGGTAGGCGACGCGGTCGCCCTTCTCCAGACCGGCGGCGCGGAGGGCGGAGGCGAGGCGATCGGCCCGCTCCGCGAACTGACGGTAGGTATAGGTCGTGCCGCGGTTGCCGTGGACGATGGCAGTCTTGTCCGGGAAGACGGCGGCGCTGCGGCGCAGGAAACCGACGGGGGTCAGCTCGGCGCGATTGACCCTCGCCTGCTGATCGACGGGACCGGTGGTGACGGTATCTCGCCCGAGGAGTTCGACCACGACGGACCTCCTTCACTACCGGATCGCCGGTTGCTCTCTTGATTGCGTGCGTGCAGGCTAGGGCGTCTGCATCTTGCGGTCAAGGGGTGGATGCCCGATCGAGCGGGACGGCTTCTCCCGTCGACGGGACGGAACGTTGTCGGTGCGCCGTTTTGCGCCCTTTTGGTCCTTGCGGTGTACGTACCACACGAACGAAGGTGGATCGGGCGGCCGAGACCGCGTCTCGCCGCCGGTCCCGACGGCGCGGTGCGCCAAGGCGGGAGGTGGAGGTGCGCCATGCAGGTTGAACCTCGGCCGGTGCCATCGATGGACGGCGCCGCCGATCCGCTTGCCCGGTACGGTCTGTTTCGGACGGTCCTGATCATCGCGGCGAGTTGCGTGATCGTGATCGCGATGAAGCTGGCGGCCAGCTTTCTCGTGGAGATCGTGCTCGGTCTCTGGATCGCGATGCTCTGTCTCCCGATCATGGATTGGATGCGCCGGCGCGGTCTGCCCCGTTGGGCCACGGTCGCGATCCCGATCGCCACCGTCGTCCTCTGCGCCGTCGTCGTCGTCTTTTTCGTCGTCGGCTGGATCGCCGAGCTCAGCGACCAACTGCCGACCTACCAGGAGCAGATCTCGGCGCGGCGCGCCGACCTGAACGCGTGGTTGGACGACCACGGCATCTCGGTCCCGAGCGACGCCGTCGATGGGCAGATCAGTGCGGACGCGATCGTCTCGCTCCTGCAAAAGGTCTTGCCGACCACGCTCGACGCCATCACCGGGCTGGCGTTCGCATTCTTGCTGTTTGCCTTCTCGTTGCTCGAGAGCGATGCCGCCAAGCGGCGGCTCAACTACGCCCTCGGCCCGGCCAGTCCCCACCTGGCGCGGCTGCGCGAGTACGTCGACGTCGTCGCCCAGGCGATGCTGCTGCGGGCGGTGCTCGGGTTGGGGGCGGCGGTGGGCGACGGGATCTTGCTCGCGATCCTGGGCGTCCCGCACGTCGGGTTGTGGGTCGTCGTCTCCTTCGTTTGCAGTTTCATTCCCTACCTCGGGTACTGGCTGGCGATGGTGCCGCCGTTGCTGGTGGCGCTGGCCACGCAGGGGGCGGGCGCCGCGGTCGTGGTCTTCTTCGGCTACTGGTTGATCAACGGGTTTTTCGACAGCATCATCGGACCGCGCTTCCAGGGCAACCGGCTCAATCTCTCGCCGGTGTTGACGATCATCGCGGTGTTGTTCTGGGGGGCGATGTTCGGCGCCGTCGGCGGCATGATCGCGCTGCCGCTGACCCTTGGCATCAAACTGCTCCTGCTCGATGCCTTCCCCGAAAGCCGCTGGCTCTCGACCGTGATCGAGGCCGACGCGCCCCGCGAGACCGTGGTGGGGACGGAGCGGCCGGCACTCGCGGAGTGAGGGTGGGCAGCCCAATTCATGAATCTGACATTCGGGCCCGCCCTGGGTCACCGTGCCATGGCCGCGGAGGGCCGGGGCGACTGCCGCCCACCGACGACGAGTTCAGCCGCGCCGTGGCGGGGCGATACGTCGCGCCGGCCCGCGCCGCGCCGGGGGACGAGGCGTTTGCCGCCGCGTGGGCCGTGGGCCGGGCGCGGCCCTGGTCCGAGGCAGTCGCCGAGGCGCTAACCGTGGCGGCGGAACTGCCGATCGCGCCGGGCGGTGGGCCCGGATCGGGCCAAGCTCTGATGCGGCTGCCCACGCGGATGGATGCGTGGCTTCCTCACCGTCGTCGGTTGACGAGGAACGGCACGGTCGCGATGATAGCGGCACGCGTGCCGAGATCGTCGTAGGACCCGCCCGTGGCCGACTCGCTGCCCGCCGACCGCAGCCGCCAGCCGATCCAGTTGGTCCCGGTCGAAGGCCGGGATTGGCTCGGCGCGCCCCTCCCCGCCCCGCTGACGAGCTTCGTCGGCCGCGAGCACGAGGTGCAGGCGGTCGGCGGGCTGCTCCGTCGCTCCGACGTGCGTCTGGTCTCCCTGACCGGCCCGGGCGGGGTCGGCAAGACGCGGCTCGCCCTGCGGCTGGCCGGGGACCTCGCCAGCGACTTCCCCGACGGCGTCGTCTTCGTGCCGCTCGCCCCGATCGGCGAAGCAGCGCTGGTCCCCTCCACCATCGCCCAGGCGTTGGCGGTCCGCGAGGCCGGCGGCCGGCCGCTGCGGGAGATCCTGGAGGCGTTCCTGCGCGGCCGCCGCCTGCTGCTGGTCCTGGACAACTTCGAGCAGGTCGTCGGAGCCGCGCCGTCGGTCACCGCCCTGCTGGCCGCCTGCCCCGACCTCAAAGCCCTGGTGACCAGCCGTATCGCCCTGCGCGTGCTGGGCGAGCAGGAGTTCCCGGTCCCGCCCCTGGCCCTGCCCGACTCGGAGCGGCTGCCGCCGGTTGCCGAATTGGAACGGACTGAGGCGGTCGCCCTCTTTTTGCGTCGAGCCAGGGAAGTCCGACCCGACTTCGCGCTCACGGCGGAAACCGCCCCGATCGTCGCCCAGATCTGTCGGCGCCTCGACGGGCTGCCGCTCGCGCTTGAGTTGGCCGCCGCCCGCAGTAAGGTGCTCTCCCCGCCCGCCCTCGCCGCCCGCCTGACGAATCGCTTGCAGGTGCTGACCAGCGGGCCGCAGGACCAGCCCGCCCGCTTGCAGACGATGCGGGCGGCGATCGCCTGGAGTTACGACCTGCTGACGGAAGACGAGCAGGCGCTCTTCCGCCGCCTGGCCGTCTTCGCCGGCGGCTTCACCCTGGAGGCGGCCGAGGCGATTGGGGCGGAAGGCGGAGGGCGGGAGGCGGGAGGAGAACCGTGCTTTTCCGCCTTCCGCCCTCCGCCTTCCGCCCCCGTCCTCGACCTTCTCTCCTCCCTCGTCGACAAAAGCCTCGTCCGCCAGCAGGACGGGCGAGAGGGCGAGCCGCGGTTCTGGATGCTCGAGACGATTCGCGAGTACGGGCTCGAACAACTGGCGGCGGCCGGCGAGGAGGAGGGGACGCGGCGGCGGCACGCCGCCTGGTACCTGGCGATGGCGGAGGAGTTGTGGCCGGCCATCCGGCGCCGGCAGGACTTCGTCCATGGCGTCAACCGTCTGGCGGCGGAGCACGACAACCTGCGGGCGGCCCTCGCCTGGTGGGACGGCACCGGCGACAACCAGTCCCTCCTGCGCCTGGCGGGCGCGATCTTCGGGTTCTGGTACTTGCATGGTCACCTTCGAGAAGGACTTTCATGGCTTGAGGGTGCGCTCATGCACGCGGACGGAACGCCGACCGCGGTGCGGGCGCAGGCACTGCTCGGGGCGGGGATGCTGGCCCACTACGCGGCGGACGACGCGCGCGCCATCCCCTGGCTCGAGGAGAGCCTCGCGCTCTACCGGACGACCTCGCATCGCTGGGGACTGGCCTTCACGCTGACGATCCTCGGCATCGTCGCCGAGGACAGCGGCGACTACGACCGGGCCGCTGCTCTTTTCGCCGAAGGCCTCGTCCACGCCAGGGCGGCGGACGCTCCCGTCGAAACCGGGCTTCTGCTCTTCCACCTCGGGATCGTCGCCTGGGGTCGGGGCGACCGAGCGCGGGCCGACGCCCTGCTGGACGAGGCGCTGGCCGTCCAACAGGCATCGGGCGATCTCGCCTACGGCGCCGCCGAATCGCTCGCCTTTTTGGGTCTGTTCGCCTGCGAGCGGGGCGAACTCCTCCGATCCGTCGAGATGCAACGGGAAAGCTTGTCGCTCCAGTTGGAGCTTGGCTCCGAGGAAATCCTGGCGGTCAACCTCGCCAACGTGGCAATGCTGGCGCTTGCCGACCGGCGGCCGGCGGTGGCGGCGCGCCTGTTCGGGGCGGCCGTGGGGCAACGGGAGGCGATCGGGAACCCGTTCAAGCTGCCGGAGCGCGCGGTCTACGACCGGGCGATCGCCACCGCGCGGTCGGTGTTGCGCGACGACGACTTTGCGGCCGCCTGGGATGCCGGTCGCGCGCTCTCCCTGACGGAAGCAGTCGCCGAAGCCTTCGCCGCGCTCGACGAGACCGGGAGCCAGGCGACGACCGGGGCAGCGCCGTCGCGCCCACCGTCCGCCGCTCCGGGCAGCTTCGCCGGCCTCACCTCCCGCGAGCTGGAGGTGCTGCGCCTGCTCGTCGAGGGGTGCAGCGATCGCGAGATCGCCGAGGCGCTCTTCATCAGCCCGCGGACCGCCCAGGTCCACGTCGCCCACATCTTCACCAAGCTCAACGTCGGCACGCGGTCGGCCGCCGTCGCCGCCGCCCTCCGCGCCGGCTTCCCTCCCGATCCATCCGCGCCCCGATGACGGACCGCCGTTACTTACGTAGTCCCGCCTCCGGTCGTTCGCCGAAATAAGCAACCCGATGACGTAATCGAGACGATGATCGGCGCGGTGCGGCCGGGCACCATCGAGCCGTGCCCGGTGACATCCGGAGCCGGCCGGCGTCGGACCGCCGACCGAGGAGCGATCGATTCCAATAAGAGGAGATCCGACATGCCGTACGCACGTGAGAACAAAGTATCTCGCCGTTGTTTGCTCTCCAATGTCGCCGCGGCTGCGAGTCTGGCTATGGTCGCACCAATTCTAAGCGGGCCGGCAACCGCCCTTGCTCGGACACCAGGACGAGGCAAGACCACGATCCTGAACGCCCGCGCGGCGACGCCCCCGCCGCAAGCGCCGCCGGCGACGTTTGACGCGGTGCTCCAGGCCGGTCTCGACCGTAACCTGCCCGGCATCGCCCTCCGCGTCGAGCGCGGGGATGAGGTCGTCTTCGACGGCGCCGCCGGGCTCGCCAGCCGCGAGCACCAGACCCCGCTGACGCCGGCGGACCGCTTCGGCGTCGGCAGCATCACCAAGCCCTTCACCGCCGTCCTCGTCCTGCAACTGGTCGACGAGGAGGTCCTCGCCCTGGACGACACCGTCAGCCGGTGGCTCGACGACCCGGTCGTGGCGCGCATCCCGTATGTCGACCGGATCACGCTCCGCCAGCTCCTCAACCACACCAGCGGCGTCTACGACTACTTCGACGACGACAGCCCGTTCTGGCAGGACGCCTACTTCGGCCCGGGGGCGGACTGGAGCCGGGTCTGGACGCCGTTGGAGGTGCTCGCCTACGCCGACGGCGCCAAGCACGCGCCCTACTTCGCCCCCGGCGAAGGCTCCCACTACTCCAACACCGCCTACGTCCTGCTCGGCCTGATCGTCGAACGAGCCGCGGGCCAAGCGCTCGCCGACCGGTTGCACGCCCGCATCCTCGACCCCCTCGGCCTGGCCGACACCTTCGCCGCGACCGAGCCGGTGCGCGGGGGGAAGGCGGACGCCTACCAGCCGATCGACGGCGAGCTCGTCGACGTCAGCGCCATCGACCTCTCGTCGCTGGGGACGGCGGGGGGGATGGTCTCGACCACGCGGGACGTGGCCCGGTTCGCCGACGCCCTGTTCGGCGGCGAGCTGCTGCGGCCGGCAACCCTGGCGCAGATGCTCACGTTCATCCCATCGGGCAGGCCGGGCTTCGAGGCGGGCCTGGGCGTGATGCGCTTCCAGACACCCGAGGGCGCGCTCATCGGGCATCCGGGGGACGGCGCCGGGTCCGGCGGCCGCATGTACCGGCTCGCCGAGGCGGACCTCACCCTCGTCCTGCTCGCGAACTCGGGCGACGAAGAGGCGATCGACGCCGTCTTCGCCGATGTGGTGCGGGTGGCGGTCGCAGCGCAGACGCCGGCCGATTAGCCCTCCCGGCACGGGACGAGCCGGTCTCAAGCCGGGTCGCTCCCACCTTCTGCGGTCGCCGCGCTCAATCACCATCTCGCCGACGCGGAAACGTTACGAAAGGAGTGTCTTGCCATGCTGTCCACTGCTGGACTGGCGCGGGCGAGCGCCCGCCACCCATGGCGCGTCGTCGCCGCGTGGCTCCTCGTCCTCGTCCTCGCCGGCGTCGCCGCCACCGGTCTCGGCGACGCCCTCACCTACCAGGGCACCTTCACCAACCGGCCGGAGTCGGTCCGGGCCGACGACCTGCTCAAGCAACGGCTGCGTGGCGGCCAGGACCAGCCGGTCACCGAGACCGTGATCGTCCGCTCCGACACCGCCACCGTCGACGACCCCGCATTCCGGCAGGTCGTCGCGCAGACCGCGGCCGCCCTGCGCGCGCTGCCGGCGATCGTCGCCGAAGTCACTACCCACGACGAGGCCGTCGCGGCCGGCGCCCCGGAGGCCGCTGGGTTGGTCTCCGCGGACCGCCATACGGCGCTGCTCCCGGTCACACTCGTCGGCGACGTCGACGCCGCTGCCAAGCGCGTCGAGGAGTACAAGGCTGCCGTCGCCGCCCAGAACCGGCCAGGCTTCCGGGTCCTGACCGTCGGCGACATCTCCGTCGGCGACGAGTTCAACAAGCTCGCCGAGAGCGACCTGGTCAGGGGCGAAGGCTTCGGGCTGCTCGCCGCCCTCGTCGTCCTGGTCGTCGTCTTCGGCGCCCTCGTCGCCGCGGGCGTCCCGATCATTCTCTCCCTCGTCTCGATCTTCGTCGCCGTCGGTCTGACCGCCCTCGTCGGCCGGGTGATGGACCTCTCCTTCTTCGTCGTCAACATGATCACGATGATCGGCCTGGCGGTCGGCATCGACTACTCGCTCTTCATCGTCTCCCGCTACCGGGAAGAGCGGCGCCGCGGCCGGTCCAAGCTGGACGCGATCGAGACGGCGGGCGGCACCGCCAGCAAGGCCGTCTTCTTCTCCGGCGCCACGGTGGTGCTGGCGCTGCTGGGGATGTTCCTGCTCCCGACCGTGATCTTCCGCAGCCTCGGCGCGGGGGCGATCCTGGTCGTCATCGCCGCGGTGGCCGTCACCCTGACGTTGGTCCCGGCGCTCCTCGGCCTCCTCGGCGACCGGATCGACTGGCCGCGCCGCCGGCGGTACGACGCGGCCGCGGTCGCCGTCCAGGTCCGCTACGACCAGGAGACGATCCATCGGGGGTTCTGGGGGCGCGTTACTCGCATCGTGATGGCCCGTCCGGTGGTCAGCGTCGTCCTCGCGGCCGGGCTGCTCGTGGCCGCCGCCCTGCCCTACCTCGACCTGCACCGCGGCCAGGCGGGCGTCGAGTCGCTACCGCCCAGCGACGTGCGGACCGCCTACGCGCTGCTGAGCCGAGACTTCCCGGCCGGCCGGCTGGCGCCGGTCGAGGTGGTCGTCGACGGGCCGCGCACCGCCGCCGTGCTGGCCGGGATCGACCGCCTCGTCGCGGCGACGGGGCAGGACCCGGTGTTCGGTCCCGCGGAGCCGACGCAGTGGAACGCGACGGGCGACCTCGCCCTGGTGCGGATCCCGCTGACGGTCGACGCCAGTTCCCCGGGCGCGCTCGCCGCGGTCGACCGGTTGCGCAACGACCTGATCCCCGCGGCCTTCGCGTCCGTCCCGGCCGCGGCGCTGGTCACCGGCGGGCCGGCCTCCAGCGCCGACTTCGAGGCGATCGTCCGCGACTACACGCCGCCCGTCTTCGCCTTCGTGCTCGGGCTGAGCTTCCTACTCCTGATGCTCGCCTTCCGCTCGCTCGTCGTGCCGCTCAAGGCGATCGCCATGAACCTGCTCTCGGTCGGCGCCGCCTACGGGCTGATGGTGCTCGTGTTCCAGAAGGGCTACCTGCACGGGTTCTTCGGGTTCCAGCGGACACCGACGATCGAGTCGTGGGTGCCGATCTTCCTCTTCTGCGTGCTGTTCGGGCTCTCGATGGACTACCACGTCTTCCTGCTCTCCCGCATCCGCGAGCACTACGACGCCACCCACGACAACCACGAGGCGGTGGCCGTCGGGCTCCAAGCGACGGCGAAGATCATCACCGGCGCCGCGCTGATCATGGTGGCCGTCTTCGTCGCGTTCGCCTCGGGGACGCTGGTGATGTTCCAGCAGATGGGTTTCGGGCTGGCGGTGGCGGTGCTGCTCGACGCGACGGTCGTCCGCTCGGTCCTGGTGCCGGCGACGATGGCGCTGCTGGGGGACCGCAACTGGTACCTGCCGCGCTGGCTCGACTGGCTGCCCGACTTGCGGGTCGAGGGGGCGCCGGTCGCGGCGCCCGTGGGTGCGCCGACGACGGGCGCGGCGGACTGACGAAGCGAACGACGAACCGATCGGCCGGGTGATGCGCGAACCACCACCGGCCGATCGGCCCCATGGGATCGGTGGCGTCGCCTGGCGATCGCGATACCGCGCGGCTCGTTCCGGCCTGTGCTAGGCTCCCGATGGCAACCCCGCAGCAACGACTGAGCGTCCAGTCCACCCGCGGCACCGAACGAGACCGAAGGAGTGACGATGCACATCGGGGCCGTCTTCCCGCAGACCGAGATCGGCACCGATCCGGTCGCGGTCCGGGACATCGCCCAGGCGGCGGAGGAACTCGGCTACGACCACCTCCTGGCCTTCGACCACGTCATCCTGCCAGCCCGCTCCGGCTACGAGGGCTACACCGGCGACGTCACCACCGGGCAACCGTTCCACGAACCGCTCGTTCTGTTCGGCTACGTGGCCGCGCTCACCGGGCGCATCGAGTTGGTCACCGGCGTGCTGATCTTGCCGCAGCGGCAGACCGTGCTCGTGGCGAAGCAGGCGGCCGAGGTCGACGTGTTGAGCGGGGGGCGGCTGCGACTCGGCATCGGCGTCGGCTGGATTCCCGACGAGTTTGCGGCGCTCGGCGTCGACTACGGCAACCGCGGGGCGCGCAGCGAGGAGCAGATCGCCCTGCTGCGGGCGCTCTGGACCGAACCGGTGGTGGATTTCGCCGGCCGGTGGCACCGGATCGACGGGGCGGGGATCAACCCGCTGCCGGTACAGCGCCCGATCCCGCTCTGGATCGGCGGGATGGCGGAGGCGGCGCTCGCGCGGGCCGGCCGGTTGGCCGACGGCTGGTTCCCCCTCGACATCCCGCCCGACGACCGGGCACGGGCGATGGTCGAGCGGCTCCGCGGTTACGCGGTGGGGGCGGGCCGGGCGGCCGATGCGGTCGGAGTCGGAGCGTTCCTGACCCTCGGCGCCGTGCCTCAGGAGGGTTGGGCGGGGCACGTCGACGCGTGGCGGGCGATCGGGGCGACGCACCTGGCGGTCAGCACGATCGGCGCCGGGTTCACGTCGCCCCAGGCCCACATCGACGCCTTGAAGCGCGCCAAGGAAGCGATCGAACATCGTCTGGGGTGCGCCGGTCGAGCGGAGGAACGGGCATGAAGGTGCACCTGCAATACGGGACGGAGGGGATCGACGTCGAGATTCCGTCGTCGCGGGCGCGGGTGATCGAGCCGGCGTTCGTGCCGGGGGTGGCCGACGAGGCGGGAGCGTTCGCGGACGCGGTGCGCCGCCCGATCGGCGGCAAGCCGTTGCGGGAGTGCGTGGCGGCGCACGAGCGGGTGGCGATCGTGATCCCGGACATCACGCGGCCGTTGCCGACCGATCGCCTGCTGCCGTGGGTGCTGGCCGAGATCGGGCACGTGCCGGCGAAGAACGTCGTCATCATCAACGGGACCGGTTCGCACCGGGTGAATACGGCGGACGAGCTGCGGGCGATGGTGGGCGCCGCGGTGCTCGCCGGCTACCGGGTGGTGAACCACGACGCGCACGGCCCCGGCACTCTGGCGCCGGCGGGTCGGACGGAGGACGGGCGGCCGGTGGCGATGGCGCGCGATTACGTCGAGGCGGATCGCCGCGTCGTGCTCGGTTTCGTCGAGCCGCACTTCATGGCCGGGTTCTCCGGCGGCTACAAGGGGGTGTTCCCGGCGGTCGCCGACATCGCCGCGATCATGCATTACCACCGGGCGGCCGCGATTGGGCACCCCAGGAGTACCTGGGGTGTGCTCGAGGGCAATCCCACCCAGGAGCAGATCCGGTGGAACGGCGCGCTCTTGCCGGTCGATTTCCTGGTCAACGTGACCCTGAACCGCCGGCGGGAGATCACGGGATTCTTCTGCGGCGAGGTCGCGGCGGCGCACGCGGCGGGGTGCGCCTTCGCGAAGCAGACGGCGATGGTGGCCTGCGCGCACCCGTTTCCGATCGTGGTCACGACCAATGCCGGGTATCCGCTCGACCAGAATCTGTACCAGGCCGTGAAGGGGATGCACGCGGCGATGCAGGTGGTGGAGCAGGACGGGCTGATCCTGGCGGCCGCGCGTTGCAACGACGGGTTCCCCGACCACGGCAACTTCCGGCGGCTGCTGTTCGACTACCCGACGCCGCGGGCGCTGCTGGCTGCGATCACGGCGCCGGGATTCTCGGTCTACGACCAGTGGGAGGCGCAACTGCTGGCGATCATCGCGCTCCGGGCGCGGGTGGGGTTGATGAGCGAGTTGGACGCGGACGAGGTGCGGCGGGCGCACCTGGAACCGGTGGCGGACATCGGCTGCCGCATCGCAGAGGAGCTCGAAGCGCGGGGGGATGTGCCGATCGCGGTGTTGCCGGAGGGGCCGATGACGATTCCGTTTCTGGCGTGAGGTTGTTGGGGCGCGGTTGGGATCTCGCGGACCACTGGTGGGCGGACAGACCGGCCGCGGCGAGCAGCGACAAGTGGCGGTGACCGCACACGCTAGGCGTCGACCGGGGCAACGGGTTGGCGGATGATCGTTTTCCACTTCTCGGGCGCGGCGCGGCGGGGGTCGCTCAGGTAGATCTCGTGGTGCTTTTGGTGCCGGCCGTCGAAGTGGTAGCCCTGGGCGTGGATGAAGTCGTGGAGTCGGGCGATGGCGGGTCCCTCGGCGCTGTAGGGGCCGATGTAGAGGACCTGGGCGCAGAGGCCCTCGTCGAAGGGTCCGAGGCGCACCCGCGAGAGTGCCGCGAGCGGTTTCTTGCGGGCGACCTCTTCGCGCACCCGGGCCAGCCGGTCGGGCGTGACGGCGTCGGGTTGGGCGATCATCATCGTCCAGGACCAGTCGTCCTTCGCCGGATTGGTGCCGAACCCGGTCATGTCGTCGGCCCACCAAAGCGCCTCCAGCGGACCGACGCGGTAGTCCCGGCCGCATTCCTTCTTGAGCGCGAACTTGAGCGTGTAGGAGAGGGAGTAGAGGGTCTTGATGGCATCCTGATACTCCGGCGAGGTGTTGGGATCGCCCCGGCCGTCGATCGCCAGGAAGCTGAGCGGCGGCACGGTGACCATCACCGGAGTCTTCGGCGGCGCGTAGAGCCGTTTCAATTCGTCGATCGGTGTCTGAAGTGCGGCGGTCATGGCTGGGTCCTCCTCGGCGCGGCAGGGCCACCGTGTGGCGAGGGCGGTCGCGTTGCTCCGCGCCGGCGGCGGTGGGTTCGTTCCGGGAAGATGATCGGGCGCGACGCGTGACGGGGGCGACAGCGTGCCGCGGCCGGTTATTGCAAGGTCGTGTCAAGGCGGTCGGGAACGGTCGTTCGCGCGGCGTTGCTCATCCCGGCGGGGGCAGCATGGCAGGGGCGAGCGAGGACGTGGTCCGGGTTGGCTCACGACGAGGTGCGGTCACAGCTCGACCTGACCGCTGATGCAGGTGACGGTGCCGCCGCCGACCCAGATGGTGCCATCGGGGTCCTGGGTGATGTGGACGCGGCCGGCGCGGCCGAGGACGGTGTCGGAGAGGCCCCGAGGTCAGTTCACGAACGGGGACGGGTCCGGTACGCGCCGAGTTTCGGCGGGCCGGATTTGGCAGAGGTAGGAGCGGTGGGGGACGGAGCCGCCGATCGGGTCGGTCGCCGCGTTGCCGATGATCAGGTTGAGGTTGGCGCCATCCGGGCTAAAGGCATCGTAGGCGGGGGCGCCGATCTGGGGGCAGGCTTGCCACCAACCGTGCTGGCCGCAGACGACGCGCGGGTGCAGGCTGTCGTTGAGGCGGGCGCGGGCGCGAACGGAACCCTCCGGCGTCTCGATCGTCACCCAGTCGCCGGGGACGATGCCGCGCTCGGCGGCGGCGTCCGGGTGCAACTCGACCTCCGGGTCGCGGGCGTGCTTCCGCAGGCTGGGCAGGGCGCGGTGCTGGCTCTCGCAGAACTGGGTGTTCTTGCTGCTGGTCAAGATCAGCGGGTAGCGCACGGCGAGGTCGGGGCGGGAGAAGGGACTGACGAGCGGCTCCTCGAACTCCGGCAGCGGCGCGTAGCCGTGGGCGAGGAAGGTCTCGGAGTAGAGCTCGACCTTGCGCGTCGGCGTGGCGAAGCCGGTCGGGACGCCGTCCGTCTCCTCGGCGTACTTGCGGTAGCGCGTCGGCAGTGGCACGCGCACGCCGCCGGGGTTCTCGCGGAGGGTGTCGAGGGCGACGCCGGAGGGGCCGAGTTGGTGGCGGTAGGCTGACTCGACGTCGCCGTCCCAGAAGTGGGCGCCGAGACCGAGCCGGCAGGCGAGGTCGAAGACGGTGTCGGTGTCGGCGCGGGCCTCGCCGCGGGGCGCGACCACCGGTCGCCGCAACTGGACCAGGGTTTGCGCCTCCGCGCTCGACTCGAAGCCGATCTTGAGACCCTCCCGCTCGAAGGGGGTGGCGACGGGCAGGACGATGTCGGCCAGCTCGGCGGTGGGGGTCATGAAGAGGTCGGCGTGGACGGAGAAGTCGAGGGCCGCCAGCGCCGCCCGCCCGCGCCGGCCGTCCGCGTGGGAGAGGAGGATGTTGGCGCCGAAACCGACGAGACCGCGCACGGGGTAGGGGTGCCCCTCCTGGATGGCGCGATAGATGTCGTCCGTGTTGACGAGTTCCATGCCGGCGGGACCCAGGGGCCGCTCGGACAGGCCGAGGGCGCGGGCGCGCCGCTCCGCCGGGAGCAGCTCCGCGCCACCGACGTTGGCGGACGGGACGACCGGGAAGAGGACGCTGCCGCCCGGCGCGTCGAAGCTGCCGGTGAGGGCGTAGAGCAGCGCGAGGGCGCGGGCAAATTGGGTGACGTTCGTGTGCTGCTCGACGCCGCTCCAGGCGAAGGAGGCGACGGGGCGGGCCTCCCAAAGGAGTCGGGCGGCCTCCTCGACCTGGTCGCGGGCGACCCAGCAGATCGACTCGACCCTCTCCGGGGAGTAGCGCCGGCAGAGGTCGGCGGCGAGTTGAAACGCGGGCCGGCAGGCGAGATCGCCGCCGGGGGTGGCGATCGTGAACTCGCCGAAGAGGGCCGGCGCGGCGCCGTCCCGCTCGTAGCGGCGGGTGGCAGGGTCGTAGGGGAGGGGGCGCGATGCGGCTTCGTCCCAGGCGACGTACGTGCCGGGGTCGCCCTCGGGGGAGAGGTCGCGTGCGGTGAGGAGGCGGCCGGTGTCGGCGCGCACGAGGAGGGGGCCGTTGGTCCAGTCGCGGACGAAGGCGCGGTCGTACCAGCCGCGCGCGATCATGACGCCGGCGATGCCGAGGGCGAGGGCGCCGTCGCTGCCGGGCCGCACCCGCAGCCAGAGGTCGGCCTTGTTGGCCAGACCGGCGCGCCGGGGATCGACGACGATCAGGCGGGCCCCGCGTTTGAGGGCGGCGACGGTGGCCGTCGCGTGGGCGAGCCGGGCGATGCTGGGGTTGTAGCCCCAGAAGAGGACGCAACCGGCGTGCGCGAGGTCGGGCATGGCCGAACCGCTGCCGAGACCGAAGCCGACGCCGAAGGTATAGGCGGCGGCGGCGCGGCCCCAGCCGCAGAGTTCCATGGAGAGGCAGAGGTTGGGCGAGCCGAACGCCCGCATCAGGCGTTGCACCCAGTGGAGCGAGTCGGCCATCGCGGAGGTAGACGGGGAGGCGCTGGTGAAGACAACGCTCTCCGGGCCGCTCTCCGCGGCCAGCCGCCGCAGGTTCGCGGCGGTGACGTCGAGCGCCTCGTCCCAACCGATCCGCTGCCAACCGGGGTCGGGATCGCCCTTGGGCCGGGTCCGCTTCAGCGGGTACACCAATCGGTCCGGGTGGTAGACCAGCTCGGGCGCGGCGCGTCCCTTGGCGCAGATCGCCTGGCCGGTCGGGTGCGACGGGTCCGGCTCCAGGGCGACGAACCGGCCGTCTTCGACCAGGGCCACGGACCCGCAGCGCGAGATGCACAGCCCACAGTAGCCAGGGATCCGCTCGACCATGGTTGGGTTGGTCATGTGTGCGCTCCTTTGGGTCGCCGGCACCGGTCGAGGAACCCGCAGTCTAGCACGCGCTGCCCGCACGCCCGTCGGAGGGGGACTGGACCCAAGATCGTGGTGCCGAGAAGAGATGCCCCCAAAACTGCCCACGGCGAGGCCAAGTGGGGTGCGCGATCACAGCTCGACCTGGCCGCTGATGCAGGTGACGGTGCCGCCGCCGACCCAAACTGTGCCATCGGGGTCCTGGGTGATGTGGACGCGGCCGGAGCGGCCGAGGGCGGTGCCCTGGCCGGCGACGTAGGGGGCGGTGGCGCGACCGGTGCGAAGGAGCCACTGGGCGAGGGAAGCGTTGAGGCTGCCGGTGACGGGGTCTTCGACGATCGAGCCGCCATTGGGGACGAAGGCGCGGACTTCGAAGGCCTGGGGAGAGCCGGGCGGGTAGGGGCCGACGGCACCGAGGTAGAGTTCGCTGGGGCTTGGGCGGAGGGCAAGGACGGCGTCCGCGGAGGCGAGGAGGACGGCGACCCAGCCGGGGCCGTTGTCGACCCACTCGGCGGCGAGGATGTCGGCACGGTCGAGGTCCAAGAGGGAGGCGATGCGCTGGACGAGGGGTTCCTCGGCCGGACCGGAGCGGACCAGTGGAGGAGCGGCGAAGGCGAGACCGCCGGCGGTGCGACGGAGCGGGATCAGGCCGGCGGTGCACTCCTGGACGATGCGGTCGGTCTGTTTCGGGGTGCCGCCGGCGGTGAGCCAGGCGTGGCAGGTGCCGAGGGTGGGATGACCGGCGAAGGGGAGTTCGAGCGAGGCGGTGAAGATGCGGACGCGGTAGTCGGCGTCCGGTGCGGTCGGCGGGAGGACGAAGGTGGTCTCCGAGAGGTTGGTCCAGTTGGCGACGCGTTGCATCTGGTCGGTGGTGAGACCGTCGCCGTCGAGGACGACGGCGACCGGGTTGCCGGTGTAGGGGGTGGTCGTAAAGACGTCGATTTGGGCGAAGGGACGTGGCATGGTCGTGGCTCCTCGTTGGGGGTTGTGCCGGTTTCGGGTGCCCAGGACCGGTGGTTGCGTGGAGATCGTATCCGCCCCGGCGTCGATTGTCTCGCATGACGTACGGCGCGCGACTGCAACAAACACGGCTACACGATCTTGAAAGCCATGAAGGATTGCGGCGAGTATAAGAACACGAAGTACGGCGAGCCGGAAGAGGTCGCGGCAACGGTCGCCAACGACGATGCGGCGCTCGCCAAGCCGAACGGCCGTGAGCAGAGCACAAAGCCGATGACTCAGGACGCAGATCTCCAGTCGGGTGTTCTCTCGTCGCCGGCCGATGCGATGCTAAGCCGCGCGATCGCGGAAACGCTCAGGGCACCGGCGGGCGAGCGCGCTCGTCTCTTCGAAGGACTGGTTCGCGAGATCGAACGCTCCATGCTCGCGCATCCGGCCGAACGCCCCTGGACCTGCACGGTCTACACGGGGACGGACGGGTCGCGAATCTTTCGCGGCGGAGTCGGTCATTCGCTGGTCATCGACACGGCCGGCCGTCTCTGGCGCGCCCGCAGCTACGAGGACTTCGAGACGACCTACCGATTCACCGAGGGAAGTTGCGAGATCGACACGCTCACGCCCCTCTTTGGGCAAATGCGCGAGTACCTGCCCAGATAACCATCTGGTCGACACCGGCTTCCTCGACGCGGAGTTGCTGGTCGAGAGCCGACGGCAGTACCAGGTCGAGCTCTTGTGAGGGCGATAAGCGCCGGTCCCACCAGTCCGGCGACCCGCTTCGACGACATCGGCATGCCCGCCTTTCTACGAGGCTAGCGCGCCCCGCCGGAACATGCTTGACACGTGTTTGCAGTTAGCGGTGGCAAAGAACAGAGGGGATGGCGAGGCCCTAGCAGCGGGTCAGTACACCTCCGGGACGAACGTCTGGTCGCCGAGCGGCGGCCGCACGTAGTCCTCCTCCGACCGCCGCGGCGGCAGTACGAGCGGGGCGGGGGTCAGGTCCTCGTACGGGATCAGGCTCAAGAGGTGGCGGATGACGTTGAGCCGGGCTCGCCGCTTGTCGTCGGCGGCGACGACGTACCACGGCGCTTGCTTGGTGTCGGTGTAGCGGAACATCTCGTCCTTGGCCCGCGAGTACGCCACCCACCGCGCCCGCGCCTCCAGGTCCAGCGGGCTCAGCTTCCAGCGCTTGGTCGGGTCGGCGATCCGGTCCTGGAAGCGGCGCTCCTGCTCTTCGTCGCTGACCGAGAACCAGTACTTGACCAGGACGATGCCGGAGCGGATGAGCATGCGCTCGAACTCCGGGACCGTGCGCATGAATTCGCGGTACTCCTCCTCGGTGCAGTAGCCCATGACGCGCTCGACCCCGGCCCGGTTGTACCAGCTCCGGTCGAAGAGGACCATCTCCCCGGCCGCCGGCAGGTGGGGGACGTAGCGCTGGAAGTACCACTGGGTCTTCTCCCGCTCCGTCGGCGTCCAGAGGGCGACGACCCGGCAGACCCGCGGGTTGAGACGCTCAGTGATGCGCTTGATCGTGCCGCCCTTGCCGGCCGCGTCGCGCCCCTCGAACAGGACCACGACCTTCAAGCCCGTGGACTTGATCCATTCCTGGAGCTTGATCAGCTCAATCTGCAACCGTCCCAACTCCCGCCGGTAGGTCTTGGTCGCGAGGCGGCGCGGCGGCAACCCTCCCGCCAGGCGTTCCGCGCCGTTCGTCGACGCGGGTGCTTCCGGCACGGCGGCCTGTGCCTGCCCCGTCGGTTGTTTCGTCGCGCGCTTCGTGTTCGCCTTGCTCGCCATCGCCTGCCCCTCTCGATAGGGACCCGAGATGCCCAGCCGCCGCGGCCATCGCGAGCCACCCGCCCGTCGCCAAGAGCAACGACCCCCGTTCCACCGATAGTCTACTCACCGGCGCGAGGAGCGCGGCGTCGGCGCCGGGCGTGGGTCGAGGACGAGGCGGATGGTCGGCGTCGGTCGGCGCGCTGACCCACCCCTTGGTTGGATGTCGGGTTTCCCGCAGAGTTGGTGACGACGCTTGGTCGACGTACGTGGTATGATGGATCGCATCCCCTTCCTTTAGAGCGACGGTACAGTTCACTTCAAGTGATACTGCTGGCGAATTCTGGCGAGGAGTCCGGGCGGCGTAAGGGAGGTGTCTCAGGGCTGCACCGTCCAGCCCGCTCGAAGGCCCGGCCTCGTCTCTCGGAACGCCTCGACCCACCGACAGCAATTCGCCAGCAGTGTCAACTTCGCGGAAGAGCCAGCACGTCGTGGCGAGCCGTCGCGGCGGTGCGGCGCCACGGCAATGGCCGACCCCGCGGCCGTCTTGCGCGCGGGCTGCCGGCCGCGGCCGCGCCGCGAAACGGGTCATACGCACGGCGCGCGGCACGGGCTGTGCGTGTAATCGGCGTTGATGTTGGCCCCGCGTCGGTCGGCGGGGCTTTTGTCGTATTGCCCTGGTGGAGCGGCGCGCGGGTTGGCGATGCCCTGCGACGCGGGAGGGACGCGCCTTGGACGCGGAACGGTTCGATCGGCTGGCGCGGGAAGCGGCGCGTCGCGGGTTCTCGCGCCGTACGGTGGTCAAGGCACTCGGGGGTGCCATTCTCGCCGCCGTCCGTGTGGGCGATGCCATTGCCGTCGCCTGCCGTGCCCCCGGCCAACTCTGCCGCGAAAACGCCGATTGCTGCTCAAGACTCTGCGAACCGAGGAATGCGACCGGTCGCCGGCTGTGCGGCTGCACTTCGCCCGAGGACTGCCCGCCCCCTCCGGCCTGCACCACGGCGACGTGTAGCAACGGCATCTGCGGCACGGTCGTGCTCGGCGACGGTGCCTCCTGCACGTGGGCGGGCGGCGGGGCTGGTTACTGCTGCGGTGGTCGCTGCGTCGGGGCCGCCACGGCCACCGCCTGTGGGCCGACGTGCACCGACTGCACCGCCGGCGCCCCGGCCAACACCGTGCCGACCTGCGGCAACGGCACCTGTGGCTATCCCTGCGACACCGCCCACGGGGCGAGTAGCTGTGGCGCGATCTGCTGCCGGAGCGGGCAGACCTGTTGCGGTGATGGCTGCAAGCAGGCGGCCGGCTCCGGTTGCACCGCCAACACCGATTGTTGTTCGCAGGTCTGCGTCGGAGGCGCCTGCCAGGCGGCTTGCGGCGAGCAAACGGCGGCGTGCGACGACGACGGCGACTGCTGCAGCGGGCTAACCTGCCAGAGCGGCCAGTGCGCCGTCCCCTGCCAGGCGCGAACGTGCGAGGACGCGGGGGCCACCTGCGGTGAGCTTTCCGACAATTGCGGCGTCACCCTGATGTGCGGCGATTGCGATGCCCCGCAGACGTGCGGCGGTGGCGGAGTCGACAACCGGTGTGGGTGCACCCCGCGGTGTGATGACAACCCGTGTGGCGCGGACGGCTGCGGCGGCACCTGCGACACCTGCCCGCAACCGGCCAACGGCAGCGCTGCCTGTGCCCCCTCCGGTCAGTGCGAGATCACCTGCGACGACGGCTACCACCTCTGCGCGGGCAACTGTGTCAGTAACGGCGACGCCGCGACCTGCGGGGACCGCTGCGATCCCTGCCCCGCCGCGGATTGCAACACCGCCTCCTGCGAGAACGAAACCTGCGTGATGACCCGGATCGAAGGTTGCTGCATGGACGACAAGGAGTGCGTGAACGACGACCCGTGCACGACTCCCTCGTGCAAGGAGAATACCTGCCAGTATGACCCCGTCCCCGACGCGGATCAGGTCGCGTGCGGCAACGGAGGGACCTGTCAGAACGGGACGTGCACGGGCGAGTGCACGCCCAAGATGTGCGACCCCGAGGCCAAGACCTGCGGTGTGCTCCGGGACGGCTGCGGCGGCATGCTCGACTGCGGCGGTTGCGATGCGTCGAATTGCGAAGTCTGCGGTCCGGGCAACCAGTGCGTCTCCAGTTGCGGCGCCGGCCAAACGTGCACCAACGGCACGTGTGGCGGCGGTTCCTGCACGCCGACGAAGACGTGCGCCGACTACCCCGGTCAATGCGGGAGCCAGCAATTCGACGATGGCTGCGGCGGCTTGATGACCTGTGGCTGTCCCAGCGGGCAAAGCTGTACCACCAACGGCACCTGCTGTAGCTGCCCCGGCGGTCAGATGTGCGCCGCCGACGGGAGCTGCGCCTGCCCGACCGGGCAAACGCTCTGCAACAACCAGTGCGTGACGAACTGCCGCAACGGCTACCAGCTCAACCAGAGTACCTGCACCTGCGAGTGCCCGACCGGGAGAAAAGTCTGCCCGGGTTTCCCAAGCTTTTGCGTCCTCGCCGATCGCTGTTGCGACGACGGTGATTGTGTCGAAGGCTGCAGAGCGGGAACCTGCTGCACCCCGGCAGACGCCTCCTTTGGCGTCTGTAAAGGGAGTGGTGTCTGTCGGGATTTCTTCCAGACGTGCTTCGCCGCCAACCCCTGCGAAACGGCCACCTGCACCGGCGATCAGTGCGTGAAGACCCCGAAGACCTGCAGTGGGTGTTTCGCGTGCAACTCGAATCCTGGGAGCCCTACCGCCGGGATGTGCACGTTCGACAACTGCAGCTTCGCGAACCCGTGCACGTACTGCGACGGCACGACCTGCCGGGCGGACCGCAGCCTGGATTACCAATCCTGGCCCTGCAATTTCCACGGTGGCGGTTTCTGCTACGACGGACAGTGCGTCACCTGCCTGCCCGCGGGCGATGCGTGCACCGCCGACAGCCAGTGCTGTACCGACGCCTGCCAGCCCAACCCCAACGGGCAGATCGGCAGCCGTATCTGCACCTGCGTGCCGGCGGGGGCCCCCGGCTGTGTCACCAACGTCGATTGCTGCAACAACTGCTGCGCCAGCGGTGGCTTTTGCGCGTTCTTCTCCGAGGATCTGAACAACTGCGGGGCGTGCGGCGTCCAGGTGCCGGCGGGCGGCATCTGCGACAACGGCACCCCGACCTGCACACTTGGCTTCCACAACGACAACGGCCGCTGTTGCCCGGTCGGGGCGGGCAACTGCGGCAGCTACTGCGCCAACACGAGCACCGATCCACTCAACTGCGGCAACTGCGGTTTCCACTGCGACATCGGGCACCCGGTCTGCGCCAGCGGTCGCTGCTGCACCATCGTCGGCACCGATTGCTATTGACGCCGCGGCAGGACCACCGCGCCGCCCGAGCCCGACCGAGGTCGTCGCCGCCGCCGGTGGGGGCGCGGGTGTGGCCTCGCTAGCTTGGCTGCCCGCCGCCGATCACGTACCCGACGTACAGCGGATGACCGCCGCTCGGCACCGAGGTGCTCCAGGCGTTGTTCGGGTTGCTGGACTTCGCGAAGGTCACCCACTCGGCCTGGCTCGACGACGCCCGGTTCGGGTTCCACCCGGTCGGGTCCTCGTACGAGAACGTCACGCTCTTCATCGCCAGGCTCGCGTTCGCGTACCGATAGGCGGCCGACCCTTGCGACCCGAGGAAGCTCGGCTTCGGGTCCTGAAGGACGAGCCGTGCGGCCGTGCCTTTCGGGATCCAGGACGGCGGCCGGATCACGTAGGAGCCGTAGGTGGCGCTACTGCCCGTCAGCACGAGATCGGACGCGCCCCTGGTGTTGTCGATCTCCACGTAGCACGAGAAGTCGAGCGGCAGGCCGAGGTAGTTCTCGACCGCGCTGACCCAGGCTCCGAACGCCTGCGCGACGCCGCTCCACCAGGCCTCGACCGTGCTGGCAGCGACCTTGAGACCGGCGGCGAGCCCGGTCACTACCGTCGCCAGACTCTGACCGATTTGGACCGCGAGTTGGCACGCGGTCAGACCGTAGCTGTCGGGCAGGCGCAGCAGCCCGAGCCCCGCCACGCTGAGGAACTCGGCCTGCACCCGGTTCGGGTCGTTGTTCGGGAACCCCAGCGCGTGGTAGCTGCCGACGATCTGTTGGTTCCACGCGTCGACCGCCGCCAGGACCGGGGCGGGCCGCGGCGGCTGCGGCACCGCGTAGGGCCGGTCGAAGGTGAACGAAACCGTCGTGCCGTCGACCTTCAGGTTCGGGTACGGACGCCCCGCGATCCCGCCCATGAACGCCTGCAGCATCGCGCCGTCCTTCAACGTGATCGCGACGTCCACCGAGAGCTGGCTCGGGTGCGAGAACACGCCCCACTTGAAGCCGGTCAGCCACCAATGCAGCTCGGGCCCGCGGGTGAACAGCGCCTGGCCATCGCGCTTCAGCGTCGCCCGGAGCTGAAGCCTATCACCGTCGGCGGCGCAGTCGTAGAAGAGGTTGTGCGAGGCGACGCCGTCGCCGGGTCGCCGCCCGACGGTCGCATCCAGTAGTGCGTAGCCCGGCCCCGTCGAACCGATCGGCCGGGTGTAGACACCAACTTCGCAGCCGGTCTCGAGGCCGTACTGGCCCTTCCACAGCTCGATCATCCAGTGCTTGTTGGCGTAGTCGAAGAAGATCGGCTCGCAGTCGATGACCATGCTCATCCCGAGCGCACCGGCGTCGTAGCCGTAGGCGTAGCCGAAGTTCCGCTGCAGCGCATCCATGCGCGACAGGATGATGTCCTGATCGGGGTCGTAGGTGAATCCGGCGGCATAGACCGCCCACGCGAGCGCCGAGCTCGGCGTCCAGGGAGTTGCCATGACTAACCTCCGACGGTGAAGATCACCTGGAGCGGATGGCCCCACGATGGGACGCTGCCGCGCGAGCCCCAGTCGCCGGCGCCGGAGCGGGCGACGAAGTTGCCGCCAGCGCCCGAGGCGGTGTTGGGCCAGATGCCGGTCGGGCAGCTCACGCTGAAACTGCCGCCACCCTGGTAACTGAAAGCTCCCTCGCTGCCCGCCAGGCCCGGGTAGTCCTGCAGCCACGCGTCGCCGCGCCCGCCGGCTGGGATCGTCTGCGGCGGCGGCACGACCCAGTAGCCGTGGGCGGCGCTGGCCCCGCTGAGGGTGAGTGGCCCTCCGCTCCGGTTGAGGATGCGGACGTAGCAGGAGAAGTCCATCGCCGGCGGCAAGACCACCGAGGGGAGCGCCGCCGCCGGGGCGACCGAGATCGCGTAGTCGCCGTGGTTGACCATCATGATCTCGGCGGCCGCCGCCCCCAGGTCGACGACCGTGAACGTGAACAGCTTGGGCGGGTTGTCGGGGACGGAGGCGCACTCGAAGCCGCTGTTGTAGTAGTTGATCGGTGCGATCGTGAGACCGCCGATCGGCGTGTGCGTGTGGCCCATGACGACGAGGTCGGCGCTTTCCTGGATCGCGAGCCGCTGCGCGAACCAGGCGAGGTAGTCGCCGGAGCCGTCGGCCATCGCGGCGCGCGCGGCGTTCTGGATGCTGCCGTTCTCCTTTGCCACCCAACGCGTGAACAGGTCGGCGTAGATCTGCTTCGCCGCCGTGATCGTCGTCGTCGCGCCGTTCGGGAGCACGACCGGGAGCGACTCGGACATCTGGGCGACGGTCGACACGTAGTCGAGCAGCAGGGCGGCGATGTCCGGGCTCATGTTCGGCCCGAGCGAGCTCAGGAACTGGACGATGTTGAACCCGTCCGGGTAGCCCATGTTGGGCAGGTCGGCGACCGTCTGACCCGGCGGCAGTCTGTTCGCCATCATGTAGGAGAACGCGCGAGTGACGAAATGGCCGACCGGGAGGCTGTCACCCCACGGCGCCCTGTCGTCGGGCGCGTTGAACATCGTCCAGAGGTGCCCGTGGCTGAACGCGGTGCGGGCGCCGGACGCGCCGGTCAGCACGCGCACCGGGTCGACAAGCTCGACCGGTCCGACCGAGTGCTGGAGGGCGGTGATATCGGCCGGTGTGAGCGTCCCGTCGTGGTTTCCGAGCAGGAAGGTGACCTTCGGGACCGCCTTGACGACGCTGGCCAGCGCGCCGTCGGAGCCGAGCACGTTCGGGTTGGCGGCGATGATGTCCGCCATCGACGGCGGCCGCACCGACGGCGGGTACGTCCAGGTGTCGACGAGGTCGCCGAGCAGGATGACCTCCTGGAACATGCCGGCGTTCTGGACGACCCAGTTGAGCGCGGCGACCAGATACGGCTCGTGGACGCTGCTCTGATACCAGCACGTGTTCGCGTCATTGCCGATGTGGACGTCGCTGAAAACCACTGCGTGATCGTTGGCCATGGTGGGATCGACTCCTCACGTGTTTGTCCGTACCTGGGGCGTCGGCGCACGGGCCGCGGGGCGCCGGCTGCCGATCGAAACGAGTCGTTTCAACCCGGCCCGTCCGCAGGACGCGGTCAGGGAACGCGCGAAGCGGTCGAAGCGCCGGGCATCCATGACCGTGCGTTCGCGAGATGGGGGGTCACGAGAATCGGACTGCTGGCTGCCGAAGGTTTCCGCTGCTTGGCGTCGGTGGTTGCTTCAAGGTCTTCGCATTCCCTCGACGGCCGTCGAGAGGATGCCGCGATCGTGGCGCCGCACCCGACGACAACGATGCGTCGAGCAGACTCTGGCCGGAGGTGCGAGGCCACGCTACACCCGGCTGACTATCCAGTCAATGCGACGGATGGTCTCCCCCTTTCGGTGGACCAGGGTCATTGCGTCTGAGGATCTGGTGATCGGGCCGCCACATCCGCGCGCGCACCAACGCCGGGCTCGCCGTGGCGCGGGCCGGGGGCAGAACGGGCGGCCGGCCCAAGAAGGTGGGCGATCCGAAGACCCGGGCGCTGGCGCAGTCGCCCTACGACGGCGGCAGGACCGAGATCGCCACGATCTGACGCACGTTCGGAGTCTCCCGGGCGACTCTGACCCGCCAAATCGACCAACCCAGTCAACGGCACACAGCGGTGAAACAAACCGACCAATCGCTCTGAAGGTGACACGGCCTGCCACCCGGGTGTGGTTTTTTGGTAATCCGAGCGACGCGGTTTGCCGAGGCCGGGAGCGCACAGGGCGCGCCCCTACACCCATGGGGCGGGGCCCAGGTAATCGAATAGGCATTTCCACCGATGCCGGTCTTCGCCGGGCGGGGGCATGATGAGACCGTGCCGGCGGGCCGATAAGCGAGGCCGCCGGTCGGGATTTGATGGGACGTTGTCGAAGTGTTGATTGGAGAGGATCTACATGGCTCGTGTTGCGTACGGCGTTCGTTTTGTAGGGGCCGATCTCGACTTTGCCACGTGGCATGCGCACCTGGCGACGCGGTCGATGCCGGCGCGGGCGCTCTTCCAGCAACCGCGGCGGGAGATCGAACCCGCGGCTGAGGTTGAGCGGCGGTGGGTCGAGCCGTTGGATTTGGCATCGTGGCGGGCGCGGCTTCGCGGCGCGGAGCGGCGGGCGGCATAGCACAAATTACCTGCCACGACCGAATGATCGAACCTCGAGCCCGACCCGTGGCACGGGTCGGGCTCGGTCGCGTCTCGGAGATGAGCGCAGCCGGATGGGCACCGGGGGCGTGGCCAAAGCGACATCGGTATCGCGGATTCCCCGATCGGCTCTCCCTCCTTCACGGGCGTAGACGGGTTCCGCCAGACCTCGCTGGTCTATCCTCTGCGTTGACGGTTCGCCGGAGCGGTGAGGTAGGACGCGCGTCGAAGGCAGGGTAGATGGCGAGGATCGAGGACTACGCGCTGCTGGGCGATTTGCAGACGGCGGCGTTGGTCGACCGGGCGGGGTCGATCGATTGGTGCTGCTTCCCGCGGTTCGATTCCGGCGCCTGTTTCGCGGCTCTGCTCGGCGGGCCGGACCACGGGCGGTGGTTGCTGGCGCCGGCGACGGAGGTGCGGCGAGCGGAGCGGTGCTACCGGCACGACACGCTGATCCTGGAGTCGGTCTACGAGACGGCCGAGGGCGCGGTGCGGGTGATCGACTTCATGCCGCCGCGGGGCGAGGCGCCGGACATCGTCCGCATCGTCGAGGGGCTGCGCGGGCGCGTGCCGATGCGGATGGAACTCGTGATCCGGTTCGACTACGGACGGATCGTGCCGTGGGTGCGGCGCATTGACGACTGGCTTCTGGCGGTAGCGGGGCCGGACGCGCTCTGTTTCCGGACGCCGGTCGCGGTGCGGGGCGAGGACCTGACGACGGTCGCGGAGTTCGCGGTGGGGGCGGGCGAGCGGGTGCCGTTCGTCTTGACCTGGTTCCCGTCGAACCAACCGCTGCCGGACGCGATCGATCCCGAGGTGGCACTGGCGGAGACGGCGTCGTACTGGACCGAATGGTCCGGCATCTGCCGGAGCCGGGGCGAGTACCGCGAGGCGATCCACCGCTCGCTGCTGGTGCTGAAGGCGCTGACCTACGGTCCGACCGGCGGCATCGTGGCGGCGCCGACGACGTCGCTGCCGGAGTGGATCGGCGGGGTGCGCAACTGGGACTACCGCTTTTGCTGGTTGCGGGACGCGACGCTGACGCTGCTGGCGATGCTCGACGCCGGGCATCGCGACGAATCGCAGGCCTGGCGGGGGTGGTTGCTGCGGGCGATCGCCGGCGACGCCGGGGACGTGCAGATTATGTACGGTATCGCCGGCGAGCGCCGGATCGACGAGTGGGAGGTCCCGTGGTTGCCCGGGTACGAGGGATCGCGGCCGGTGCGGATCGGCAATGCCGCCTCACACCAACTGCAACTCGACGTCTACGGCGAGGTGCTGGACGCGGCGTACCAAACGGTGGCGCACGGGGTCGAAGCGTCGGCGTACGGGTGGGCGTTGCTGCGGCGATTGCTCGCCTGGTTGGAGGAGGGGTGGCGTCAGGAGGACGCGGGGATCTGGGAGGTGCGGGGGCCGTCGCGGCACTTCACGCACTCGAAGGTGATGGCATGGGTGGCTTTCGACCGGGCAGTCCGTATGTGCAGGGAGTTCGGGCGCGAGGGACCGGTCGCGCGCTGGGAGGCGCTGCGGGACGAGGTCAAGGCGGAGGTATTGGCACGGGCGTGGAGCGAGCGCAAACAGGCATTCGCGCAGTCGTACGGCACGGACGACCTCGACGCGAGCGTGCTCCAGATGCCGATCGTCGGATTCCTGCCGGCGGACGAGCCGCGGATCGTGGCGACGGTGGAGGCGATCCGGCGCGAGCTGACGGTCGATGGACTCGTCCTGCGCTACCGGACGGAGGCGGACGGGGGCGACGGATTGCCTCCGGGCGAGGGGGTCTTTTTGCCCTGCTCGTTCTGGCTGGTCGAGGTGCTGGCGATGCAGGGGCGGCGCGAGGAGGCGCGCACACTGTTCGAGCGGTTGCTGGTGCTGCGCAACGATCTCGGGTTGATGGCCGAGGAGTACGATCGGGTGGCGAAGCGGCAGCTCGGCAATTTCCCGCAGGCATTGAGCCACCTGTCGTTGGTGACGGCGGCGCTCGCGCTTGCCGGGGAGGAGCCGCTCCGCGCGCCGGACGACCGTGCCTGACCCCGGCGCACTTCGCTCGATCACCGATCCGGTACGCCGCATACAATGACGACCGGCGTTGGCACGGTCGTCGACCGCATTTCCAAACCCGGTGCGAGTCCGGCAGAAAGGGAGTACCGTGGCTGAGGTGGCCGGCCCGCCGGCGGGTGGGGGTCGAGCGGATGCCGGGGCGGGGCGGCGTCCCCTGCGCGGTGGGGTCGTGGCGGTCGGCGGGGTCGCGGTCTACGGCGGCATCAGCTGGTTCTTCTCCGAGCAACTGATCGCTCGGAAGTGCGCTTCGCAGCCGGAGGCGACGTTCGCCGATTTCGGACTGCCGCAGCCCGAAGACGTCGCGATCGCCAGCGGCACGACGCGGTTGGCCGGTTGGTACTTCGCCAACCCGCAACGCGCCGGGTGCGCGGTGATCCTGCTCCACGGGTTCACGGGCAACCGCGCGGACGTCTTGATCGCCGCGCCGCTCTTCTGGAAACGCGGCTGCGACCTGCTCGTCTACGATCTGCGCGGACACGGTCAGAGCTCGCCGGGGCTGTTCACCTACGGGGTGCACGACAAGGAGGACGAACTCGCCGCGGTCGATTGGTTGAGCCGGCGCGCCGGGTTGTCGGTAGGCCAGATCGGGCTGATGGGGTGGTCGTACGGCGCGGCGACGTCGCTCCAGGCCGCCGCGGTCCGGCCCGAGGTGGCCTTCGTGATCGCCGACGCCTCGTTCTCGTCGCTCACCGACATCGCGCGGGTCCAGGCAAAGGCGATGTTCGGCAGTTGGGCAAAGCTCTTCGTTCCCGGGGCCATGTTCGTTGCCGGGCTCCGTGCCGGGTTCGACCCGACGGAGGCGTCGCCGGCGGAGGCGGTGCGCGGGCTGACAACCCCGGTTTTGCTCATCCATTCGACGACCGACGAGTTCACCCCCTACCAGCACTCCGAGGCGATCTACGCGAACAGCGACCACGCACACACCTGGTTGGAACTGACGCGCTGGGCAGCGCCCCACGCGCAGTCGTATGCGACGAACCCGGTCGCCTACGAAGGCATCGTCGATCGGTTTTTGGCGAGGTTTGCGCCGAAGTTCGGCCGCCGACCGGTCTGATGGCGACCGAGGGTCCGGACGTCCGTGGCGACGCGCCGAACCCGATCGATCGCCGCTTTGACGGAGAGAACGAGGTGATCGGGCGCACACCGGGTCAACCGTCTGGTGAGGTCACGCTGCGGGATGTGACCGCAGCCGACGTGCCGATCTTTTTCGCGCATCAGTGGGACCGGGAAGCGACGCGGATGGCCGCGTTTCCGGCGATGAACCGAGAGGTGTTCGGGGATCACTGGAGCAAGCTCCTCCGTGACGACCGCGTCATCGCCAAGACGATCCTGTTCGACGGGCAGGTGGCGGGGAACATCGTGAGCTACGTGCAAGACGGCAAACCGTTCGTCGGGTACTGGTTGGGGAAGGCGTTCTGGGGGAAGGGGATCGCGACGCGGGCGCTGGCGGAATTTCTGGGTTATGTCGAGGTTCGCCCGCTGTACGCCAACGTGGCCAAGCACAACATCGGGTCGATCCGGGTGTTGGAGAAGCGCGGGTTTGTGGTCGTTGGCGAGGCCGTCGGGTTTCTGGGTGAGGAGTATCTGTTCGAGTTGAAGGGCGACGGCGGGTAGCGGGTCTGGGGCAGATCCACGGCACTGGGAGTGCCGCGCTCACCCCCATAAGTCGGTTAAGACCGAATGGTGCCGGCAGGGTCAGGACCTGGTCGGCGAAACAGGGATTGGTTTCGGGCTGTGATCCGGTACCTGCCAAGAACTGTCAGGTATTGCTGGTAGGATGGAATCGCCCGCCGAGAAAGGGCCGGTGCGGTCCTCGGGAGGCGGGAGAAAGGAGCCGTTTTGACCAGCACGAGCCAGGAGATACGGCCTTTCCGGATCGAGGTGCCGCAGGCAGCGTTGGACGATTTGCGGGAGCGGTTGGCGCGGACGCGCTGGCCGGACGAGCTGCCCGGTGTCGGTTGGAGTTACGGCGTGCCGGTCGGCTATGTGAAGAAGCTGACCGAATACTGGCGCACCGACTACGACTGGCGTGCCCACGAGGCGCGATTGAACGCACACCCGCAGTTCACGACGACGATCGACGGGGCGAGCATCCACTTCCTGCACGTGCGCTCGCCCGAGTCGAACGCCCTGCCGCTGATCCTTACCCACGGTTGGCCCGGTTCGGTGGTGGAGTATCTCGACGTGATCGGGCCGTTGAGCGATCCGAGGGCGCACGGGGGAGATCCTGTCGACGCCTTCGACGTGGTGATTCCGTCGTTGCCCGGATTCGCTTTTTCCGGTCCGACCAGGGAGACGGGGTGGAATCGGTACCGGACGGCGCGGGCCTGGGTGGAGTTGATGGACCGCCTCGGCTACGACCGGTACGGCGCGGTCGGCAACGACGCCGGTTCCATGATCTCGCCGGAGATGGGGCGAGTCGCCCCCGACCACGTCGCCGGCGTTCACGTCACCCAGATCTTCTCCTTTCCCACGGGCGACCCGGCCGAGATGGCCGATCTTTCGGAAAAGGACGTCGCGGCGCTGAAGATCCTGGAGTGGTTTTACACGACCCTGTTTTCGTTCAACCAGGTGCAGTCGCAGCAACCGCAGACGCTGGCCTTTGCGCTCCTGGATTCTCCGGTCGGCCAACTCGCCTGGAACGCGCAGTTGTTTGGCGAGGACCTGGATGCCGACTACATCCTCACCAACGTCATGCTGTACTGGCTGACGGGAACCGCGGCGTCGGCGGCCCGCTTCTACTACGAGGATGCCCACGCCGAGCACGTTCCGACCGGTCCGACGACGGCACCGACGGCGCTGGCGATGCTGCCGGGTGACTTCCAGTCGATTCGCCGTTTTGCCGAGCGCGACCACACGAACATCGTCCGCTGGACGGAACTGGGCAGCGACCCAAGCGGCGGCACCGACCCGGCGGCGCGCGGTGGGCACTACGCGGCGCACCAGGTACCGGATCTGCTCGTCGGCGACATTCGGGAGTTTTACCGGGGGTTGCGCTGAGGATTGGGGGCTGAGGACTGGGAGGCTTCGCGAAAGGGGGAAGGGGATGATCCTGGTGACGGGGAGACCGGCACGGACGTACGCGCAGCGGGCGGCCGACCACGCGGCGGACTTCCGGTCGGTTCTTTGAAGGGGTGGGATATGGCGGCGGAGGTGCTTGGGCAGCGGGCGCTCAACCGGACGCTGCTGGAGCGACAGATGCTGCGGCGGCGGTGCGAGGTGCCCGCGGCGGAGGCGATCGCGCGGTTGGTCGGGATGCAGGCGCAGGTACCGAGCAATCCCTACGTGGGGTTGTGGGCGCGATTGGCGGGGTTCCGGCACGAGGACTTGGCGGGGTTGATCGCCGGGCGGCGGGCGGTGCGGATGCCGCTGCTGCGGGTGACGCTCCATTTGGTGACGGCGGACGACTGTCTGGCGTTGTGGCCGGTGATGCGGGGCGTCTTGGAGGCGTCGCTGTGGCGATCGCCCTTTGGGAAGAACCTGGCAGGGGTCGATCTTGAGGCACTGGTCGCCGCCGGTCGGGCGCTGATGGAGGAGCGACCGCGGACGAATGCGGAGTTGAGCAAGCGGTTGCAGGCGCTGTGGCCGGATCGGGAGGCGGCGTCGCTTGCCTACGCGACGCACTACCTGATGCCGGTGGTGCAGGTGCCGCCGCGCGGCATCTGGGGTGCCACCGGGCAGCCGATTTGGACGACGGCGGCGGGGTGGTTGGGACGGCCGCTGGCAGCGGAGCCGTCGGTGGACGAGATGGTGATGCGGTATCTGGCGGCGTTCGGGCCGGCGACGGCGATGGACGTGCGGGCGTGGTCGGGATTGACCGGGATGCGCGAGGTGATCGCGCGGTTGCGGCCGCGGTTGCGGCCGTTCCGGGACGAGCAGGGCCGGGAACTGTTCGACGTTCCCGAGGGACTGTTGCCCGATCCCGAGGAGCCGGTGCCGCCGCGGTTTCTGCCCGACTACGACAACGTGCTGTTGGGGCATGCCGACCGGACGCGGATCGTGTCGGACGAGTTTCGGCAGCGGGTGGGAATCGGGAAGGCGGCGGTACTGGTCGACGGGTTTGCGCGAGGGGCGTGGGCGATCGAGCGGCAGGGTGGGGCCGTGACGTTGGTGATCGATGAGTTTGGGGCGCTAACGGCACGAGAGCGGCAAGAGGTGGGAGAAGAGGGGCAACGGTTGCTCGCGTTCGTGTCGGGGGACGCCACGAGCCGTAACGTGAGGTTCGGATCGAACGCGGGTTCGTGAGCCGACAAGCACGGTAGGGGACAGGGGAGGGCACGGGACCCTCCCCCAACACGCGTCGGTGTCGACTGGGAAGCTATCTGGCGGGGTTCCTTGGGCCATACGTGGGGGAGCGATCCCTATTCCCCGCCGTTGCTCTGGCACAGGCGGGAGGTGATCGGGAGGGGGACGTCGCCGTCTCCCTATCTCTCTTCCGCGCGGCCACAAAGCCCTCGCCGTAGCGGACCTCGATCGTGATGCCTCGCGCCCGCGCTCGTCGGACCAAGTCGCGGCCCGTGTCGCACCCGTCCCCGTCGTCGCGGCAGGGAATCCGCACCGCGTCGCCGAATTCGAGGGCGTCCAGCGCCGGGTCCCAGATCGCCGGGTATCGGCGTTGTTCTCCGTTCCTTGGCAGCGCGTCGAACTCCTCGGTGCCGATCACTTCGAAGTCGGCGAAGTCGTCCATCGCGGTCTCCTTCTGGCAACCCGTGAATCCGTGTACCACCGAGACCACGCGCGACTATTGCAATAGGTTGGGTCGTTTTCGCAGCCGACCGACCGCCGGTCACGCCAGCGGCCGGCCTCTCATGCTGAGCACCCGATCGCTAAGACGGCGGTGTTCCCCACGAGCTGGGGTCGCGCACCGCCTGCACGACGTCCCGGATCGCCGCCACCACCAGGTCGGGCTGGCTCTGCTGGACGTAGTGCCCGCTCTGTCCGGCGACGACGCGCCGGCCGCCGGGGACGAGTCCGGCCAAATCCCGCTGCAGCTCGTCGTGCAGCCGCGCCTCGGCGTCCAACGGCCAGCCCGCCGGGTAGAACGCGGGATCGGCCCGCCCGGCGCTGAGGACGACGAGCGGCATGGATCGCAGCGGGGCGGCGGCGCGGGCCTCCCGCACCTGCGCGAAGCTGGCGTCGAGATCGATGCCTTCGGTGTTCCCCCCGACGGCTTGCTGCTCGGCCGCGAACAGCTCGGCCGAGACCATGGCCTGCCGCCGCACGTCCTGCTCCTCGTGCGAGGCGTCGACCAACACCAGGCCGGCGACTTCGTCGGGATAGCGACTCGCGTAGAGCCGGACGAAGAGCCCGCCCACCGAGTGACCGACCAGCACGTACGGACCCGGCACGGCTGCCTCCGCCAGGAGGGCGTGCAGGTCGACGACGGCGTCGGCCGCGGTGCGGGGCATCGTCGCCGGGTCGGAGGCGCCGGCGGTGGTGTTGGGGCGGTCGTAGCTCACGACGCGGGTCAAGGCGGCGATCGCCGGGACGATTCCGGACCAGGTGGCGGCCGAATCGGTGAGCCCGGCCTCGAAGACGACCGTCGGCCCGCCGCTGCCCGCGTCCGCACGGTAGATCCCGCGCCCGCCGACGTCGACGAGGGGCGCGGTCGTCGCCGTCGCGGCGCCGATCGCCACCGGGAGGAGGGGTGTCCCGTCGCCCGACGGCGACGGATAGACGGTCAGGCCCGTGATGCGGTGGGGCGCGGTGGCTTCGACCGTGATCGGTAGGGCCAGTTGGATCCCGACCGCGGCCGCCACCAACCCGACCGCCTGGGTCGCGGTCGGCGGCCGCGTCGCCCCTTGGAGCGTCAGGGCGCCGTAGCCGCCGGCGAGTCCCTGCATGAGACCGATGAGCCGTGCGGGCGGGACGGCGGCGAGGAGGCTCGGGGCCACATGCGCGGCGATGTCGGCTTCGGTGAGCCCCGTCCCGCTCGCGTTCACGGCGGCGAGCAACCAGGCGAGCCGGTCACCCAGCGGCGACGCCGCCAAACCGTCCACCAACGTCGGCATGGCGTTCGCCGCCCCTGTCGCGCGGGTCGCGGTCGCCGCGGGCGACCCGATGCCTGCGGCGCGCGTCGAGCGGGGCATCGCCCCACGACCGACGGTAACGGCGATCCCGGCGGCGGTTGCCGCGCGGAGGAGTGAGCGACGGGAGAGACCGCGACCGGTGGCGACGTGCGAGATCATCGGAGGTCCTTTCTCGTGGCGTTCGGCCTGAGGTCCAGGTCAGTCCCCACGATAGGAGCGGGACGGAGCCGCGTCGCCAGGCATGGGACCGAGGTCGTGGCGGGTCTTCCGGCGGAGCGCCGCTCCGTCAAAGGGCGGAGCCGGACGGGGGGCGCGGGACGGCGGCCGCGCGGATCGCCGCGAGCAGGAGCCCGTCCGCGCCGTGCTTGCCGACGACGTGCCTCGCCCCGGCAGCCAGGGCGCGCCCACGGGTTGCGGCGTCGTCGTGGAGACTGAGCACGACCACGCCCCGGCCGTGCGCGAGTTCGTGCAAGAGTGCGCCGGCGGGTCCCACGTCGGGCAGGACCGTCACCGCGTCGAGGATGACGACGTCCGGATTCAATGCGCGCACATGTGATATCGTTTCGTCGTCGTTGCCGGATTCACCGACCACCACGAGGTCCGCCTCCAGTTCGAGCCGGAGGCGCAGCACGGCGCGCGTGGCCGGTTGGTCGGCGACGAGAAAGACCCTGATCATGGTGGCGCATGCATCGTGATCGATCCAGTCACCGGGCCGAAGACGGCCCGGACTCCCGTTCTACTCGTGCGGGCAGACGGCGACATGGGGCATCGGACGGAACCGGTGGTCCGTCCTTTGGCGGAGGGCAGATGACGATTCGGATCGTGATCGCCGACGACCACAAGGTCGTGCGTCAGGGTCTCCGCATGTTCCTGGGACTCGATCCCGACCTCGAGGTCGTCGGCGAAGCCGAGAACGGTGTCCAGGCGGTGGAGCTCGCCGGATTGCTCGCCCCCGACGTCGTCCTCATGGACCTCCTGATGCCGGTCATGGGCGGGATCGAGGCGATCGGCACCATCCGCACCCGCCATCCGGCGACAGAGGTCGTGGCGATGACGAGCGTGTTGGAGAACGCCGCGGTCGTCGGCGCCGTCCGCGCCGGGGCGATCGGGTACCTCCTCAAGACGACCGATGCCGAGGCACTCTGTTCCGGGATCCGTGCGGCCGCGGCCGGTCAGGTGCAGTTGGCGCCCGAGGCGGCCGCCCTCCTGATGCGCGAGGTCCAGTTGCCGGACTCATCGGCGGTGTCGGGGGTCGATGCGCTCACGGACCGGGAAACCGATGTGCTGCGTTTGGTTGCCCGGGGCCGGGCGAACAAGGAGATCGCGCGCGATCTGGGGATCGGCGAGAAGACGGTCAAGACCCACGTCAGCAACGTGCTCGCCAAGCTCGGCGTGCAAAGCCGGACCCAGGCCGCACTCCACGCGGCGCGGGTCGGACTGGTCGCCCCGAACGATGTCGGGGCCAGGTCGGCCGAGTAATGGAGGCGAGCCGGTCCAGCGACGATCTCTTCGCCTCGATCGTCTCGTCGTCGAACGAGGCCATCGTGAGCGTGACGCTCGACGGCATCTTCACGAGTTGGAATCCGGCGGCGGAGCGGCTCTTCGGATACACCGCGACCGAAGCGATCGGCCAGTCGAACGCGATCCTGCTGCCAACCGGGGACAAGGACGGATTCAACGTCCCGATCACGCTGCTCACGCAGGGCGAAGCCGGCGCGACCTACCGCACGCGGCGGGGACACAAGGACGGACGTGTCCTCGACCTGAATCTCACGCTGTGGGCCGTGCGGGATCGCGGCGGGCGAGTCACCGGCGTCGCCGGGATCTTTCGCGAAGTCGAGGCGGCAACCGGCCACCACCCGTCCGAGCCGATCGAGGCGAACCGTCTCGTCGAGTACCGGTTCCGGGAGTTGACCCGCGTCTTGGCCAACCTGACGTTCGATCAGCCGATGGAGGCGACGCTGGATACCCTCGCCGCCGGCGTGGTCGAGGTCACGCAAACCGCCGGCTGCGCGGTCGCGCTGATCGACGAGGAGCGCCGGCAGTATCGGGTCGCGGGAACCTCTGGTCTTCCGGCGGGTTATGCGGCGGCGGTCGAGGATGCCTACCGTGCCGGAGCCACCTTGTCCAGTCTCGAAGCGTACCGAACGCTTGGTCCCGTCCGTCGAACCGCGCGGGACTACATCCAACGGGATCCCGACCAAGCAAAGGTCGCCCTTCTCGTCCAGAACGAGGCGTGGGACGTACTCGTCTCGGTTCCGCTCGTCTTCCGCAACCGCGCGCTCGGCGCGATGACCTGCTGCTACCCGCTCGGGGTCGAACCCGACGAGCAAGAGATCGCCCTGCTCATGTTCATGGCCGATCAAGCGGCGGTCGCCGTCCAGACCGCGCAACTCGTCGCCGAGGTCCAGGGCAAGGCGGCGTTGGAGGAGCGGCAGAAACTGGCGCGCGAGCTCCACGACTCGGTCTCGCAGGCACTCTACGGGATCGGGCTGGGGGCGCGCACCGCCCGCACCCTGCTCGACCGCGATCCGGCGAGGGCGGCCGAGCCGCTCGACTACGTTGTCTCGCTTGCCGAGGCGGGGCTGACCGAAATGCGGGCGCTCATCTTCGAGCTGCGGCCGGACGCCCTGGAGACCGAGGGATTGGTCGGGTTGCTGGAGCACCAGGCGGCGGCATTGCGAACCCGGCACGCCCTCCGGGTCGAGACCGACTTCGGGCCGGAACCGGTGGTGTCGCTCGCGGTCAAGGAAATGCTCTACCGGATCGCCCAGGAAGCGCTGCACAACACCGTCAAACACGCCCGCGCCGGCCGGATCGAGCTGCGACTGGCCCAGACTGCCGAAGGGATCGCGCTCGACATCGCGGACGATGGCATCGGGTTCGACCCCGCCGGTCGCTTCCCCGGTCACCTTGGCGTACGCTCGATGCGGGAACGCGCGGCGAGGCACGGGGCGGAGTTGAGGATCGTCAGCGCTCCCGGCAACGGCGCCCGAACCCTTGTCCGCGTCCCGCTGGCGCGCTAAAACGTACCCATCAACACGAAGAGGTCACGCATGTCCAATCTCACGGACCGGCCCGCGCCGGGCGGCACTCCCCGCCCCATCATCTTCCTCGTCGACGCGGACGACGAAGCCAGGGAACCGCTCGCGGCGGTCATCGACCACCGCTTCGGCGCGGATTACCGGGTCCTGGCGGCCGGCTCGGCCGCACCCGGACTCGAGGAGTTGGTGCGGCTCGCCCGGCAGGGTGAGGACGTGGCGCTCGTCGCGGCCGACCATCGCTTGCCCGGCACGGACGGGATCGAGTTCCTGGAGCGGGCGCGCGCCCTGCACCGGACGGCGGTCCGCGCCCTCCTGATCGCCATGGACGAGCGGGGGACGCGGATTCCCTTCGGTGCGCTGGGGACGATCCAGCGGGCGACGGCGCTTGGCCGCATCGACCTCTGGCTGGTGAAGGGATTCGAGTCGCCCGAGGAGCTGGTCTACCCGCACCTCCAGGAGGCGCTCACCGCCTGGACGCGGGCCAATCGGCCGCGCCACATGGTCTTCCGTGTGGTCGGCGAGCAGTGGGCGCCGCGCAGCCACGCGCTGCGCGAGATGATGGGGCGCAATACGGTCCCGTTCGGCTTCTACCCGATCGACTCCGACGAGGGGCGCCGGCTGATGCGGGACCACGGCATCGACGCCGCCCGCCTGCCCGCGGTGATCCTCCGCGACGGGTCGGTGCTGCACGACCCGTCCGACGTCGAGGTGGCAGCGGCGCTCGGGGTCCGCACGCGCCCGGCGGAGGCGGTCTACGACCTCGCCGTCGTCGGCGCCGGTCCGGCCGGTCTCGCCGCCGCGGTCTACGGCGCCTCGGAGGGGCTCCGCACCCTGGTCGTCGAGGAGCACGCGGTCGGCGGGCAGGCTGGGTCGAGCTCGATGATCCGCAACTACCTCGGGTTCCCGCGCGGCCTCAGCGGCGGCGAGCTCGCCTTCCGCGCCTTCGAGCAGAACCTGATCTTCGGCACCGAGTTCCTCTTCACGCGGCGGGTGACCGGGTTGGCGGCGCGGGGCGACGTCCGCGCGCTGGTGCTGACCGGCGGGGGCGAGGTCGTCGCCCGCGCCGTCGTGGTCGCCTCGGGAGTGTCCTACCGCCGCCTCGGCATCCCGGCGCTCGAACGCCTCTCCGGGATGGGCGTCTTCTACGGCGCGGCGGGGGTGGAGGCGCCGGCGATGACCGGGGAGGAGGTCTACGTCGTCGGCGGGGCGAACTCGGCGGGACAGGCCGCACTGCACCTGGCGAAGTTCGCCGCCCGCGTCACGCTGCTCCTCCGCGGCGACTCCCTGGCGGTCGGCATGTCGGACTACCTCGTCCGGCAGATCGAGGCCGCCTCCAACGTCGAAGTGCGGCTCCGGACCCGGATCGTCGACGGTCGCGGCGAGGAACGGCTGGAGACACTGACGCTGGAGGACGGCAGCACCGGCCGGCGGGAAGAGGTCCCGGCCGCGGCGGTCTTCGTGCTGATCGGGGCCGAGCCGCACACCGGGTGGCTCCCCGCGGCAATCCGGCGCGACGACCGCGGGTTCGTCATCGCCGGCGCCGACGTTCCCCGCGAGGCGTGGCCGCGCGACCGGCCGCCGCTGCCGTTCGAGACCAGCCTGCCCGGCGTCTTCGCCGTCGGCGACGTCCGCGCCGGCTCGGTCAAGCGCGTGGCCGGGGCGGCCGGCGAAGGTTCGGTTGCGATCGGTTCGGTCCACCGCTACCTGGCGGATCTGCCCGCGGCGCCTGGTGCTCGCGGGTAGCGTCGCGCGCAAACACGAACCCGGCCGGTGTGGCGGCGGGGCGTCGGCGTGTCAGGCGGTGATGTCGCGGCGCCGGAAGGCGACCAGGGAGACGACGACCGCCGCCGCGGCGTACACGGCCGAGAGGAGGATCAGCGCCGTCCCGTGGGCCAGGGTGTCGGTGACCCCACCATACCGGATTGGCCCTCCATTTTCACTGCACGGAAGGTGCGAGAGCCCCGCCACTGAGCGAGCCAGATGACCCGTCGGTGCGGCGCGTCGCGGGGATCGGGTTAAACGCTGATCCCTTCCGCAAAGAGGGCGGAAGGGACCGGCAGGGGTGAAGTGGGGTGTATGGGGGTCGCCGCGCGCCCTGGCACGGGCGCGCGACGCGACGGCAGGCAAGCGGTGCCGTGAGTAGTCCTAATAGGTTGACGCGGCCGCCTTCGGGCGCGCGGTGGGACTGGCTGGAAACCGCCGCGCGCGCGAGAGGAGGTTGCCCCGGGTGTCGGGTGTGTCGGTGGGTGTGGAGGACGTGGCTGGCGTCGTCCGACTTGCCGACTCCGGCACGATCCCCGTGGTCATCGCGCCGTCGATCACCTGCTCAGTAACGCGCAACACTTCGTACGGTGCAACCAACATGACCTTCGTCGTCTCTTTCGTCTCGCCGCGGGTTCGCGCTACGATTCGTCGCGGCCTAGGGTTGAGTATCCACCGGTTGGGGGACCGCCATCGCGATCCGCGTTCCGCTCCGGGCCGCCGGGCGCCGCCGTTGGCGCCCGGCACAGAGGCGCTTGCGCGCCGTAGGTGACGCAATAGGTTGTCAGGATCCGAGCGGCTCCGGGCGGGGGGCGGCTCCCCTCTGGAGGTACCGCCCCGCCCGCACGAGCGCGCGTCCCATCATGTATTGCGCGCCGGCCGCCAGACCACCCTTATCCGCCTCGTATGACCGTTGTTCCGACCAATTTCGCGGGGCGTCTCGCCAACGCTGCTCGCCCTGTGCCGCGTTCACCATTTCCTGGACCAGTAGTTGACTGTACACCACCCGGTCTCCCTTATTTCCCGCGACCGGCCAACCGGTCGTCTTCACGTTCCCTATCGTTCCGCTTATCTTTGCGGCCGTTCCCTCCGGCCACGGTCATATGATGGAGTACGCTGGGGTTCCGCACATCCAGAGAATGACGTATTTGCGGGGAGGTCCGACTACGTAGTCGGCCTACGCAATTCGACGGACCGATCGGTGACCTTTGACGAGGGGGCGGTCCGGGCGGATATGATGCGGGGGAGACGCGCGGCCCGCGGGGGTCGGAGCAGGGAGAGAGGGGACGAGATGACGCCCGAGGAGAAACTGAAGGAGTTGGGGTACGAGTTGACGCCGAGCACCATGTCGTCGCCGGCAATGGCGGTCGGGAAGATCGTGGGGAATCTGCTCTACCTCTCGGGTTCGACGCCGCCGCCGGTGGACGGCAAGCCGTGGAACGGGCGCGTGGGCGACACGTACACGGTCGAAGAGGGCTACCAGGCGGCGCGGCTCTGCGCGGTGGCGCAGTTGGCGGCGGCGAAGACGGTCCTGGGCGATCTGGGGCGGATCAAGCAGGTGGTGAAGGTGTTGGGGATGGTGAACTGCACGCCGGGGTTCGGGCAGACGCCGCAGGTGGTGCACGGGTTTTCCGATCTGCTCTACGAGGTGCTCGGGGAGAAGGGGAAGCACGCGCGCTCGGCGGTCGGGTTGCAGGCGCTACCCGGAAACACGCCGATCGAGGTGGAGACGATTTTCGAGATCGAGTGACGTTCGGCCCTCACCCCCGGCCCCTCTCCCTTCCGAGGGAGAGGGGAGCGGTTTCTTTGGAGGTTGGTGTGATGACGGACCGGGGTAGCCGTTTCGCGGGGAAGGTCGTCGTCGTCACCGGCGGCGGGATGGGCATCGGCCGGACGAGCGCGGTGGCGTTCGCGCGGGAGGGGGGCGCCGTCGTTGTCGGGGATGTGAGTGAGGAGGATGGGCGCGAGACGGTTCGGCAGATCGAGGCGGGCGGCGGGAAGGGGAGCTTCGTCCGGAGTGACGTCCGCAAGGCGGTGGATGTGCGGAACCTCATCGACGAGGCGGTAAGCAGGTTCGGTGGGGTGGACGTGCTCTACAACAACGCGGGGGTGGTCCGGTACGGGACGGTGGAGGAGTTGTCGGAGGAGGATTGGGATGTTCAGATCGACACCAATCTCAAGGGGACGTTTCTGACCTGCAAATACGCGATTCCGGAGATGCGGAAGCGGGGGGGCGGGGCGATCGTCAACACGGCGTCGGTGCAGGCGTTCGCGTCGCAGAAGACGGTGGCGGCGTACTCGGCGTCGAAGGGGGCCGTGGTCAGTTTCACGACGACGGTGGCGCTCGACCATGCGCACGAGAACATCCGCTGCAACTGCATCGCGCCGGGGTCGATTCGGACGCCGATGTTGGAGGCGGCGGCCGATCTGTTCGGGCGGGAGGACCCGGCGGGGGCGATCGCGGAGTGGGGGCGGCTCCACCCGCTCGGACGGGTCGGGCGGGCGGAGGAGGTGGCGAATCTGGTGTTGTTCCTGGCGAGCGAGGAGGCGTCGTTTTGCACGGGCGCGTGCTATCGGGTTGATGGGGGGTTGTTGTCGCCGTTGTTTAATGGGTAATGGCGCCCTGGTGCGCGTTGCAGAGCAGTTGGGCCACGTCGTGCGTAGGGGCGGGCAGCGCCCAGAGGGCACCCGCCCCGCCCCTACGAAACCACGAGACCGTCTTCTCTGCAGTTCGCTGTAGCCCCCCAATCCTGGGCTCAAAGGGGTGGGTCGCGGATGGATGGTGGCAGGGCGAGGGGAACGCGGGGCAAGCGGCGGGGCGGACCCCGGCAGAACGGGGGCGCGCGGCCGCCCGTCCGTCGTCGCGCCGCTTCATTCCCGATACCTACCCCTTTGAGCCCAGGATCGGGGGGAAACGCAAGGAGGGCGGCAGATACGCGGGGTGGCCGGAGCGGCGCCGGGGGTGGGCGGCAGTGTGCCTGGGGGCATCGCGTCCGGCCCTCACCCCCGGCCCGCCACCACACCCAGAGGGTTCCCGGTACCCGGCCCTTCCGAGGGAGAGGGGGCCGGGGGTGAGGGCCGGACGGCCGACACGGCGGTCTGGTGTGTCAACGCCGGTAGAGAATTGACCCAGGATCGCCGGGTTGGAATTGACCCACCCGGCGGTTAGCGATCTTCCTTTCCGTTCGGTGCCGGGAGGGGAGCGGGGTGCGGTGGGTCGTCGGGACCGGGGTGACCGAGCGGTCTGGTCGGGGCCGATTCCGTGCCTGCCCAGGCCCGCCACCGTCCAGGGGGTCCGCTTGCAGGGAATATAGATCATGCGTACGCTATTGTCAAGGGGGTTGGCGGGGCGGGTCTTGGAACGGCCCCCTTTCCCCGGCCCTTTCCCCCAACGTTGGGGGAAAGGGAGGCGCGGTGTTGGGCTTGGTACTGAAGGAGGTGGGAGATGGGGAGGAAGCGGTGGCGGGGTGGGGGGAGGCGGTGTGTGGTGGAGGGGTGCGGGCGGTTCGTGGTGGCAGGGAGGGCGGTGTGCGGGGCGCACATGGCGACGCGGGAGGGGAGGGCGGCGACGGCGGCGGTGCAGGGGATGGTGGAGGTGGCGATGCGGGCGGTTGGGGATGGGGAGGCGGCGAGGCGGCAAGGGAGAACGAGGAGGACCGGCGGCGGTACGTGGCACGCGGGTGGTTGCCGGAGGAGGCGGTGGCGGGGGAGTTGGGGATGGGGGAGGAGAGCAGGGAGGGTGAGGGTAGGAAGTGAGCGTTCGTGCTCACGTCGGCCCGGGGATAAATCCCCGGGCTCACCCAGATAAGCCTGATGAATCAGGCTAGACGGTTGGGGGGTGGCGAGGTTTGGGGCGGGGGATTTGGGGGAATCGGGGGATCGGGACGGACTGTCGATCATGGAACGTGGCGACGGGTTGGGGTGATTGGGGGATAATTGCGGCGTGTTGTCGGCAATTGGTGGGGTGAGGGGTGGGGGATGCAGACCGCGTTGCCGTTGGCGTCGGGGTTGACGAACGAGGAGAAGGGGAAGCTGTGGGCGGCGGCGGATAAGTTGCGGGGGCATCTGGATGCGGCGGAGTACAAGCACGTGGTGTTGGGGTTGATCTTTTTGAAGTACATCTCGGATGCGTTCGAGGAGCACTACGCGGAGTTGGCGGAGTTGCGGGAGGAGGGGGTGGACCCGGAGGACAAGGACGAGTATCTGGCGGAGGGGATTTTCTGGGTGCCGCCGGAGGCGCGGTGGTCGGTGCTGAAGGCGAACGCGAAGCAGCCGGCGATCGGGACGCTGGTGGATGGGGCGATGACGGCGTTGGAGCGGGAGAATCCGACGCTGCGGGAGGTGTTGCCGAAGGGGTACGCGCGGCCGACGTTGGACAAGACGCGGTTGGGGGAGCTGGTCGATCTGTTTACGAATCTGGATGTGGGGGGGAAGGCGAGAAGGTCGCGGGATGTGTTGGGG
>DATBFX010000141.1:0-33098 GCA_036558305.1 Thermomicrobiales bacterium | reverse complement strand
GATCAGGGCCAGCAAGGGCAGTCGCGTGGCGGGATGGGGAATCTCCGCGGTCGCTGCCATGGCGGGCTACGCGGGCGGGGCGCCGTAGATACCGAGGAGCTCGAAGGTCTGGCGGGTCGAGACGACCTCGAACCGGGCCGAATCGGTCACGCTTTCGAAGCTGCTGACGAGCGCCGGTTGCCCCTGGGCCTCGACTTCGCGCGTGGGCAGGCAGCGAAGCCGGGGGTGGTCCCGCCAGAATCGCCTCCCCTCGGGCAACCAGAGGGTCAAGGCGGTGAGGGCGATGTCGAAGGGGGTTTCGTGGCATGGACAGCGGAAGTGGACGCCGTCGTGGTTGCGCCAGGGGAGCGGGATCTCGTCGGGGAGGTGGCGGTGGAGGGTGGCGGGTCGTCCGCAGCGGTGGCAATTGACCGTGCCGGTGCCGAGACCGCCGCGGTAGAAGTCGATCGCCCAGTTCATGACGCGGGAGAAGGCCGGTTTGTAGGCTTTGACGTCGGAAAGAGCGTTGGCGGTGTACTGGCCGTTGACCAGGTGGATGCGCCGGTCGGCGTGGCACGCGGGGCAGCGCAGGCTGAAGGAGGCGTTGTTGGGACCGAATCTGCCCCAGAGACGGTGCCGGCCGCACTGGGAACACCAGATTCGCGTCTCCTGCCAACGATCGGTGCTTTCCTCCCCATCGAGTTCGCCGCTCGCCAGGGCCCGCCGCAGCGTCAGCTTGCCGCGGTGGATGCGGACCGCGACCGCCCCTTCGCTGAGATCGAGGCGCCGCGCGAGCTCGATCTGGGGGAGACCGTCGACGTAGTGCCGGAGGAGGAGTATCCGCGTCGCGGGCGGCAGGAGGGCCAGCGCGCGGTCGAGGAGTTCGGCCAGCTCTTCGCGTTCGAGTTCGAGCACCGGATCGTCGCCGGCGGCGGGGGGACCGTCGAGGTCGTGGTCGTCCGTACCGTCGCCTCCGGGGAGCGGGGAGACGTGGGCGGATTCCCGGCCGCGCTGCCGCTCCCAGCGCCGGCAGACGTTGCGGGCGATGCCGAAGAGCCAGCGGTCGCGGGCGGCGGGGTCGGTGAGCCGGTCCGCGTGGCGCCAGGCCTCGATCAGCGTCTCTTGCGCCAGGTCTTCCGCGGCGTCGGCGTCTCCGGTGCGGCGGGCGCAGAAGCGGACCAGTCGGGTCCGCTCCGTCTCCTGGATCGTCTGGGGCCGTGTAGTAAGCTGTGCCGACAGTTCAGCCGCCATGCGTCGTCCGCTCGGTTCGGATACCCGGTGCCGCTCCCGATGGCAGCCCCTCTTCTCCTATTCGCGTTCGACCGCGGCAACCTTACACGTTTTTCCCGTCTTCGTGATTCGTCCTGGCCCGCCGCGAGATCGCCATCATGCGGAAGGTTCGCCTGCTCAACGGAGGTGCGATCATTTTCGGCGGGGCGTTGATCGTGGGAACCGGGGCGGCGGATGGCGTCAGCGGGCGGCGGGTTGGCCCGCCCGATCGACGGAAAGGAGCACACGCGTGATCCGATCGACCGACAACCTCTTCGCTCCGTCCCGTGTCTCCGCGGCCCAGGCGATCGCCGGACTCGAAGCGGCGGTCCAATCGATCGACGACAAGGACCGGCAGTTCCTCACCGAGTTGGTGAAGGCGTGCGACGAGGCGGGGATCGACGCCGCGATTGCGGTGAGCCACTGCGGGAACGAGACCGACCTCTTCCGCGACGCCAACTGGAATACCCGGCTCAACCCGGCCGGGATCGGCATCACCGGCGAGCCGGGCGTGCTGGGACCGGTTTTCCCGTCGGCCAGGGCGGCGGCGCGCTTCTACGTGGCGCTGCTGCTGCTCAAGCTCCGCCGGGGCGGCGACATCGGGGCATTCGAAGCCGAGCGGGCGACGGCGCCGGCGGCCTTCGACGGCACCCGCTCCTTCGCCCGCGACCCGACGTTTCCGGTGGTGACGACGCTCGACGACCTGCGGCGCCGGTTCGGCCCCAACGACCGCGAGTGCGTCTGGATGTGCGACCAGAGCGGGCCGCTCGCGATCGCGGCGAAGGCCAGAATCTTGTTTCCCGCGTTGCCCGATCAAGGAGAGGAGCCCCCACCCGTGACCACCGGCCACGTCCCCAAACCGCCCATGATCGTCCGCCACGTGACCGGGACGGTCAACGTCAACCGCTACCCCGACGACCCCAGCCGCCCCGGCTCCATCGTCGGCTCCTGCTTCCACACCTCCCAGGGTACCTACCAGGGCAACGACAGCGTCTTCCACGATCCCAACTGGGGCGGGCTCACCGACTACCAGGTCGGTGGGCCGGGCGACGGCGCCTTCGACGGCGTGATCGAGGAGTTCATCGACCCGAACTCCGGCATCGTTCCCTTCGCGAACGGCGAATGGAACGCCTCGCGCGCATTCGGGGACGGCCCGCGCTTCGTCCAGCGGTTCGGCGTCTACGATATCAACCAACGCCTCCGCTCGATCGAGCACCCCGACCGGGGCGACCCGCTGACGCCGCTGACGCCCAGGCAGTTCGAGTCGAGCGCGTTCCTGACGGCCTGGATTCATGCCGAGCAGGCCGGGCAGACCGCCGAGACGTTCGACTGGCAGATGGCGCATGCGGAGTTCGGCGCCTCCCACCAGCAATGCCCCGGTCCGCGGTACTTCGACCGCGTCGACGAGTACCAGGCGCGGGTGCGGGCGATCATGCACGCCTACCAGACGAACACGAGACTCGACTCGCCGCTCGTCATCACCTACCCGCCCGGTTGGACCGGCGGCGTCATCCCCCAACCCGGCGAGGGCACCGACACGACCACGACGACCGCGCCGCCGGTGAACTACCCGGCGAAGCGCGTCCCGATCCTGCAGGCGGGATCGGTCGCGTACGACGGGGTGCCGGCAGTGACGGTGACGGCGAACGACCACAACCGGTTCCGGTGCATCCACGGGACGACGATCCGGACGTATCCGCACCGCGACGCGCCGGCGGGGGTGAAGCGGAGAACCGGTCGCAACCGCCGGTACACCTTCCAGTGGCAAGCGACGGTCGACGGGGAGACGTGGTTCGCCTCGAAGGCCGGCTCGTGGGCGCTGGCCTCGGCGTTCGAACCGCTCTGACCCACAAAACCCGGCGCCGATCATCCTGGGTGATGCCGCGTCGCCGTGGGTGCGCGGCCGGCGGGCCGCGCGGCCCGTGCCTGTTCCGGCGAACGGCCGATCCTACGCGTCTTTTCCCGGATCGGGTTTCGAGGACGCGGCGAGCGAGCGTTCGATGACCGCGAGTGCCCGTTCCGCCCGCGCGGCCGGCGGGAGGTCGTGGCGGGCGGCGAGTTCGGCGCCGGTGCGGTCGGCCCAGTCGTGGACCATGCGGGCGAAACCGTAGAGAAAGTCGAAGACGAAGCCGCGGACCTCGAGGTGGTCCTGGAACGGCGCCCTTCCGGCGGCGTACTCGCGGGCGATCCCGTCGCCCATGCGCAGCAATTCCGCCGCCTGGGCACGCGCCCGGTCTACCGCCGCCGCCAGCTCGGTGGAATCGCCGAAAAGACCGAAGAAGACCCGGAGCAGCGGTTCGCACTCCAGGGCGTACGGTTTGGGCGGGGTCGCCAACCAGGCAACGAAGGCGGCGCGACCGGCGTCGGTGACGGCGTAGGTGGTGCGGGGGCGGCGACCGACGAAGCCCCTCTCGGCGCGGACGAGACCGCGCGCGGCCAGGCGCTTGACCTCGGCGTAGATGCGGCTCTCGGCGCGCGGCCAGAAGTAGTGGACGTTGCGGCGCATCTCCTGGGCCAATTCGTAGGTGGACCAGGAGCGGAGGGCGAGCTGGCCGAGGATGGCGTAGGAAGTGGTGGTCAGGTCGTCGGGTTCGGTCATGGGTCTTGACAATACTCCGGTTAGGAGTATAGACGACCGACGGATCCCGGCGACCAGGCCGGGGGAGGAGAGCCATGGCCGCCGCCGACAACGCCGCGCTCGCCCGCGCGATCTACGACGCCTTCAACCGGGGGGACCTCGACGGTGCGCTGGCGCTGGCCGCGCCCGACGTCGAGATCGTCAACGTCGGCTGGGGCGTGACCTACCGGGGTCACGACGGATTCCGGGCGTTCATGCAGGGCTGGAAGACGATGGACCCGAGTTGCCGGGTCGAGGTGGTGCGGCAACTGGCGGGAGACGAAGGCGTCACCAACGAATGCGTCTTCCACGCCACCCAGACCGGGCCGCTGCGGCCACCGACGGGTGAGGTTCCGCCGACCGGGAAAACGGTGGCGCTGCCGATCTGCGAGGTCTGGCGGGTGCGGAACGGAAAGCTCGCAAGCCTGATGAATTACGCGGACGGGGTCACGGTGATGGCCCAACTCGGTCTCCTGCCTCCTCCCGCTTAGACGGCGATTGATCCGCCGAACGTCCCCCTTCGCATCGATCGCGGCACACCTTGCGGCCGGTAGTCTCGCGCGGACATCGCCTTCGACTTCGTGGAGCGGGGGCGTGCCATGGGCGGTTCGCTCGTTTCGACGGTCGCGCTGACCTGGTCGGCGCGGCGCTGCTCGCCGGAACCGTAGTCCGTTCGGGCGCCCAGGACGCCACGCCGGCCGCGCCCGGCGGCACCGAGGCGAACAAGGACGTCGTGATGCCGGGGGGGAGGCGGCGCCGAGCCCGGGGGCATCGCCGGTGTCGTGATGCCAACAGCGTGACGGCTCGGAAGGGCGATCATGCCGACGGCGCTGCCGAGTCCGTTTCGATGCGCAGGTTGGTGTCGCCGAGGCGAATGCGGAAGCGGGCGCGGTCGCCGCGAATCAGGCGGCGACGCACCTCGACGGGGCGGTCGCCGGCGTAGGCGGTGCGGGCGATGAGGAAGGCCGGGGCGCCGGCGGGGCGGCCAAGGAGCGTCGCTTCCGTGCGGTCGACGGTCGCCAGGGAGAGCACCTCTTCGCCGCCGTCGACGACCATGCCGCACGATTCCCGCAGCAACTCGTCGATGACGCCGTCGGCGAGGCGGTCGCCGGGTAGGCGTTCGCCGCACTCCGGGTTCAGGTAGATCCACTCGACGGCGAAGGGCTGACCGTCGGCGTAGAAGAGGCGGCCGATTTCCCAGACCAATGCGTCGGGTTGGCCGGTGAGGATGCGGGACGCGTCGGGGTCCACGGTCAAGCGGACGCCGAGCAGCCGGGCGGACGGCGGATTTCCCTCGACGGCAAGGGTGTGGACGAAGCTGGAGAGGTGACCGAGCGGTTGCTCGACGGGGGGAACGGCGACGAAGGTGCCGATCCCGCGCCGCCGCACGAGCAGCCCCCGCCGGGCGAGCTCACCGAGCGCCCGTCCCACCGTTTGGCGACCGAGGCCGAGGCGGCGGGCGAGGTCGGGCTCGCGCGGTAAGACCGAGCCGGGTGCCAGGCGTCCATCCTGGATTGCGGTCTCCAGTGCTGCCACGAGTCGTTCGGCGAGCGGGGTGCGGTCGTCACGCGCGAGGACGGAGGCGAGCAGTTCCACCACCGCGTCGGGGCCGGCGCCGGCGGTCGTGTTCGGGTCGTCCGATTCCGGCGCGGTCACCGTCTCATGTTTGCTCCATGTCCTGTTCATGTCCTATACTGTACCACCGGATCGTGGTCGGCATCACCCCGCACCGGGCGGAGGGGTCGCCGCGCGGAGGGCGGGGGGACGGTGAACCGTTCGGTCGCGGGTTTGCGTCGGTGGTTGGGTCGCCCAGCACTCGGCGCGGTCGCGCCGGATGGCAACGGCTTCGAGTCGAGTCGATACCTCGCCAAGTGGCTCGTCTTGGGCACACTGATCGGCACCGTTGCCGGGCTCGGCGCCGTCCTCTTCGCCCATGCCATCGCGATCGCGACGCACCTGTTCCTCGGCGACCTCGTCGGCTACGCGCCGCCGCTGCCGATCGGCGAGGGATCGCCGGCGCGGGCGCCGATCGCGCGGCCCTGGCTGTTGCCGTTCGTCGTCGCCCTCGGCGGATTGGTGTCCGGGCTGATCGTCTTCTTCCTGGCGCCCGAGGCGAAGGGGCACGGCACCGACGCCGCCATCGCCGCCATCCATCACAAGGGCGGGCGGCTGCGGGCCCGCATCCCGCCGATCAAGCTCGTCGCCTCGGCGATCACGATCGGCAGCGGCGGTTCGGGCGGCCGCGAGGGACCGGCGGCGCAGATCTCGGCCGGGTTCGGCTCGCTGCTGGGTCAGTGGCTCAAGCTGAACGCCGCCGACCGCCGGATCGCCGTCGCCGCCGGGATGGGCGCGGGGATCGGGGCGATCTTCCGGGCGCCGCTCGGCGGCGCGGTGATGGCGGCGGAGATCCTCTACCTGCACGACCTGGAGGTGGAGGCGCTGGTGCCGGGGTTGATCGCCGCGATCGTCGGCTACGGCGTCTTCGGGGCGATCGAGGGGTGGGAACCGATCTTCGGCGCCCAACCCGAACTCGGGTTCGCCCACCCGCTGACGCTCGTCTACTACGCGGCGCTCGGTCTGGTCTGCGGCGTGGGCGGGCTCCTCTACGCCGGGTCCTTTTACGGGATGGAGGGCGTCTTCCACCGGCTGCGCTTGCCCGGCTGGCTCAAGCCGGCCCTCGGGGGATTGCTGGTCGGTCTGCTGGGGCTGAAGGTGCACGGGGCGCTGCACACCGGGTACGGCTGGGTGCAGATCGGGATGACGCGCGACCTGTTGACGCTGCCCCTGTGGCTGGTCCTGATCTTGCCGTTCGCGAAGATCCTGGCGACCTCGCTCTCGATCGGCTCGGGCGGCTCGGGCGGGATCTTCGGTCCCGGCATGGTCATCGGCGGGATGCTCGGCGCGGCCTGCTGGCGCCTCGGCGACGGGGTGCTGCCGCAGTTGCCGCCGACCCCGGCGCCGTTCGTGATCGTCGGCATGATGGCGCTCTTCGGCGGGATCGCCCACGCGCCGCTGGCGGTGATGCTGATGGTGGCGGAGATGACCGGCAACCTCTCCTTGCTGGCCCCGGCGATGGTGGCGGTCGCGCTGTCGACCGCGCTCGTCGGCGACCGCACGATCTACACCAGTCAATTGCCGACCCGGGCCGATTCGCCGGCGCATCGCGTCCGCTTCGGTTTCCCGCTCCTCTCCTCGCTCCTGGTGCGCGACGCGATGCGGCCCGTCGTGCCGGCCGCTCCGCCGGGCAACGGCGCCCTGACCGTGCCCCCCGACCAACCGCTGGATGCAACGCTGGAACTCCTCACCGAGCGGGGCACGAGCGATGCGGCGGTCGTCGACGGCGGCGCGACGATCGGGCGGGTGACGGTCCGCGACGTGGTGACGACCTACAAGGCGGCACTGGGGCAGGGAACGCGGCGGGTCGGGACGTTATCGCCCGCGGCCATCCTCGTCGAAGCCCGGCTCGCCGCGGCGTCTCCGCTGTCGGGTCGGACGCTGCGCGAAGCGCGGCTGCCGCCGAACGCGCTGGTGGTGACGATCGCGCGGCAAGGCGAAGCCCTCTTTCCGCGCGCGGCGACCACGTTGGAGGCGGGGGACATCGTCACCGTCCTCGCCGATCCCGGCAGCGAGGCCGCCGTCCGCGACCTCATCGCCGGCGGTCGCCCGGCCGGTGAGACGGGAGCCGATGGTGCGGAGGAACCGGGGACATGATCGATCCGCGTCGGCAGGAACTCGCGGTGCGGGCGTGGCAGCCCGCCTCTGGCGCAGGGAGGGGAACGTCGGACATCGGCCGGGCCCGGAGTCGACCGGGCGCGATCCTCGGGAGGGAGAGGAGCAGCGGCATGAGGAGCGACGAGCAGGCGGGTCTCTTCCGCGCGGAAGCGGAGCGCCACCGTCCCGTCCACCCGCGCGAGCCACGTGGCACGCGGATGGTGGCGGCGACCATCCCGCGGGGCAGGCCGCTGGTCGGGTGGCGCCTGGTCGCACCGCGCCTGCCGGGCGCCGGCCTCGTCGTTGCGGGCGAGCGCGGCCAGCACACCATCATTCCGCGCGAGGATACCGAGCGGGGCGCGGGCGACCACCTGCCGGTCCTGGTGCAGACCGACGCGATCGCCGCGCTGCACGAACGCCTGGCCACCGTTCCCGCGAGCCCGATGGGCGGTCCCCCGCCACGTAGGTGGAGTGCCATGAGGCACCGCGCAGGCGTCCGGGCAGCGCGAGATTGGCGACCATGGTAGCCGGACGCGAGGTAAAGGATCCCCGCAGGGAGCACGACGAGATGACCTCACGGCCGCGCTTCCCCCTGGGCGTCGGCATCGCGGGCGGCGCCCTGCTCGCCCTCGTCCTCGAGCGGCGCCGCGGGCGGCGCCGTGCCTGGGTGCTGCTCGCGTCCGCGGCGGTCGTCGCCCTCGTCATCGGTCTCCGTCTGGCGACGACTCCGCCCACCCACCCGCCTGTCGTCGGCGCGACCGTCCGGCAACTGGCACGGGCGCCGGCGGTCTACGAGGGCGAGCACGTCGCCACCGAAGGCGACGCGCGGGTCTTCGCGGCCGGCAGAGCCGACGAATACTTCGTGCTCGAGCAGGCCGGGCAGGATCGAGTCGGCCTGCGCGGCGTGCCCGCGGCCACGCTGACTCCATGGGTCGGCTCGGCGGTCGCCGTGGACGGGGTCTTTCGGTTCGAGGAGGGGTTCGGGATCGCGATCCGCGTCGAGGAGATTGCTCCGGTGGGAACGATCCCGGCCGCGGCGACAGAGTGAGGACCAGCGAGTGGATCACCGGATAGACGGCGAGGGGCGGCACGCTCGCCGGATCGTGTTGCCGGCCGTGCTCCTCGTGGCCGTGGCCGCGGCCGCATTCGTCGCCGCCCGTGCCGTGGGCGGCGGCAGGCCGGTTCTGGTCGGGACCGACCTCGGCAAGATGGCCGCCCCCGACTTCACCTTGACCGATCAGCGGGGTGCGACGGTCCGCCTCGCCGATCTCCGCGGCCGGGCCGTCGTTCTCACCTTCATCTACACCAGATGCCCCGACGTCTGCCCGCTCACGGCCGAGAATCTGCGGGCGGCGGACGCCCTTCTGTCGAAACGCGACCGCAACCGGGTCGAGCTGCTCGCGGTGACCGTCGATCCGGCTCGCGACACCCCCGCCGCCCTCCAAGCCTTTTCCGCCGAACACCGCCTCGCCGACAACCCGTGCTGGCACGCGCTGCGGGGCGAGCGCGCAGCGTTGCTGCCGATCTGGCATGCTTACGGGATCGATCCTGGGGCAATGCTGGCGATGGCGACGCCGGCCGGCGTCGCCGCGTTCGCCCACACCGACGCCATCTACCTCATCGACCCGCGGGGTCGTGAGCGGGTACTGCTCCATTCCAACACCGCGCCACCGGTGCTCGCGAAGGACCTGGAAAGCGTGCTCGGCTGATCGCGATGCTTGGCGTTCCGATGGAGTCGACGACCGCGTGTCGGTGCGCGATTCGGCAGGATCGGCGGTTTCGTGCGGATAGGGATTGCCGGATCAGGGGGAACCGGATGTCGTCGGAGGAGACCCGGTCGCTCGCCCGCCGCGTGCTGGAACGCCTTGACCGGCGGGACTGCGGCGGCGCGAACACACGCCGGTGATCGTTCGCACCGAACCACCACGCGAGCCGGCGATCCTCCTGGATGGCGTCGCCAAGACGTACGGCTCGGGTGCGGCGGCGGTGCCTGCGCTGCGCGGCATCGACCTGATGATCGCGGCCGGCGAATTCGTGGTCGTCCTCGGACCCAGCGGCTCCGGCAAGACGACCCTCCTCAACGTCGTCGGTGGCATCGACTCCTCGACCGCGGGCCGGGTCGTCGTTGCGGGGGAAGACATCAGCCGCTACGGAGCCGACCGGCTCACCGACTACCGCCGGCGCCACGTCGGCTTCGTGTTCCAGTTCTTCAACCTCCTCCCCGCGCTGACCGCCCGCGAGAACGTCGAGGTCATCGCCGAACTGACCGGCGCGGCGAGCGCGCCGGGCGCCGACCTGCTCCGTGCGGTTGGTCTCGGCGCGCGCCTCGACCACTTTCCCGGCGCCCTGTCGGGCGGCGAACAGCAGCGCGTCGCGATCGCCCGCGCCCTGGTCAAGGCGCCGCCGCTCCTGCTCTGCGACGAGCCGACGGGGGCCCTGGATCTGGAGACCGGGCGCCAGGTCCTGACGCTGCTGCGTCAGGTCAGCCGGGACCGGGGCCAGACCGTCCTCCTCGTCACCCACAACGCGGCGATCGCCGGCATGGCCGACCGCGTCCTGCGGATGCGGTCGGGGACGATCGTCGCCGACGAATGCGTGGCGTCCCCGCGCGCGCCGTCGTCCCTGGAGTGGTGAGGTGCGGCTCCTCTGGCGCAAACTCTGGCGCGACGTCGACCACCAGCGCGCGCAGTTCGCCGTCGTCGCCCTCACGACGCTGCTCGGGGTCGCCCTCTTCGGCGCCTCGTACGCGTCCTACCAGAACCTGAAGGCGTCCTACGCCGGGTTGTATCGCCGCCTCCGGTTCGCCGATCTGACGGTGGAGGGTGGTGCCGTCGCCGATTTCGCCGTGCGGGCAGAGGCGGTGTCGGGCGTGGCCGCGGTCCAGACGCGGACCGTCGCCGACGTTCCCCTGGCCGTCGGGAACGGGGTGCCGCTCTTCGGGCGCGTCGTCGGCCTGCCGCCGCAGCACCAACCGGACGTCGACCGGGTGACGGTCGTGACCGGGCAATACCTCGACCCGGCGCGGCCGGACGGCGTCCTCGTCGAGCAGCACCTGGCGAACCACGACGGGCTCCGTCCCGGCGATCGCCTGCGGCTGCACGGTCCCGACGGCTGGCACGACGTCACCGTCCTCGGCGTCGTCGCCTCCGCCGAGTACCTCTGGCCGGCCAGGAGTCGCCAGGAGATCCTGACGACGGCCGACACCTTCGGCGTCGTCTTCGTTCCCGAGGCCCTTGCTGCGCAGCTGTCGGGGCTGGCGGCACCGAACCAGGCGGTGGTCTTCCTGGCGCCGGGCACGGACCGCGACGCCGCGCTCGGCCAACTCCGCGGTCTGGCAACCGCGGCGGGCGCCACCGCCGCCTTCACCCGGGAGGAGCAGCCCTCGAACGCCGCGCTCAGCGAGGACGTCGACGGGTTCGGAGAGTTGGCCGTGCTCTTCCCGCTCCTCTTCCTGGGCGCGGCGGCGATGACCGTCTACGTCCTCCTGTCCCGGCTGGTGCACGCCCAGCGCGCCCAGATCGGCACGCTGGTGGCCAACGGCGTCCGCCCGCGGCCGATCCTCCTCCATTACCTCGGCTTCGGACTGGTCCCGTGCGTGCTCGGCGGGGTGCTGGGCGCGCTGGCCGGCGCCGGGCTGGCCCGTGTCGTCTCCGGCGCCTACACCTCGGCGTTGTCGATTCCGCTGACGGTGATCGGAGGTCATCCGGCGACCGTGGCGAGCGGGGTCGTCGTCGCCGTGTTGGTCGGCGCGCTCGCCGCGCTCTCTCCGGCGGTGGCCGCGTCCCGCCTGCCGCCGGCGGCGGCGATGCGCGGCCCGGCCCCGACCGGTTCCGGCCGGTCGACCTTGGCCGAGCGGGTGCTGCCGCCGCTCCAGCATCTGCCGAGCCGGTACGCGCTGGTGCTGCGCGACGTCGGCCGCAACCCCCGCCGCAGCCTGACCACCGGCGCCGGGGTCGTCCTGGCCCTGGTCCTGATCATCGTGGCCTGGGGGATGCTGGACACCACGCATTTCCTGCTAAACCGGCAGTTCGACCAGATCCAACGCCAGGACGCCGAGGTCTACGCCGCCGGGACCGTCGACGCCGCCGTGACGGGGCGGGTGGCGGCGACGGCGGGTGTGGCGCGGGCCGAGCCGGTCCTCGATCTCCCGGCCACGCTCGCTGCCGGCGACCGACAATACCCGACCCGGCTGCTGGCCTTCGAGCCCGGCACTGCCATGCACACGTTCTTCGGAACCGACGGCAAACCGGAGCCGCTGCCGGCGCAGGGGCTCCTGGTCGGGGTCGCGCTGCGCGACTCCCTGGGAATCGCGGTCGGCGACGACGTCGCGCTCGTCCTCCCCGGAACGACGGGGCCGATCGCCGCACGCGTCGCGGGCTTCGTCGACGAGCCGCTGGGTACCTACGCCTACGGATCGCTTGCGGACTTTCGGCAGGCGACGGGGGAGGTGGGGACGAATGCGGTCATGGTGCGCTTCCAACCCGGCGCCGACCGGCAGGCGGTGCGGTCTCGGCTCGCCGCGGTGCCGGGGGTGGTGGCCGTCGCCGACACCCAGGCACTCGCCGACGCGGTCGACGCCCTGATGGCGCTCTTCGACGTCTTCGTCGGCATCATGCTCGTCTTCGGCGCCGCCCTGGCCTTTGCCCTCATCTTCAGCACGATATCCGTCACCGTCGCCGAGCGGACGGTCGAACTCGCCACCCTGCGCACCGCCGGCGTCGGCCAGCGGACGATCGCCTGGTTGGTCACCGCCGAGAACCTGCTCGTGGTCGGGCTCGCCCTCGTCCCCGGCCTGGTCGTCGCCCGCTGGAGCGCGGCGGTCTTCATGGCGGCGTTCACCAGCGATCTCTTCCGCTTCGATCTCCACGTGCGCGCGACGACCTACCTGATGGCGGCCCTCGCCATCCTGGCGGTTGCCCTCCTCTCCCAGTGGCCGGCGGTGCGCGCCGTGGGGCGGCTCGACCTCGCCGCGACGGTCCGCGAGCGCTCCCTCTGACGCGCCCGAGACATCGCGGGGGGGCTTGGCGTGCCGTTTAGAGTGCCGGCCGGCGGCGAGGAACGATCACGAAGCGGGCGGCGTCGCCGGCGTGGCGGTCGGTGCGTCTTTGGGAACGATCAGGCCGCGCTGGGTGGGGTATCGAGCGGGAGGAGCACGGTGAAGGTGCTTCCGTGATCCTCGCGGCTCTCCACGGTGACGGTGCCGCCGTGCTGCTCCAAAACGTGGGGCAGGTCGGCCGCGGGGATGCCGACGCCTTCGTCGCGCACGGTGATGACGGCCCGCGGTTGGTCGTCGCGCTCCTCGCGGGCGACCGCGACGACGAAGGGCGGTCTCGACCGTAAACCCGGTAAAGGTGTGCCCGTACGGGTGAGCGTAATCGACCGCGCCGTCGGGGCGCGCCGTCCAAACCGGCAGCGGGAGCAGATCGGCGACGGCATCCTCCGGATGAGCACCTTGGCGTGTCACGAGGAGCTGCGTCTCCCGTCGGCGGAACGGCCAGAGCGACTCACCGTGCGTGGATCGAGTGGCGCACGCCGAAGGATAGAACATCGGACGGCGTTGACCTCGCGGCTACCCGTTCGCTTCCTCGGTCAGGAACACCGAGTGGCCGCGCGAGGCTTGGGCCGGTTCGGCGAACCAGTCCGTGACGGCGGTGCGCCAGCGGTGGTAATGGGGCGTCGTCAGGTGGTGATCGAAGGCGGTCTGGTCCCGATAGATCTCGTAGAGCCAGATCTTTGTCGCGTCTTCGTTGTCCTGGACGAGGTCGAAGCGAAGACAACCCGGTTCGTCGAGGACCGAGTGGCGGGCGTCGTCGAGCGACGCTTCGACGAAGGCATCGAGGTGTTCCTGGCGCACGCGGCAGAGCACGACGACGATGTACATGACTTCCCCTTCCGAGTCGATCCGGGCGTCCGTGGCGAGCATTATCGCAGGCGCGTATCGGAGGGCGGGAGAGGGCGGACAAAGGCGGGGGGCAACGTGCTGTTGCCCTCGATCCGCAGTCTTTTCAGTCTCCCCGCCCTCTTCCGCCCTCCGCCCCACTGGCATGCCACGTGCTGTCCCTCCGTCGGCAGTCAGCTCGACGGAGGAAGGAAGCGATGGATCGCAATCCAGGGGACGTCACCGATACCAAGCGTCTCGCCGTGTGCCCGAACTGCGGCAACCGGCAGATGGTCGATGCGGTCGATGCGCGGTGCGAGCGGTGCGGCGCCCCGCTCGTGGCGGGGTCGTACGAGACGCAGTCGATCGGATCGGCGGTACCGGATCAGGCCGACCCGATCGCCGTCGCGCCGCCGACCGTGAGCGGGGGAATCGGCCGGCCGACGGACGGGACGCAGACGCCGCACCGGGTGCCGACGCCGGTGCCGGGCAAACCGATGGCGCCGTTCGCCGAGACGCACGTCGGCACCGACGACATCTCGCCGAGACGCACGTCGGCACCGACGACATCACGCCGACGATGAACCCGTCGCCCGGTCCGCATGCGGAGCGGGGCGGGGCGGGGTAGGCGCTTCGATCCCGCGCGCGGAATCAGGCCGGGAGTGGCGCCAGGTCCGGTTCCACCCACTCGCGGCGCGCCCGCTCGCCGGCCAGGGTTTCCGGTCGATAGTGGCGGCGCATCAGACCGACGTCGAGCAACCGCGGCGAATGCGACAGGAAGTCGTCGAAGGAGACGGCGGCGGGATCGGAGGCGAGGTGGTGGGCGACGAGGCGGAGCCAGAAGCGCGTGATCGTCTCGTGGTACTTCTCGCTCGCCCCGTGCGCCGCCGCGACCCGGCGGATGGCGGCGATCGTGCGGGCGCCGCCGCGCGCCTCGCCGTCGCGCGACAGGCACAGCCAGGCCAGCCGCAGGTGCTCGCGGTGCCCGAACCGGACCGGTCCCGCCCATTGCCCGACACCGTCGAAGAAGCGAAGGAACTCCTCGTCGGTCATGTTTCCCCTCCGTTTCTGGTTTCGCCGCGGCGTCATGCCCGGCCCGGTCTGCGCACGGAGCGATCGGAGGAATTGTCGCAGGTCCGCTTCGGGTGCCCCGTCGCGTAGCAGGATGACGTTGCTGCCGGTGCCAGGAGCGCGGCGTAGCGGGCCGGGGTGATCCCGAAGGCGGCCGTGAACATCCGGGTGAAATGCGCCTGATCGGCAAACCCGGTTTCGAGCGCGACGTCGACCAGCGAGCGACGGGACGCCAGCCGGACGCGGGCGGCGTCGAGGCGTCGCATCAGCAGGTAGCGATAGGGACTGGTCCCGACCACGGTGCGGAACTGGCGGGCGAGGTCGTAGCGGGTGAGACCGGTCACGGTTTCCAACTCCCACGACCGGACGAGGCGCGTGCACTCCGCGTCGAGAAACGCCCGTGCCCGCTCGATCGCGGCGAGATCGAGGTGACGTGGATGTGTGATACGCCCGGTCGAGGGGTCCGCCTCGAGGAGTCCCGCGGCCAGTCGCACGATGAGGTCGTCGATCGCCAGCGGTTCGGGGCCGTCCCGGAAGGCGGTCCGAATCGCGGTCGCCAGCCGCGGATTGCTGGCGACGGGGTCGCGCACGAACGGCAACGAATGCGGGCGGCCACGGAGCATGCGGACCGCCTCGAAGATCAGGACCGGTTCGACGTAGAGCAGGCGGTAGCCGAAACCGGCGTCCGAGCCGGCGTAGCCGTCGTGGAGTTCGTCCGGGTGGAGCACGACGACGTCGCCCGGCAGGCTGATGTGGGTCGCACCGCGATAGCCGAACGCCTGGACGCCGCGGTCGGTCAAACCGAAGGCGTAGGTGTCGTGGCGGTGCTTGTGATAGGCGGCGCCCCGGAACCAGGCTTCCAGGTATTCGACACCGTCGACGGCCGCCGTCTGGCGAAGCCAATCGGACGACGCCTCGCCGCACGATCGTTCAAGACCGACGCCGCACGATCTGCTACCTGTGCCGGGCATGAGGATGACCTCGGATGCGTGCGGAGATGCCCACTCGATGACCGCCCAACAAGCCCTCGCGTTCGTGCTGTTCGCGATCGTCGCCGCGATCACGCCCGGGCCCAGCAACATCATACTGGCTTCGACGGGTGCCGGTGTCGGGGTGCGGCGCGGTTTGCCGTGCCTGTTCGGGGTGGCGATCGGGATGGGGTTCATGATGTTCGTCGTGGCGTTCGGTCTGGGCAGTCTCGTCCTTGAGCGGCCGACGATCGTGCACGGACTCAAGTGGTGCGGGATCGGGTTTCTGCTCTGGCTCTCCTGGAAAATCGCCACCGCTCGCCGCGGGATGGGGGCGGCCGCAACCGGCGTCGTCGGATTTCGGCAGGCCGCCGCCTTCCAGTGGGTCAATCCGAAATCGTGGCTGGTCGCCGCCAGCGCGGTCGGTACCTATCTGCACGCTGGGGCGGCGAGCGCCTTTGTGGAATCGGCGTACTTCGGGGTGCTGTTCGTGCTTGCCGCATTGCCGAGTTGCTTCGTCTGGCTCGCGTTTGGCGCCTCGGTCCAGCGCGTGCTGCGAACCGAACGCGCGGCGAGGGCGTTCAACGTTGCGATGGGGACGGTCCTCGCGGGCTCGATCCTCGTCTTCGCCTGGTAGACCGGCGAAACGGCTCGACGGTCGATACGGGAAGCGGTACCCTGCTCGTCCCGCTTACGGCCCCGCATCCGGCATGTCATCGACGTGTGGAAGGGGTGGCGGATGGCGGAGCAAGCACAGGCGGATCTCCGGTCATTGAGCGATCTCTGCACGCCGTGGTGCGTCCACGTGGCGGCGACGCTGCGGATCGCCGAGCACATCGACGCCGGCGACACGGAGATCGACCGGCTCGCCGCGGCGGCGGGGTGCGATGCCGATGCCTTGCAGCGGGTGCTCCGCCATCTGGTCGGCAAAGGGGTGTTTCGGGAACCGGAGCGGGGTCGGTTCGCGCTCAACGAGGCGGCCAGGGCGTTGCTCGATCCAGGTGCGCGCCTCGGTCTCGACCTGGACAGTCTCGGCGGCCGAATGGCGTACGCCTGGGGCACCCTGCTCACATTCGTCAGGACGGGGGCGCCGGCGTACCACGAGGTGTTCGGGTTACCGTTCTGGGAGGACCTGGCCGCCCACCCGAAGATCGCGGCGGACTTCGACGCGCTGATCGGACCGGAGGGTCACGGCACGCCCGATCCCGAGGTCCTGGTCGGCGGCGATTGGGACGCGGTGCGGACGGTGGTCGACGTCGGCGGCGGCACAGGGGCGCTACTAGCGGAGATCCTTCACAACCGGCCGACACTCCGCGGCACCCTGGTCGATCTGCCGCGGACGGTGGCGCGATCGGACGAGATCTTCCGTGCTGCCGGGGTATCCGACCGGGTGACGACGATCGGCCGGACTTTCTTCGACCCGCTGCCGGCCGGGGCTGATCTCTACCTGCTGAAGGGTATCATCAACGACTGGCCCGACCGCGAGGCGACGGCGATCCTCGGCCGCTGCGCCGAGGCGGCACGGCCGAACGGGCGCGTCGTCGTCCTCGGCGGGGTGTCGCCGGACGACGCGCCGCTCGGATTGACGATCGAGACGGTGCTGCTGGGCGGCAAGCAGCGGACGGTGACGGAGTTCCGCGAACTGGCCGGTGCGGCCGGACTGACGATCGCGGCGACGGGGCGTCAGCCATCGGGACGGTTTGTCGTGGAGTGTCGCCCGATTTGACGGAGTCCGATCTGGCGAAAGATCGTCGGTACGGCATTGATCCTTGCGCCCGATTGCTCAGTATCACGCCGTAGCGTTCTCGTCCGTTTGTCCGTGACGGAGGAAGCGGTTGCAGAAAACGGTGGGCTGTCTGAATCAGCGGACCTTCCGGAAGGGCGGGATATTTGCCGGCAGACCAACCCGCATGAAAAAGCGGGCGAACGCTTGCGAGAGGTGTTCGCGATACGGGGGCAACAACCGAAGGCGACCGTCCCGTTCGGACGCCAGGTGCCGAAGGTAGGTATGGGGCAGGCTGTAGACGGCGCGAAAGTCGACGACGCGCAACTCTCGTTCGAATCCTGATAACTCGCTGGGGGCCAGCAGATGATACCCAGGCACGTTGCCCCGTCGTAGGTCCTCCTTCCCTTTCGTCGATTTGAAGAAATCGCTCGCTTCTTCAAGTCGCGAGGGTGGCCAATGCGGGCACAGCAACACGAGATCCACGTTGTCCTGTTCGAGATCGCACGACTGCGTCATCACGACGACATCGAGGGTTTGCCATCCCACGCTGGGCCGAGCAGGCGCTGCCGATATCATCACCATGAAGTTCGAGGACGGTATCAGAACCGGGCAGGCATCGATGAAATCGCCTTGCAACAGGTCGGCACCGTCGACTTGGGTGTACCAGGCGAAGTTCTCACTCAGTCGTCAACGCGAGCGAGTTCGCGCGGGATGCGTGGTCGCGCCGGACCGAGGTACTCGGCATCGACTTCGACCCAATGGAATTCCTCGGGAAACAACCTTACGACGATGTCTTTTTCGACGTCGAGGGGCTGGGCGTTGGGCGCAATGCTCTCCCCAGCAGAGTCGTCGCTTTCGCCGTGCCGATTGATGTGGTATCTGCCGACCATCGAGTTGCTCCCGACTATCGATGCCCAGGTTGTCTGCAAAGATTCGCAGACGTGCGTCCGCTTGTCCACCAGATGCGTGTAGAGCACGAGCGCGCAGCATCGCGACGCTCGCATCCGAATCGCTCAATTCCGACTCAAGAGAACTCTTGCGACGCTCTGCGGGGATGCTGTGAACAGCGCTGACCGTCGCGTCACAGTAACGACAGCAGTGACAGAGCGTTGCCTGACGGGCACACCCGGTACCGGCCGTTGTGGATAAGTGGTCCTGGACGGTGGATAACCGCTGTGGATTGTGGACAAGCCTGCGGACAATGTGTACGTTCACCCGTCCGGGCTGTGGGTTGGCGGCTGCGTTCGGTGACCTGTGCGTGGATTGGCACAGGGAATGGCGATCGCCTCCCGAGTCGGTGGTCTGGTTTGTGGACGGGACGTCCACAGGCCCCCCGGTCAGATTTCCGCGTGGCGGTGCGTGATTTCCGGGTTGTCCCCATATCCCCAGCCCCTACGGTGAATACGGGTTTCTCTTAAGTCTTTCCCATTAAGAACGTGGAGAGACGTCTCATCAGTGGGCGAGCGGGGTGGCATGGGTGCTCGGCGATCACACCTCGCCATGACCAGCAGCAGCGCTGGCCGGTGATCTCGCCGGTTGCGGGGTCCGCGTCTTCGGTGAAGCGCAGCCCCCGCTCGGGCACACCGCCTCAACAAGTGGTTGACGCCGGTGGGTAATCGGGGTGGCCGATCCTGTCGTAAGGATCGTGGTGCAAAGGCCTCCGCAGACGCGTGAGGAAAACCGGGCTAGAATCCGCTTTTGGATTCCCGAACAGGTGTTGAACCCGGCGAAGGAGGATGCCGTGACGGGCAACGCGCGGTTCGACGTCGTGCTCGTCGGCGCAGGGCCGGCGGGCTGCGTCCTGGCCAGCCGGCTGACCGAGGACCCGGGGCGGACGGTCGCCCTCCTGGAGGCGGGGCCCGACTACGGCCCCGACCCGGACGCCTGGCCGGCGGAGCTGCGGAACGCGACGTGGATCTGGCCCGACTCCCACCCCTGGGGCTACCTCCACGCCGGGCGGCCCGCCGACCGCCCCCTCCCCTTGCCCCGCGCCCGGGTCGTCGGCGGCAGCTCGGCGATCAACGCCTGCGCCTGGCTGCGGGGCTCGGCCGCCGACTACGATGAGTGGGGGGCCCTCGGCAACCCCGGCTGGGGATGGGCCGATCTCCTGCCCTCCTTCCGGCGGGCCGAGGCCGACCCCCTCGGCGGCCCCCTGCACGGCAGCGACGGCCCGGTGCCGGTATTCCGCCTGGCCGAGGCCGACCTGAGCCCGGTCGACCGCGCGCTCGTCGCCGCTGCCGAGGTGCTGGGCTTCCCCCGCGTCGCCGACTTCAACGGCGCCCCCGCGCAACGCCCCGGCGTCGGCCCGATGCCCAAGAACGTCGCCGGCGGGGTGCGGATGAACGGCGCCTTCACCTACCTGGCCCCGGCTCGCTCCCGGCCCAACCTGACCCTCATCCCGGACACGCTCGTCGATCGCGTCTGCGTCGAGGACGGCCACGCCGTCGGGGTGCGCACCGCCGACGGGCGTGAGGTGCGGGGGCGGGAAGTCGTGCTGTGCGCCGGCGCCTACGGCTCGCCGGCCGTCCTGCTCCGCTCCGGGATCGGGCCGGCGGCGGACCTGCGGGGGCTCGGTATCCCCGTCGCCCTCGACCGGCCGGGCGTCGGCGCTCACCTGCTGGACCACCCGCTTCTCGGCTTCGTCAACGGAATGACCGCCGGGGCGTACGCGTACGCGATCAAAACCGACCGCGCCCCCGCCGCGCTGGCGCTATTCCCAACGCTGATCAAGGCGCGCAGCCGCCGGGCGGCCGCAGAGATCGACCTCCACGTCTACCACGCCTGCTTTCCCGACGCGGAGCGGGGCCGCTGGGCGCTGTTGCTGCTCCTCAGCCTGCAGTTCGCCACGTCGCGGGGCCGGGTGCGGCTGACCTCGCCCGACCCGGCGGCGATGCTCGACATCGACCACGGCCACCTCGCCGACCCGGCCGACCTGGAGGCCGCCTGCGACGGCATCGAACTGGTCGCGCGGCTGGTCGCCGCCGAGCCGCTGGTGGCACTGGTCGACCCGGTGCCCGGGCAGGTGCCCGACTGGCGCGAGCGCGACGGACTCCGGGCGTGGGTGCGCGAACACGCCCGGACGACCTACCACCCGTCGAGCACCTGCCGGATGGGGCCGGCCGCCGACCCGGGAGCGGTGGTGGACCACGAGGGCCGCGTCCACGGGATCGCCGGGCTGCGGGTCGCTGACGCCGCGATCTTCCCGACCGGCCCGCGGGCCAACCTCCATTGCACCGTCGTCGCCGTCGCCGAGAAGCTGGCCGACGCCATCCGATGCGACGACGCCCCTCACCACCCGCTGGCCTGACGCCGTCGCGCTGTTACCCCGGCTGCCGGGCCGAGGAACCGGAAGCCCACGAGCGCACAGGCCGGGTGGAGCGTTCCCTGGAGCACGTCCGCCCGGCCACCCCGATTACCCACCGGCGTCAACCACTTGTTGAGGCGGTGTGCCCGCGCGAGAGCGGCCGATCGTTTCCGGCGCGGACGCGTGCCCCCGATCGCCCGCGCCGGGTGCCGTCGTTCCATCCTCACTCGATGATGAGCACCTCACCGTCTCGGTAGGCCTTGCAGAGGACCTTGTTGTCGATGCAGTACGCGACCTCTTGCTCAATGTGGGCCGATTCGGGATGGTCAGAGCGATCGTGGGGAAGAAACACGAAACTGAGCAGGCCGAGGCCCTCCCACAGCTGCGCCCGGAGTTGCGGATACGGCATATCCGTGGGGTCATCCACGATGGCGTACGCGTGCAGCGTGGGACTCAGGACACAAACGCCCGCGCTGTAGCCCGCATAGAGAAAGTCGGCGCGGTCACCGCGTGCCCGCAGCGCGCCGTCGAAGCCGCTGAGCCGCATCGCCTGCCGCAGCACGAAGCTGTTGCCCCCACAGACGTAGACACCACCCAAACGGTGCAGTCGCACGCCCAGGTCGTCCTCATCGCCAAAATAGTCGCGCAAGTCGAGCAACGTCACGTCGAAGCCGAGTTCCCGCAGCTCGCCCATTTCCTGGTCGATGTGGCGCTGCTTCCGCGCGGGATCGGCGCTCGTAAAATCGAGTGCGTTCGCGATATAGCCAAGGCTGCCCGAGGTTTTCTTGCCCAGTCGCTTCAACGCGGCAACCTCGTTGCCCAGCTTATAGGATGACAGATAGTAGTTCACCACGGCTGCCTCCACTCAGAAGTTCGGCAGGAACGCCCGCAAGCACGGATATCGGGTAGGTGGGGACCTGTAGCGCCTGCGTCGAAGCCTGTCAACGGCTGCGGCGGTCGCCGACCAAGAATCCTGCTGCCCGGCGTCAAGCAAGTCATGACGAGGTGCTCGGCGATTGCTTGCTATGATCTCGCGGACCTCGCGGCGAGAGGAGGGTTGGCTCGGGTCGGAAGGAACCTCCTTCCGGGGGCCGAAGCTTCGACAGGCATGGGATGACGGGCGTGGCGGTCGGGCGGTGGTTGCGGGTTGGGTTGGCGGGGAATGCCGCGCTCCTGTTTTGGGCGGTGTTTTTTCTCCAGGCGGCGTTCGGGACGTCGGATCGGTTCAAGGCGCTCTACATCGAGTCGCTCGGGGCGAAACCGGCGCTGGTCGGGGTGCTGCTCGGGGTTGGGGAAGCGATCCGGTTGGCGTTCCTGATCGCGTCGGGGCCGTTGAGCGATCGGCTCTCGCCGCGGTTGCTGATCAACTGTCGCTGGTTGGCGGTCGCCAACGCGCTCGTCTATCTCTTCGCCTGGCGGTGGTGGCAGCTCTTCCCGGCCTTCGTCTTTCAGGCCACGGCCAATCTCGCCTGGCCGTCGGTGTCGCGGGTGATCGACGAATCGGGCGACGAGGCCTCGCGCGCCCACCGCTTTCTGATGGTCTACACGATCGCCGCGAGCGTACCGCTGCTGGTGGCACCGCTGGTCGGCGGGGCGCTGGCGGAGGAGTACGGGTTGCGGTCGGTGTTCGTCGTGCTGACGATCGGGTTGATCGTCTCCGGCGGCTTCTTTTTCCGGGTGCGGCCGGCGGGTCGAGCAAGCCGCACGACGAGCGGCGGCTACCTGGCGGTGTTGCGGCACCGGCCGACCGCGTTGCTGAGCGCGCTCGCGGTCGGTGGACTCTTCTCCGCCAACCTCGGACTGACGCTCGCGGCCAACTACCTCCACAACGAGCGGGGATTCTCGGTCGGGGCGATCGGCGCCTTCGGGACGTTGGTCGCCGCCGGCGGCATCGCCTCCGGTCTGATCGTCTCGCGCGTGCCGCGGTTGGGGCGATCGCTGAACGGAACGCTGCTGACGTTCGCCTTCCTGCCGGCCGTCTTCGCGTTGCTGCTTGGCGGGCGGACACTCGGCGTGGTCGGTGCCGCCTACCTCTGCTGGGGATTCGCCAGCGTGGCGCAGCAGACCTTTTTCGGGGCGGTCGGCGAGGTGACGCCGGCGGACATGCGGACGCGCGCGTTCGCCCTGTTGGAGGTGGCCTTCAGCGCCGGGTTGATGCTGGCCGGGTTTGCCGCGGGTGCCCTCTACGGTCTGAACCCGGCGCTGCCGCTCTGGCTGGCGCTGGCCGGGAGTCTCGCGGTCGTCGGTGCGACCCTGGTGGTGCGGCGCTCGGTCCGCGCCTGGCAGGCAGGGCAAGTCGCTGCCGGGCAGACCGCACCGCTGGCGACGGCTTAGATCTCCGCCCGTCAGATCGCGTAGAAGAGACCGCGGTAGCGTTCGGCGATCGCCTGGTCGCCGTAGCTGGTGCCGCCGTTGATCCGGCCGTAGGCGGTCAGGATCAGGCTGCTGGGGTCGAAGTCGAAGGCGGCGGGCAGATCGTCGATCGGGCCGGCCTCGTAGGTGTAGCCGCTCGCGGAGACGCCGATCCGCCAGGTGCCGCCGTTGCGACCGGAGACGCGGATACCGACGGAGACCGGTTCGCCGACGCTTTCGAGGTCGGTCGTGGACTGCCAGAGGATGAACATGATCGGGACCAGGAAGTCGGCGGTGTCGCCGGTGAGACCGCTCTGGATGCCGAGACCTTCGCGGACGTCCCAGCCGTGGACGCCGTAGTCGACGAGGTGGAAGACGGGGTAGATGAAGGCGGGAACCGGTCCCATGTAGGGGTGCGAGACCATGAACCCGGTCCACTCCTCGGCGGTCAGCCCCGCGAAGACCGCCATCATCCGGGCGAAGTCGTCGCGGATGCGCCGCATCATCTCGGTCTGCGAGAGGGAGCGGAAGGCCTGCGCGTGCTCGTCGAGGAGTCGCGCCATCACGCGCAGACCGTGCGGGGTGGGGGCGGTGCCGCCGGTGCGGGCGAGGTCGAAGGCGTTGAGGTAGCCCTCGGTCACGTCGACCATGTGGCCGATGATGTCCCGCACCTGCCAGTGACCGGAGGCGGTCGGCGCTTCCCAGTTCGCCGACACGTCGGCGTAGGCGAAGAGGCGCTCGGCCTCCTCCCGGACCACCCGGAGCAGTCTGTCCTTGTTGGCGGGGTTCGCCGCGTCCCATTGCGCCCGATCCGTGGCTTCCGGCGTCGTTGCCATGGCATCCTCCTTTGTCCGACCAGTTGCCCGCACCCACGCGTCGTCCGATGGGGGTGCTTTCCATCATAACGCGCTTTGGGTGCCGGCAGGATTGGCGAGGGGAACGGATGGCAAAGCCGCCGGCGCCAGGGCAACAGCGCCGGCCGGTGGGCATCGTGCATGCCGCCTGCCCGCCTGGCAGGCGGCTTCGACAAGACCGCAGACACACCTCGCCAGAGGAGTGGGTACGCATAGGAGCAGCACCGGCGGCCAAACGAGCGGGCTCACCATCGCGAGCGATCCGGGCGTCGTGGCCTCATTGGCATAGCGAGACGGGCTTCCTCGCGACGTGGGAGACGCGGGTGGGCGGTTCCCGTGGCCGGGCCGAGTGCGCCGGTGGCGGGACGGCGCCGGCGCGACCTAGACCAGGGACAGGAGCGCCTCGGCCAGCGCCCGGGGGGCGTTGACCGGCGCCAAGTGGTTAGCCGCGATCTCCCGGTAGCGCCAGCCCGGATCCGACCGCGCCGTGGCGGCGTCGCGCACGGTCGGATCCTCCGCCGCGTCCCCCTTGCCGTCCGTGCAGAAGACGAAGGCGCGGGGAATCGCCGCGGCCGCCGGGTTCCCGAGCCGGAGCGGCTGGGTGCAGGTCGCGAGCGGCTGGGGCTCGAGCCGCGCGAAGAGCCACGCCTGGTCGACGGGGTCCGGGATCAGGGCCCGGATCCATTCCGCGTAGCGACCGACGACCTGGAACCCGGGCATGCCGGCGGCCTCCGCGTCCGCGCGGTCGGCGGCGATGCCCTCCGGCCCGTACCCCTCGGCGTCGTAGCCGGTCTCGCCGTCGGCGGGCACGGCGGCGTCGAAATACACCAGCTGCGCCAGGCGCTCCGGCACCCGCTCGGCCACCCCGGTGATGGTCATCCCGCCGAAGCTCCAGCCGACCAGCGTCACGTCGGTCAGGTCTTCGTAGACGAGGACGTTGACGACGTCGGTGACGAAGAGGTCGAGGTCGATGGCCGGGTCGGCGAGGTGGGCGCGATCACCCAGGCCGGTGGCGGTGGTGGCGTAGACGTCGTGGCCGCGCGCCCGCAACAGCGGGACGACCTTTCTCCAGATCCAGCCGCCGCCCCAGGAGCCGTGCACCAGGACGAAGGTGGCCATCGCGCGCTCCCTTCGAACGATCGGTTGTCACGCCGCGCGGGGCTGCCGGCGCCGATGATACCGCGCCGCGCCGTGGCCGCAGGGTCGGCCGGAGCCGGCCACGCGCGACGGCCATCCCGATTCCCCGAGGCCAGACCCCGCAACGACTTCCGTGAGGCGGGCGGGGTGGAGCAGTGACCGGATCGGCCAGGTAGGCGGTGTTCGGATCGAGGCAAACGCGCGGCAATTGCTCGTCCCGGCCGCGTAGGTGCAGACGCGCCTCCCCATGCTGTTCGCGCGGCACGTCCGCCCGGCGCCGCGGCACCCCTGCGCCGCCGCCTCGCCGAAACCGACCGTGGCGAGGAGACCCAACACGAGCGCCCCGCCAAGCCACGAAGCAAACCTCGGCGCGATATTACTAACGTCCGAGTCAGTTAATCGAAGAACTGATCGTCCATGGGCGATCCTCCACCGCTGACCGGGGGCGACGGGCGGACCCTCCTACCCGGCCTGCCCGTGGCGGTGCGGCCGACGGGACGTCGGGCTTATCCGGGACGGGCGACCAGACCGGCCGTGGCGAGCGCGGTCACCGCCACCCGAACAACGGTGCACACGGTCCCGATGGACCGCGAAGCGGAGATCCCGCTCCCACTCGGCCGCCGCGCCGCGACGACGAACCGGTGGCGATCGGTCAGAACCAGGAAGTCGTCGCGCCGCAACCGAGCGGCCTCGATCTGATTCCGAGAAATCATCACCACCCTCCTTCGCAGGCGACGGGCGTCGGGCGACAGGCGTCAGCAGCATGCGTCTCTTCGACGATGTTCTCGGGAAGCGCCGGATCTCTTTCTAACGACTGACGACTGACGCGGGGCCGACGAACTCGCAACCGTACCGGGCGGCGGTGGCGACCAGGCGGGCGACGTCCGGTGGGTCGGGGGAGCCGGCGGATTCGGTACCGCCACCGACGGCTCGCTCATCTCCTGGTGGTCGCGACGGCCGACTCAAGCAGGCGGCCGGTTGACCCCTTTGAAGAACCAGAGAACGGGTTCGTCCACGACCCCCGCGTCGCATCGCCTCGCGCAGGTCGTCGGACCGGGCGAACAGACGTGCCGTTGGAGGTCGTCTCATTCTGGGGGGATCAGCGTTAGGTTCGGGTCGGCGGCGTTGCGGAAGCGCCGGCTGCGCCGGGAATCGTTGGCGCGGCGCGGGTGAACCCGCCCTGGAGATTGCGGTCGAGGTTCTCGATCGTCACACCCGTCGCCCTCCCGTCGGCGCCGATCGCGAACGACACGGCGCTCTCGCCTCCGGCGTTTTCGCCGACGGGCTGATAGAGGAAAACGTCGCGGTCGTAGTGGCGCATGGGGTACGCGGTCCGAGCCGGTCCAAGGTGGAGCACCAGCCCGCCGCGGTCGGCGCCGACCGCGATCTCGCCGAAATAGTCGTTGGCGTAGGCGCCGGCGTAGGCGTCGAGCGCGAGCGGCGGAGCCGCAGCGGCGGGCTGCCGGCCGTAGTCGACGGCCGTGCCGTAGGAGGGCGCCAGTTCCTCGGCGACGATCGGCCCGAGGATGCCGAGGTAGTCGTAGGCAACCGCGCCGCTCTCCGCCAAATCAAGGAAACTGAGTGCCACCGCCTCGGCCAGTCCGATCGGCGCCGCGTTCGTCAGCACGGCGATGCCGAGCTGGTCCGCCGGGACCAGGTAGGCCGCCGTGCCCGCGCCAAGGGCGAAAGCGCCGGAATGGCTCAAGCGGACCCGACCCTGGGCGTCGTAGCTGACGTTCCAGCCCAACCCGTAGAATCCCGTCCGTTCGGTGTCCGGGTGCTCCGGCCGGTTGGTGGACATGTGCGGCCGGTGGGTTTCCCCCAGGGCCGCGGCGGCGACGATCCCCCGCCCGTCGACCGTGCCGCCGCCGAGTTGCAGGCGCAGCCACTCGGCCAGATCCCGCGCGGTCGAGCTGACTCCGCCGGCCGGCGATTGTGCATCCGGTTGGCGCTGGTACTTGGCGACGTAGGTGCCGTCGACGAGGACGTGGCCGCGGGCGCGGTTCGCGGCGGCGATAAAGTCGTCGAAGCGGGAGCTGGTGCGGGTCATACCCAGCGGCGCGTAGAGCCGTTCGGCGGCCAGGTCTTCCCACGCCAGCCCGGCGGCAGCCGAGGCCGCGACCGCCGCCGCGGTGAGGCCAAAGTTGGTGTAGGCGTAAGTCGAGCGGAAGGAGCTCGCCGGGCGAAGGTAGCGGAGGCGGTGGAGGATCGCCGCCCGGTCGTAACCCAGGTCTTCCAGGTCATCCCCCCCGTGGTGGGGAAGGCCGCTGCGGTGGCAGAACATGTCGCGCAGCGCCACCTCACGGCTCGCCAGCGGATCGAACAGGGTAAAGTCGGGGGTGAGGTCACCGATGCGCGCGTCCCAATCGACGACGCCGTCGCCGACCACCGCCGCTACGACCGTCGCCGCGAGCGGCTTGGAGAGCGAGGCCAGTTGGAAAACCGTGTCCGGGTCGACCGGATCGCCGGTGCCCGCCTCCCGCACGCCGTGCCCGGAAAGGTGAACGACGGCGTCCTGATGAACCACGGCGACGGCCAGCCCGGGCACCCTTGTCTTGTCCAATGCCTCTTGAATGACGCCGTCCAGGCTGGTGACCGCGGCTGCGACGCTTTCCGGCGTGACTGCCTGTGCGGGAGCCGCGACCGCGCGCCTGGACAGACCGGCAAGCCCGGCGGCGACGGCGCCGGCCGTGAGCCCCGCTCCACCCTGGCGAACGAACTGACGGCGAGTGCATCGTCGTGCCAACATCGATCCTTACCTCCTGCTCGGCGGCGCCTCGTCCGGCGCCAGGTGGGCACCGATGGCCGTGAAGATCGTCTCGCTGACGTTGCCGTACCGGTAAGTGCCCGCCCGGTCGAAGCTCTCCTCCCCGAACGTGGTCGCGACCGCGATGGCGATTCGCCGCGAGGGGAGGTAGGCCGCCGTCGCGGCGTAACCGCCGAAGAGCGGGGATTGCAGGATCCAGGCGCCGCTCAGGACGACGCCGAGTCCGAAGGCGTACCGTTCGTCGAGGGTGTGGCAGGCCGGGCAACCCGCCAGCGCCGAGCCGAAGCCGACGAGCTCGGTGCTTACCTGGGCCCGATGAGACTTCGGCGAAAGCAGCGCCCCGGTGCCGATCGCCTCGGCGGTCGCGGTCAGGTCGTGGATGGTGGTCGTCTGGATGGCGCCCGCCGAGAGGGTCCAGGAGGGGTTCCAGAAGGTCGATTCCTCGTAGAAGCGCGCGGCGGGATCGATGCCGAGCGCGGCGCGCCGCTCGGCGCTGAAGGCGTGGAGAACCGGCTCGGGAATGGCGGCGGTCGACCAGCCGGCAGTGCCGCCCAGTCCGAGGGGGTCGAGGATCTGCTCCTGCATCAGGTCCGCAAGCGGCCGGTCGGCCAGCCGCTCCAGGGCGCGACCGAGGATCACGTAGTTGGTGTGGGAGTAATCCCAGTTGGCGCCGGGTTCGAAGCGGCGCGGCGTGGAGATGCCGACGTCGATCAATTCTTCCGGGGTCCACTGCCGGAAGGGGTCGGCGTAGAGCGCGTCGAGGAAGCGGCCGTTCTGGACGTAGTCGGGGTAGCCGGCCGTCATGTTGGCGAGCATCCGCAGGGAGACGCGCTTGGCGTCCGGCAGTTCGGGCAGCCAGGCGGCGAGCGGATCGTCGAGCCCGACCACGCCCTGGTCGACGAGCCGGAGGAGGAGGGTGGCCACGTAGGCGATGGCGACGGCGCCGTTGCGGAAGTGCATCTCCGGCGTGGCCGGCACGCCGGTGATCGATTCGCCGAGCGCCGCCGTGACCAGCTCGTCGCCGTCGATCGTGACCCGCAGGATGACGGCTCGCAGGTCAAAGCGGGCCATGTCGTCGCGGGCGATGGCGAGGATGTCCTCGGCGGGCGCGGGCGCGGAATCCGAGACCGGCGCGGCGGGCGCGGCGACGGCTGCCCTCAGCGCGACGCCCGGTCCGGTCGCACCGGTCAGCGCTACGGTACCGGCGGCCAGACACAGCCCACCCTGGCGCAGGGCGCGGCGGCGGGAGATTTGGTGCGCAGACAGGTGTTTCGCGATGGTATCGAAGCGGTTAGCCCTCATGGACCTATCCTCCTTCCCGACTACCCGCCGGCGCGGCCGGTCAAGCGGCCATGGCGATGTGTACTTTAGAAGGTCGCTAAACAGCCGCCGTTGCATTCGGCGAACGCCGCGTTGCATTTCCCGGCCCAGTAGTTGTGTAGCGCGTTATTGCCTGGAATAGGGTCGTGATAGTAGGGCTCACACGGATAGCAGGAGAGGTTTTCCCAGTGCCAGCAAAAGCCCATTGCGCCGATTTTTCCCAACACTGGGTGACCAGGCACCCAACACATGACATAATCGTCGCGGCAATCGTCGATGAAGAGGTGGGCCGGACCGAAGCTGGGGGCGACCTGCGCAAGGTCGGTCGGCGCCTCGGAAAAGCCCAGGTCCAGCTCGCCCTGCCAGTTGGCGAGCACGTGGACATCGTAGGTGACGCCCGCGCCGTCGTCGGCGAGGACCGGGTTGACGAGTTCGACGACGGCGATGTCGGTGTCGCCCGGCGCGGTCTCCATGACCAGCGCGGCGTTCGGCGGGTCGTCCGCGTCGAAGCCCAACCCGCCGAGGAAGGGGCCGGTCGAGACGGCGCCGACGTCGCGCGAGGGCCGATCGGCGAAGTAGACGGTCTGGCCCGTACCCTGCTCGAGGGTGACCGTGAAGGTTCCCGGTTCGCCCTCCTTCGGAGCGATGCTGCCGGAGCGAAACGACTGGAGAAAGAGGTAGGAAACCTTTTCCGCGTTGGTCGGAGTCTCCGGCGTCGCCGCCGCATCCTGGGCGGTGGCGGACCTGAACCCCGCAACGCCCACGGCGCCGGCGGCGAGACCGGCGCCGGTTTGGGCGAGCGCCCGGCGGCGGGTGAGGCGGCGCTGCGCGAAGAGTTCCGCGATCTGATCGAAGCGACGGCCCTCCATCCTGTTCTTGCTCCTTGCACGCGACGCGGCGACGGATAAGCGGGCCAGCAGTCAATCGGTCTCTTCCAGGAACCAGAGGTCGGGTTCGTCCACCACCCCCGCGAGCGCCATCGCCTCGCGCAGGTCGTCGGACTGGGCAAACAGGCGTGCCCGCTCAAGATCGTCCCAGTCGAGGAGGATCAGGGTCTCGTGCGGGTCGTCCGCGCTGCGGAAGAGGCGAGCGCCCAGGGAGCCGTTGGCCCGACGCGTCGTCTCGTCCGCGTCGAAGACCGGTCTCCAGGTCGCGTAATCCTCGATCCTGTGCCGAATCAAAAGGGCAGGCATCGGTCGCTTCCTTCGTTCGTTCGGTGTCGACGGCCGTGTGCGCCAGACGATAGCCCGTCCGGTCGGGTCGCACCATCCGTACGAGTACTCCATCCGGGCCCGGTGAGTACTCAATCGCGCGGTCGGAGCGTGCGCCGGGGAACCGACGTGGGGAGTGGTCAGACAGACGCCGGGGGATCGGGATCGACGAGACCGGCGGTGATCGCGGCGGTCGCGGCCGCGGTCCGCGTGTGCACGCCGAGTTTGGCGAAGATGCGGGCGAGGTGGTTTTCGACGGTGCGGACGCTGAGAAAGAGCGCCTCGGCGATGGCGCGATCGGGCAGACCGGTCACGAGCAGGCGGAGGATGTCCAGCTCGCGGGGCGTCAGGCCGGCGCGGGAGGAACCGCCGGCGACCGTGACCGGATCGAGCGCCTCGGCAACGGCCTGGGCCGGAGACGCCTCCCGGCCGACGGCCCAGACGGTCGCGAACGCCTGCTCCCCCAGCGCCGTTCGGGCGGCGGCGATCGCCCGTTGGTAGACCGCGCGATTGAAGGCGAGCCAGTTGGCGATGCCGGTCGTCTGGCGCAGCCGCTCGGACGCGGCAAACCAGCGGACGGCCGTCGCGGCGTGGCCGCTGCCGCCCACCGCGCAGGCCATCCCTTCCAGGGCCTCGGCGATGGCACGTTGCTCGCCGTAGGCCCACGCCAGCGCCAGACCGTCCCGGTAGTAGGCGGCGGCGCGGGCGGTTTCGCCCCGATCGCGGGCGACGTCGCCCAGATCGAGGAGGGAAAGCATCTCGCCCCGGACGTATCCCACCGTCCGCTGGCGGGCGAGCGCCTCCTCGTGGTGACCGGCTGCCGCCGCGAGCTGCCCCTGGGCGTGGACCGCAACGCCGAGATTGGCAAGCGCCGCGCTCTCCAGCGACGCGGCCAAACGCGGATCGGCCACCGTCCCGGCGAGCGCGAGCGCCTCCGCGAGCACGGAGGTCGCCCGCTCGTAGTCCTCCTGGGCGCAGGCGAGGATACCCAGGGCGATCAGCGCCTGCGCCGCGCCGAGGGCATCGCCCGCGGCTTGGGCGATGGTCAGACCGTCGGTCAGCGCCTCGCCCGCGCGGGCGTAATCGGCCTGGGCCAGCGCGATCATGCCGAATCCAACCGCCGTGGTCGTTCTGACCGGGGGCGGTACGCGCTCCCTGCACCGGCGGGCGCGTTCCAGCCAGGCCGCGCCATCGTGGTGATGGCCGCGGACGAACCAGAACCAGGCGAGCGCACCGGCGAGCCGGGCAAAGGCGGCCTCCTCGCCGGTTGCCGCCAACCAGGCCAACGCCGCCCGGAGGTTCGCGTGCTCCGCGTCCAGGCGGCCGAGGTGAATCTGGTCGTCGGGAAGGAAGGGGCCGGGCGGACGTTGTTCGACGAACGTGAGATAGAACCTCGCGTGCGCGGCGCGAATGGCCTCCTCTTCGCCGCTCGCCGCCAGCAGTTCCGCCGCGTACTGGCGGACCGTCTCCAGCATCCGGTAATGATCGGTTCCGGTGGGGAGGGTCTCCTGTTCCAGCAGACTCCCGTCGACGAGTGCGGCAATGCCGTCGAGGACGGAGGGGGACAGGGGGGCAGGGGGACAGGCGTGCAGAAGTTCTCCGTCCTGTCCCCCTGCCTCCCTGCCCCCCTGTCCCCCCACGTCCTCCGCGGCCTCCAGCGTGCAGCCGCCGGCAAAGACGGCCAGTCGCCGGAAGAGCGCCTGCTGCTCGCCCGAGAGCAGATCGTGGCTCCAGGCGATGGCGCCGCGCATCGTGCGGTGCCGGTCGGGCCGATCGCGGTCGCCGCTGGTAAGCAGCGAGAGGCGCTGGTCCAGACGATCGCGCAGGATCGGCAGCGGCAGGTGGTTGACGCGGGCGGCGGCGAGCTCGATCGCGAGCGGTACGCCATCGAGGCGACGGCAGATGTCCGTCACCAGTGACGCGTTCACCGCCGTCAGGGTGAAGGACGGGTTGAGGGCTTGGGCACGCTGGGTGAACAACTGGACGGCCGGCGCCCGGGCCACGGCCTCGATCGCGGCTTCGGCACCCGGGTCGGGCAGGGACAGCGGCAGGACCGGCAGCGCTTGCTCGCCGCTCGTCCGCAAGAGGGTCCGACTCGTGACGAGGATCGTCAGACGCGGGCAATTCGCCAACAACGCGGTCAGGAATCGCGTGGCTGCCAGCACGTGCTCGAAGTTATCGAGGACGAGCAGGGAGTCCGCGTCGGAAAAGGCGATTGCGAGCGTGTCGGCGACGGCGCGATCGCCCGTTTCCAGGATTCCGGCGGCCCGGGCCACGGTCGTCGGTACCAGCGCCGGGTCGGCCACGTCGGCCAACGGGACGAAGCGGACGCCGTCGGCAAACGCGTCCGCGAGTTCCCGGGCGATTTCGAGGGCGAGGCGGGTCTTGCCGATGCCGCCGGGACCGATGATGGTGAGCAGGCGGAGATCGGGGCGACCGAGGAGCGCGCGCGCCAGTTCCATCTCGCGCTCGCGACCGATCAGCGATGTGAGCGGGACCGGTACCGAGGAGCGCGGCGAAGCGCCGCCGATCGGGGACGCGGGCGGGACAGGGCGGCGAGGGTCGGCGCGCGGCGAGGTCGGCATGGTGATCGCTTTCGTGTACGTCGTCGACGGTCACCCGCCGGCGGCACGACGGCGATGTCCGGACGCTGCCGCCTGCCATCGAGTGATGCGAACGACGCGTTGTTACTCCAACCACGGCCCATCCGTCTACCCCTCTGAACGCGTGTACGCCGAACGATCGGTTGGGGACCTTGGTGGCGGGTAGGGGGTCGAAGACATCGGAGCCGGATGACGACGCTCGCCTCGCGGCCGGGGCGAAGCGAGACCCGGCCGCGTTCGCCGCGCTCTATCGCCGGTACGTCGATGCGGTCTACCGCTATTGCTACCACCGGATGGGAACGCGGGAGCAGGCGGAGGATGCGACGAGCCA
>DATBFX010000140.1:0-18065 GCA_036558305.1 Thermomicrobiales bacterium | reverse complement strand
ATCTCCTACCGGCTACCGGCTACCGGCTCACTCGTACCGCAGCGCCTCCGCCGGCGCGATCCGCGCCGCCTGCCGCGACGGGATCCACGTCATCAGCATTGCGACGACCATCGTCGCCGCCAGCACCGTCAGGATGATGCTCCACGGGATCAGGAAGCCCGCTCCCGCCGCCGTCGAATCGCTCGTGAACAGGTTGCGGGCAAGGATCAGCCCCAGCGTCGTCCCGGCGAGACAACCGAGCCCGACCACGAACGCCGTCTCGATCATGAAACTCAAGGAGACCATACTCCGCTGGTAGCCGAGCGCCCGCAGCACCCCGATCTGCTGCCGCCGCTCCACCACCGACCGGAAGGCGATCACCCCGATCGCCGCCACGCCGACCAGCAACCCGAGCCCCATGAAGCCCTGGATGATGTAGAGGAACCCGGTCGACGTCTTCTGGCCGTCCTTCAACTCGTCCCGGATCGAGGTCGCCTGGACACCGTTCGGCAACAGCGCCGCCTCCACCTGCTTCGCCACCGCGTCCGACTGCCCCGCGTCCTGCAACGCCACGTAGTACGAGGTCGTCGTCGGCGTCGGGTAGATCTGGTCGATCGTCTGTTGGTTTGCGTACATCCCGACCAGGCTTCCGATCTTGGTGTCGATCACGCCGATGATCGTCGCCTGGTGCGGTTGACCGCCCCGCGGATCGGCCAGCTCGACCGTGATCGGCTTGAAGGTCTTGTCGCTCGTCTTCAATCCGGTCAGCGTGAAGGCGTTGTCGAAGCCGCCGAACCCGCCGTTCCCCGGCACCGCGCTCACGTCCACGACCGCCACGTTCGGGTCGTTCGCCAACGCCTTCACCACGTCCGCGTCGGTTGCGTACCCCTCGGCCCGCTGCCCGAATTTCAACGTGCTGTCGGCGATGAAGGCGCCGTCCATCCCGCGCACCGGGAAGTTCTTCCAGTCCTGCGTCCCGGCCATCCTGACCGGCGCCGTGAAGCTGGTTGGACTCGTCACCACGCCGACGTTCTTGAACTGGCTCGTGTCGACCCCCTGCGCCGCCAGCGTCCCGGTGAAGTCGTTGATCGGGTTCGAGTTGGGCGCGTCGGCCCGCACGTCCCACCCCGCGTTCGCCTCGTCGCCGAGGAAGAGGTTGACGTAGTTCTGGTTCATCGTCGCCATCATCACCAGCGAGAAGATGATCAGGCTGAACATCGCGATCGTCATCCCGGTCCGGCCCCGCGCCGCGCCGGGGTAGGCCACCGCCGTCCGCACCGCCGGCAGCTTCGACCGGAACAGTCCGCCCAACCGGCTCACACCCGCCAGCAAGAGGTCGGTGTTCTGCAGGATCACGATCGTCGTCGCGATCACCATGAACATCCCGGACAGGAAGAACATCTCGAAGCCGCCGTCCATCTCGCCGAAGATCGAGTCGAGTTTTTCGGCCGACCCGAGGATCCAGAACGCCAGCAGGTAGACCCCGACCGTCGTGAAGACCGCCCGGCTCGGCACCCCGAAGAAGCGCAGCACCAGCGCCACCCCGAACGGCACCAGACTCATCCCGAGGTAGAACGGGAAGGCGCTGTTCCCGCTCAACCCGGCCATCGTCATCGCGGCCCCGCCGAGCAGCATCAGCGCCGCCCAGACCAGCGTCCGCAACCGCCGTCGCGAGCTCGCCGCGTCCGGCAGGTCGCGCACCGCCGCCACCACGTTCAACCGGCTGATCTTCCACGACGATCCGCTCACCGCCAGGAACGTGATCACCACCCCCAGGCAGTACGCCCCGATCATGCTCCGCAACGTCACGTGCGGCGTGATGTCGACGAAGTCGCCGAACAACCACCCCATCGCGAACCCGATGCCGAGCGCCGCCACCACGCCGAGCGCCGCCCCGACCATCCCCGCCAGGATCGCGTACCCCGATCCCTCGGCGATGAACTGCTGGATCAACTGCCGCCGGTGCGCGCCGACCGCCCGCTCCATCCCCATCTCGCTCCGCCGCTCCGCCGCCAGCATCGTGAAGATGAGGACGATCAGGAGCACCCCGGCCGCGATCGAGAAGAGCCCGAGCACCAGGAACAACCCGGTGAAGACGCTGGAGAAGAGCTTGGCGGCATCGACGCCGTCCTGCTTGACCGCGCTCACCCCGAGGTTCGTCCCCGGCAGCGCCGCCTTCAGCTTGTCGACGACCGCATCGCTCGCCCCGACGCTGTCCCGCACCCCGCCGGTGTTCGAGATCACCACGGCGGTGATCTTGTCGGTGTTCCCGGTCATCGCCTGGAGACTCGCCAGCGGCAGCGCCAACCCCGCCTGATCCTTGCCGGTGCTCTGCGAGCGCCCGACCCCGGTCAGGTAGGTGTCCTCGCCGACCGCGGCCACCGTCCGCTGCACCGGCTGATTGTTGAAGTAGACCGTGATCGTGTCCCCGACCGCCGCGTCGAGATCGTCCGCTGCCTTCTTACTCAGTACGACCCCGTCGACCGGAATCGCCGCCAGGTCGATCGTCTTCCCGTTCGTGTCCTTCAACCCGCCGAACTGATCCAACTTCGTGGGATCGAGCCCGACCAGCGTCACGTTCGGCTCGCTCTGCCCCTTCGCCTCGTCGACGACCGGCGCCTCGACCTTCAGCACAGGCATGATCCCGTCGACGTTGTGGTCGCCGGCCAGCGCCTGCTCGACCGTCCCCAGCGCCGCCGCGTCGATCTTCACGTCGCCGCTGGAACTGGTTTGCGCCTCGACGTTCTGGCTCGCCACGACTTCCTCGTCGACGTGCCCGAGTTGCGAATAGACCTCGTCGGTGATCGAGTAATCGACCGTGTCGCCCACCCCGAGCGCCGCCGCGATGATCATCGTGCTCAGCATCAGCCCGACCACGATCAGCACCGTCTGCGCCTTCCGCCGCGGGATGTTGCGCACCCCCAACTTGAAGATGACCGGCCGCCGCCAGGCCACCCACGCCACCGTCAACAGACAGAACGCCAGCATCGCCACCAACACGGTCACGATACTCGCCATCGAAACCCCAAAAACCTCGTCCATCGCAATCTATCCCTTCCCGCCGGTGTCTTGGCGAGAGCCGCACCGTGGCGTCCGCGGGGCTAAAGACCCCGCGCTCAACCGACAACGCCCAGAGGGCACCCGGCTGAAGCAGGCTACGAATTCGGTTGTCGGATCCGTGCTCAGCCCTCGTCAGAGGGCTTCGTAGGTTGAGCCCGAGGCTTTAGCCTCGGGTCTGGACCGGGCACGATCACCCGGCCCCCGCGTACGCCAGCGCCGCCACCTCTTCCGCCTGCCTGACAATCGACGGCCCGTCCTGCCCGACGATCACCCCGTCGCGCATCCGCACGATCCGGTCGCACCGCTCGCCGACACCGTGGTCGTGCGTCACCAGCACGAACGTCAGGTTGGCGCGCTGGTTGAGCTCGCGCATCAGATCCATGATCTCGTTCGCCGTCTTGCTGTCGAGCGCGCCGGTCGGTTCGTCCGCCCAGATGATCGCCGGGTCGTTGACGAGGGCCCGCGCGATGGTGACGCGCTGGCGCTGCCCGCCGGAGAGTTCCGCCGGCCGGTGCCCGGCCCACTCGGTCAACCCGACCGTCGCCAGCGCCCCTTCCGCCTTCTCCCGCGCCGCCTTCGGTTTTACTCCGGAGACCAGCAACGGCAATTCGACGTTCTCGACCCCGCTCAAGACCGGCAGCAGGTTGTAGACCTGGAACACGAAGCCCATCCGCCGCGCCCGGTAATCGGTCCGCTTGCGGTCGGACATCCCGGCCAGGTCCTGCCCTTCGAGCAGGATGCGGCCGTCGTCCACGTTGTCCAACCCCGAGAGGCAGTTCAACAACGTCGTCTTGCCACACCCGGACGGGCCCATCACCGCCACCATCTCGCCGCGCTCGACCACGAAGTCGATCCCCTTGAGCGCCTGCACCTTGCTCGTCCCGGTGTCGTAGGTCTTGACCACCTGCTGCGCCTGGATCATCAACTCCGGCCCGCCCGGCACCACCGCGCCGTCGCCCGCCGCCTTCTTCCCTCTACCGAACATCAATCGAACCCTCCATCTCCAGAACCGTCGAATGCGCCCGATCGGTGCCTCACGTCTCGTCCCCTTCCGGTCCCACCGACCGGTCACCACCCGTTTCCGGGGTACCGACGACAGGATACGGTGAGGATGTCATCGCGGTTTCCCGAGGATGTCACAGAACTGTTACGACCGTCTCCCGTCCCCCTCAACCGCGCCGCCCTTTGCGCGTCCTGTTGTACCGCCTCGTGCCGCCCGCCGCCTCCGTCGTCCGGCGGATTACCCCCTCCGCCCTTGAGCGGAGACCGACCCACCGATCCACGATCGTGCCGGATGCGGCGCCGAGGCGCATCGTTCGAAACGACCAAATGTCTGCGGGAGACCCTATTGTCCACGATTCGACGCAACGGTGCTAGAGTTGATACGGAGTCGGAGGAGCTACCGCGTGACGAGAGAACGCATCCGTGACCAGGCGCTGAGTGACGACGACTATCGCGCCCTGGCCGCATTCCGCGCCGGTCTCCGCCGTTTCCTCCATTTCAGCGAAGACGCCGCCCGCACCGCCGGTCTCACCCCGCAACAGCACCAGTTGCTCATTGCCGTCCGCGGTCACGCCGGACCGGAACCGCCCACCGTCGGCGAAATCGCCGACTCCCTCCAGATCAAACACCACTCCGCCGTCGGCCTGATCGATCGCATGACCGAGGCCGGCTACGTCCAACGCGCCCCCTCGACCGTCGACAGCCGCCGCGTCCACGTCCTGATCACGCCGACCGGCGAGAACGTCTTGCGCTCCCTCACCGCCGTCCACCGCCAGGAATACCGCGAGCTCGCCGTTGCCCTGCGTCAGCTCATCGACCGCTTCGAATCCGCGTAATACGTCCCCATCCGACCGATCACCGGCTCCGACGCGTAGGGCCGCCGTCGCAACCACCCAACCATATCTTCATGCCGAACGGTCAGCACGCCGCGGTCCCCGACCGTCGACGGGAGCGCGCCACTGCGCGCCGCCCGCCCAATTAGGACCGTCGACAGCCCGAGCAGATCCGCCACCTCCTCGATCGTGTAGCGGTCCTGAAGAATCAACGCCGCCAGTCGTTCCAATCGGTCTCGCATCATGCCCATTCACCCTTTCCGTCTCGACCGCCTCGTCTCCCTCGTCCTAGCTCGCCGCCCGGAGTTCGCCGTTCACCGGCCACAGGGGATACCAGCCGACGATCTCCCCGTTCGCTTCGGCGACCACGACGACGACACCGGACGCATGGGCCGCCCGCAGCAATTCGAGGTATCTGCCGACCGACCCGTCACCGGAGACCGCCAGCACCGACACCTCATCCAGGTGCCAGTGTTCGATCCGAAACCGCGCTTCGGCCATCGCACTCCCGTCCTTTCTGGCTAATCCCGGTCACCGCTGACCGCGATCAACTCGTCGACCTGCAGTGGCGGTGCTGCCCGGTCGCGCCGCTTCGCCGGGAAGCGCAGCTTCAGCACGCGCTCGCGCGTCCGCTCCTCCGCCAGCGTCCGCTGCCGCGCCCGCAGGAGATCGGTCAGCGAAATCAGACCGACCAAGCGGCGCGGATCGTCCCTCGCCACCACCGGGAAGCGCGTCAGTTCCGTCTCGGCCATCCGCTCGACCAGCACCCGCAACGGTTCGTCCGGATAGGCCACGATTGGGTTGGGCTTGACGATGTCGGCGAGCACCCCGCCGTGCCCATTGCTCCCGACCACGGTAGACAGCGAGTGCAGATCGTTGCGGGTCACGACCCCGACCAGTTGCCCGTCCCCGTCGACGACCGGATAAAGCCCCTGTCGCAACCCGGGTCGATCGCCGTGCAATCGCAACGGCGCCGTCAACTCGCCGAGCGGCAGATCGGCCGGCAGCGCCACGACCTCCGTCCGCATCACCTCCCGCGCGAACAGCACCTCCAACGGATCGACCGCGTACTCCCGGCTCAGGTGGAACCCGCGGCGGCTGATCTTCTCCGTCAGAATCGAGCGCCGCATCGTCAGCACCGTGAAGCCGTGGGCGACCGCCGTCGCGCAGAGCAGCGGTAAGAGGAGGTTGACGTCGTGCGTCAACTCCAGCGTGAAGACGACCCCCGTCAGCGGCGCCCGCATCGTCCCGCCCAGGATCGCCGCCATCCCGATGATCGGCCAGAACCCCGGCCCGTGGTCGGGAAACACGTACGCTTCCAACCCGCCGAGCGCCCCGCCCATCATCAACAGCGGCGCCAGCACACCACCCGACGTCCCCGACCCCAGCGAGACCGCCCAGATCGTCGATTTGACCAGCAGCACACCCAGGATCAGTCCCGTCGTCGTATCGCCCCGAACCATCCGCTCGATCACGTCGTAGCCGACCCCGAGCGCCTCCGGAAAAATGAAACCGCCGATGCCGACGACCAATCCCCCGATCGCCGGCCACCACATCCAATGGATCGGCAACCGCTGAAAAGCGTCCTCCGCCGCGTAGACCATCATCGTCAGCAGCGCCGAGAGTCCACCCGCCAGGATGCCGGCCGCCACGCAGGTGGCCAACCCCAGCGGCCCGATGAACGCCGGATGCGGCGGTGTCGGAAAGAGCGGACCGAGTCCGAGCAGATACCGCCGCAGGATCGCCGCCGTCGCGCTCGCCAGCGCCACCGGCACCAGACTCCGCGGTTTCCATTCGAACAGCAGTAACTCCACCGCCAGCAGCACCGCCGCCACCGGTGAGGCAAAGGTCGCCGACATCCCCGCCGCCGCCCCGGCGACGAGCAACGTCTTGCGCTCGGCACTCGTCAGATTGAAAAACTGGGCGAGCAACGAACCGAAGGCACCGCCCGTCATGATGATCGGCCCCTCGGCCCCGAACGGACCGCCCGAGCCGATCGAGATCGCCGACGACAGCGGTTTCAGCACCGCCACCCGCGGTTGGACCCGGCTGCCGCCGATCAGGATCGCCTCGATCGCCTCCGGAATCCCGTGCCCGCGGATCCGCTCCGACCCGAACCGCGCCATCAACCCGATCACCAACGCCCCCGCGATCGGCACGAAGACGACGAAGATGCCCAGGTTGTTGTCCGCCGGCGAGACGAGCGTCGTATCCCATCGCCCATAGAAAAAGAGATTCGTACACAACCCGATCAGTCGCAGCAGCGCCAGCGCCAATACCGCGCTGACGCCCCCGAGCACCACCGCCAAACCCGACAGCGCCACCACGTGCCAGGTCGTGGTGAAATCCCCGAGCGGGCGGTCCGCGGACGCGTCCGCGATGCGGTCCGGGCGCACCCGGTCCTCCATCATCTGTTTCGACTCCTTGCGTTCTTCCCATGACGATCGGACAGAGAACCGACCCCGCCCATTATATCGTATAGCGATATGAAGCGCACCCGTTCTGGATGCCACTCGCACGGGCCGAAGATCCCGTTCCCGCAGGGGTACCGTCGGGTCCGGAAGCGTATCCGAATGGAACCAAGTAAATCACCAGAAGCACAAATACGTGGCACAACACGTGCGCTTCCATTCAATGTGATGATCCATGCGCGTCGCTTAGCGCAGATGATTTTGACGAGTCGCGTGCCGCCGAAGGGAGATCCATGGTTGCCGATGATCGACTCCTTCCGTTGATCCTCCACTACGGGCTACTCGTCGCCGTCGTCCTCATCCTGCTCGGCCAGGTGGGCGTGCCGACGGGGGTGCCGGCCGAGTTGGTGCTCTTGCTTGTCGGCGGTTACGCCGTCCGGTCGATAGCCGGTCTCGTCGTCGGCGTGCTGCTGGTCGCGGCCGCCGATCTCGCCGGCTCGCTGGTGCTGTTCCTCCTCGTGCGACGCGGGACCACCGGGCTTGCCGCGCGTTTCGCCCGGGCAGGCGGCCGCGACCACGCCCGGTCGCACGATCGGTTACGCGAGCGGCGCGCCATCTTTTTGATGCGGGCGCTCCCGCTCGTGCGCATCTACGGGACGGTCGGACCGGGGCTGGTGCGGGCGCGCCTGCGCGATTTCCTCGCCGGTTCGGCACCGGCCGGATTGATCTGGGCCGGCGCGCCGCTTGCCCTCGGCTTCTTCCTCCGGGAACACCTCGCCGGTGTCGCCGCCGGCTACCCCGCTGGCGCCGTCTCGATCGCTGCCGTCGTGCCGGGGCTCGTGATGACGGCGATCGTGCTCGGGCGATTGCGCCGCCGCACGCCGTCGCCGGCGCGCGCGTCCGGCGAGCTCGCGCCGCGGAGCCGGCTCGCGAGCCGGCCGCCGGTGTCGCCGGTGTTGCAACCACGACCGGTGCCGGCGTGGGGAGCCTGGCCGCCGGGCGCCTCCGGTCGTCCCCTGCGACCGTATCCCTGACCCGGTTCGCTGCTCCTGCACGGATCGGCATCACGATCGCCGGGTTCGTGATTCGCGGGTTCTTCGACGACCCCACCTGAAAGGAGACCGGCCATGGCCGAGTTGACCGACCGTTACCTGGGTATCGAACTCTACGGAGCCGACGGCGAACGGATCGGCACCGTCGCCGGCCTGCTCACTGCGGACGATCTCGCTCAGTACTACGTGGTCGAGCACGGGGGCTTCCTCGGCTTCGGCAAGCGCCGGTACTACGTGCCGGCGGAACGGGGCGTCGCCACCGGCGGTCGCCGCCTCGACACGGACGCCACGGAATCGCAATTCGGCGCACTCGGCTGGGACACCCCGCCGGTCGACCCGGCGTCGGTCCACCGGGTCGCGGCGCCGTAGGGAGGCCCCGCCCCTGCGGTCTCCCGCTACCGGATCACCCGGCGCGACCGACAACCTCCCTCATTCCGCGCGAAGTCGAGGGATCTCTCTCCGCCAGGGGCACCGCATCAACGAGGAGACGCCTCCGCTCCCGCTCCGGGAGATCCCTCGGCAAATCCTTCGCCGAAAGCTAGCCCTTTCCGTCTCTTCCGCGATCGGTCGGTTTCGGGGATGGGGGTACGGTGTGCGATCGGTCACGGCGGTGGCGGGGCACGATGCCGAGGGCGCGTTCGATGTCGGCGATGGTCGCGGCGGCGTCGGCGTCGAGTTCGTGTCCACCCCGTGGGCGCACTCCCACGCGATCGCCGCGGTCGACGAAGCGGTCGGTTCCGCGCGCGACCCAACGCGCGCGCAGGGTGGTGAAGAGCCGGGTGCCGGCGCCATGCCCGACGCCGAGGCGCCAACCGATCGCGGACACGACGGCGAGCGATGCGAAGGCGAGGCAAAGCACGGTGCGTGGCGCAAAGCCGGTGGCGAGAACGGCCAGACCAACCAGACCGAACGCGGCGGTGGCGCCGGCGGGCGCGAGGTGCCGCGCCCGCGGGTGGTGAGGTGACCGTGCCGCGTGCCGGCTCCGCTCAAACACGGTCGGCCACCGGCGCGCATTCGTCGCGGTCGATCGACGAGGCGACGTCGAGGCGGTCCGGGTGCGGCGTGGTCGTCCTGCGAAGTCGGGTGATGGCGGCGGGCATCCTGGTGGCTCTCGTATCGTTCACCGAGCGAGCCCGCGCCGTTGGGATTGCACCGCCGGATCGGCCGGTGGGACACCGCGCGTTGCGCCGGAGCGGCGCGGTCGGGACATCACGAACCACGATGCAGACCGCGTGCCGCCGCACCACGAAAGGCGGGTCCATTCGTATACCTCGCGCCGGCGCGATGGGATTGGCAACGAGGGCGGAGAGTGCCCGACCTCCACCGCAATCGCGACGGGCGATGTCGCCGTGGCAAACAGCCGCGGGTTATCGGACCGCCCCCGATCTGGTCGCCGTTCGTCGCGACGGTCCTCCGGTTGTACCGGCAGGACGGCGGTCGCCGACAAATCGGCATTCCCTCCCCATGTTGGGGGGGGCGGTCGACGCGAAATCGCGTTGCATTGGAACGCGATCTGCGTCAAAAGCTTGCATGCACCGTGACCGCTTCTTCGGGCGCAAAAGGGGTCGATCGCGGATCTGCTCATTTACGCGGTATGGCCGGTTTGGGCACCGGCAAGATAAGAAAGGAGCCCGTAATGGCTGCGGAAATGTCGCACCCCGAGATGGCGTACCCGCGACGGCGGGGTGTCGATTTGACGACGGTCAAGCTGCTGACGGGGGAATCGAGTTTCGACGCCCTGGCCGGAATCGCGGTGGCGGTCCTCGCCATCCTGGCACTGGCCGGTTTGGTGCCGCAGACACTCGCCTCGATCGCCGCCATCACCGCGGGTGTCGCGCTGGCGACCCAAGGGTTGGCGGTAGCGATGCAATACGGCGAGGTTGCGGCCGAGGAGGGGGGGTCGGGTGATGCCGAACTCGGTGGGGGCATCGCCGTCGAATTGCTCGGCGGGATCGCCGGCATCGTCCTCGGTGTGCTGGCGCTCCTCGACATCGTGCCGATGACGCTGCTGGCCTGCGCCGTGATCGCGCTCGGCGCGACGCTCCTCCTCGGCGAGGGCGTGACCACCCGGGTCGCTTCGCTGGGGCCGCGGGTCGGCACGTCCCAAATGGCGCACTCTCGGCAAGCCGCGGTCGCCACGGCGGGCGTTGGGGCGTTGATCGGTATCGCCGGGATCGTGCTGGGGGTCCTGGCCCTGGTCGGCATCAACGAGTTGACGTTGATCCTGATCGGCCTGCTGGCCATCGGGGTGGCGATCCTCTTGGGCAGCCTGGCGCTCGGCGGACGCATGTTGACCATGCTGCGCGGGGCGTGAGCGGTCCGGCCCCCGTCCCGGTGGTTCCCGGCACCGCCGGGACGGGGGTACCCGGTTGGCCGGATCTTGCCGCATTCGATCGGGAATCGGGGGGCCGATCCGGGCCGCGACCGTTCCCCGCTCCCCTGGGCGACCGGCGCCTTCGGCAGACGTCCGATGGGCACACCGACCGCGGCTGCGCCCGGTCCGGCGTCGGTATCGACGGCCGGCGCGGTCACGGTCCACCTGACGGACCAGGGGTTCGTTCCGAGCTCCGTCGAATCGACCATTTCCAGATCGATGTCGGTCTCGACCCCGGCGCGACGACGACCCTGGTCATCCACCACCCCGATCTGGGCGACTTCACCTTCGACGGCGATTCCCCCGGCGACGCGGGCATGACCGGCGCCCTCACCTTCTCCATCTCTACGGACGCACGCCGAGGAGGTTCCGATAGACGAGACGCGAGACGCGACAAACCGGCATCCCCGGCGGTTCGGCCTGGCGGCTTGGGCCGAGACCAATCTCGCGCCCTATTGGGGGCTCTGGTTGGTCGCGTTCGCCACGCTGCTCGCGTTCGCCGCCGTCATCGTCTGGTTCTCCCAATGACGACGCGCATCGACTCGGGCATTTATATCGTAGTAAGATATAATTGGCACGCATCTCCGATCGAACCGTCGGGCGGGAATGCGCGAAGGAGGTCGACATGGACTCGACGATCGACCACGAGACCGCCGAGGAACTTCTGCGCCACGACATCTACACACCCGAGGAGTTGGCCCGTCTCCTCGACATGAGTCTCTACCGGATCAGACATGCCGCCCGCGAGGGAGACCTTCACGCCACCATCGTCGATCACCACGTCCTCTGTATCCGCCGCGAGGATGTTTTGGCGTGGTTGCGCGCGCGGGCCCAGCGCACGCCATAAGTTGGTGCTGGTCCGTCTGCACTCAGCCCCTGCTACGCTCCGCAGGGACTACAGCGGTTGAATTCCAACGTGAAATCGCCCTGGAAACCCGGTCGGAAGGTCGTCGCGACGACGGTGTACGTGCCGGCCGGAATCGACTTCACGAGCCGGGCCTCCAACGAGCACTCGTTGTCGTCCTTTTCGGCGACGAGGTTGGCGCACGGGTCGGCGGGATCGAAGCCGGTGTAAAGCGCGAGATACGTGTCGTCGATCGTACCGCCGCCCGATGGCGACCCGCGCAGGTTGATCGCCAGATTCCCACCGGCATGGTCGAAGGTGGACGCGTGGTAGAGGTAGCCGGGGCCGAACCCCTGGCAGCGTGCGAAAGTCGGGTCGTCGGCGGTCAGCGTCCCCGTCTCCTGCGGTCCCGGGCCGATGCACGTATCGCCGAAACACGCGTACGGACAGGCGCAGGTGACCGTGCAGAAGTTCGGGCACGGATCGAGACAGACGTTGACGCCGACGTCGCAGCAGCCGTCGACCCGCGCGCAGAACGCGTTCGGACCGAACCTGCCGTTGCCGTCCGGGTGCGGTGTCCCCGGGCAGTCCGCGCTGCTCGCGCAACCGTTGTCGCACGATGTGAACGCGCGCAGCGAGGAGCAACGGCTGTCCCCCTCGGTCGTGGTGAAGCAGTTGCAAGGCTCCCCTAACCCGTCGTCGCAGAGGGTGGCGCCGGTCGCGCACCCGTCGATCGCCGCCTTGCAGATCGCGTCGGTGCCGCCGCCGGTGCCGGTGCAAACACCGCCGACGCACGTCTCGCTCGCCGTGCAGGTATGGCCACACGTTCCGCAATTCTGCGGATCGGTGAGGATCGCGGTCTCGCAGCCGGTGCCGGCCTGCGCATCGCAATCGGCGTAACCGGGGTTGCAGACCGCCTGGCACTGGCCGGCGGTGCAGGTCCCGGTCTGGTTCGGCCCGGCCGGACACGACGTGCCATCGGGCGCGTTCGGATTCGTGCACGCCCCTTTTCCGGGTTGGCAGATACCGGCGACATGGCAGTCGTCGAGCGGCGCGCAGCGTACCTCGTCGACGCCGGCGCAGGCACCGTCCCGGCACCGGAAGCCGCCGAAGCAGAGGTTGCCCTCGCCGGGGCAGGTCTTGCCGTTTTGGTCCGGGTCCGGTTCGCACGTACCGTCGTCGCGATTGCAGCGTAAGCATGGATCGCACGCGACCGCTTCTCCCGGTTGGCAATGACCCTCTCCGTCGCACATCTCCTTGCCGTTGCAGGCGTCGTCGTCACCGCAGGCGGTGCCGGCCCCCTTCGGCGTCAAAACACACCCCTTCGCCGGATCGCAGCTCGCGGTCAGGCATGGGTTGTCGGTCGTGCACTCGAGGGGAGTGCCGCCCTGGCAGACGCCGCCCAGACAGGTCTCCTCGCCGCTGCAGGAATCGCCGTCGCCGCATGCGGTGCCGTCCGGGAGATCGGGATAGGAGCACTTCCCGGTGGCGGGATCGCACGTGCCGGTACCGCGACACCCGTCGGGCGCGCCGCAGACGACGGCGTCGCCCCCGACGCACGTCCCCTTTTGGCAGGTGTCGCTCCTGGTGCAGGCGTTGCCGTCGTCGCAGGGGGCGCCGTTCGGGGCTTTCGGATTGGAGCACTTGCCGGTCGCGGGATTGCACGCGCCGGCGACGTGACACTGATCGCTGGCGGAGCAGACGACCGCATCGACCACGCTGCACTGCCCGCTGGAACAGACGGCCTTCTTGCACCGGTTCTTGGGCGCCGGGCAGTCGCGGTCCGCGCAGCAGTCCTGGCAGGTGCCGGCGCAACAGTGACCGGAGCAGCACTCCTTGTCCTTGCGGCACGATTTGCCGTCGACCGCGCACTCGTCGTGGTTGTCGTGACGATGGTCGTCGTCGTTCTTGTGGTTCTTGTCCTCTTTGTCGTCTTTGGCGGCAGCGGAAAAGCGACCCAGACCGGCCGCGACGAGGGCGGCGGCCGCCATCGACTTCGCGATGCCGCGCCGGGTCCGGTTCTCCGCAAGCAAACGCGCCAGTTCGTCGAACCGCGATCCGTCCATCCGGTGACGCTCCCTGTCCGAAGGCCAACTTCCGGTGCGGTCTTCGCTCGCGCCTCGTCGCCCCGCCTCGCGACCGCCGGCCGCTCGATCCTCGGCGACGCCAAGCGAACACCAGTACCCGGCCGTCACCCGCGACCTGCGTCCGCCGGGTTTGTCTGCAGGCACGGTGGTGCGACAGGAACTCGCGCCGAGCAGACGTTCGACCGACCCACGCGTAATCTACACCCACCAAACGTGACGCCTATGGGTATCCGGTAACGTTGGCGTTCGTTCTATTGCATCAAAACACCGTCCATTCGGGGGATATCTGTCAATATATGCGATTACTTCTCAGGTGCGACCGGCCGTGTCGGGATGCGTCGCTTGACAGCACCCGCCGCCTCCCGCACGATGAGCCCCTCAAATCATTGCGGAACGTCGGGCTGCTTGAAGGAGGAGAGCCACCATGGCGGACGGATTCACGGCGCGCGGCGTCATCGCGCGGGAACCCGGCAAACCGGGTCAAATCGAAGAGTTCAAGATCGATCCGCTCGGTCCCAACGATGCCCTGGTCCGCATCCTCGCCAGCGGCGTCTGCCACACCGACCTCTCCGCCAAGAACGGCGTTTTCGGCACGAGCATTTTCCCGCTCCTCCTCGGTCACGAGGGCAGCGGTATCGTCGAGGAGGTCGGCGAGAACGTCACCAACGTCAAGAAGGGCGACCTCGTCATCCTCGCCTGGCGCGCCCCCTGCGGGAAGTGCCGCTTCTGTCTCGCCGGCCAACCCCACCTCTGCGCCGCCAGTCTCAACGCCGACGGCAAGATGTACAGCAACGACGGCGTCAAGCTGACCCCGATCCTCGGCATCGGCACCTTCTGCACCCACACCCTCGTCCACTCGCGCCAGTGCGTCCCCGTCAACCCCAAACTCAACCCGGAACCGCTCAGCTTGATCGGCTGCGGCGTCGGCACCGGCGTCAGCGCCCCCTTCAACTCCGCCAACGTCAAACCCGGTCAGTCGGTCGCCGTCATCGGCTGCGGCGGTGTCGGCGACTCGGTGATCATGGGTTGCAAAATCGCCGGCGCCACCACCATCATCGGCGTCGACGTCGATCCCCAGAAACTCGACTGGGCGAAACAGTGCGGCGCCACCGACCTCGTCAACCCGCGCGACGGCGATCCGGTCGCCAAAATCAAGGAGATCACCGGCGGCAACGGCGTCAACGTCTCCTTCGAAGTCGTCGGCAAACCCGAAACCCTCGACACGGCCCTCTGGTGCCGCGACCTCGCCGGCACCTGCGTCATGATCGGCGTCTACTTCCAGGACGCGACGCTGAACTTGCCCCTCGCCAAATTCTTCGACCTCGGCGGCATCCTCCGCGTCGCCTGGTACGGCGACATCCTCCCCACCCGCGACTTCCCGACCTTCGCCACCTGGTACGAGCAAGGCAAACTCGACCTCGACCGCGTCGTCACCCGCGTCGTCTCCCTCGACGAATCCGAGGAAGCCTTCCACGCCATGGAGCGGGGGGAGACGCTGCGGAGCGTCATCAGACTGTAGCTTCGAGCTTCGAGCTTCGAGCTTCGAGCTTGAACGGAACCCGCCGATGGACGTCCCAGCCACCCCTGCCGCCGCGGGTTCGCCGTCCCAAGCTCGAAGCTCGAAGCTGGAAGCTCGTGACTCCGTCAGGCTCGCCGAAGTCGTCGCCGCTCTCGCGGGCGACCGATTTCTCCCGTCTCCTCGCCGCCGCCGCCGTCTACCAGGCACTCACCGAACCCCGCCCCCGCGCCGGTGCCGCTCTGTTCGCGATCGAACACGACCTCCTCTGAGAGGCGTCAGGCGCCAGGAGCACGGACCGTAACCCCTGATGCCCGACGCCTCGAAATAGGGTGAACGCCCCATGTGCCGCCGCCCTCGTCCTCCTATCGTCTGAGCGTTGGTATTCGGCGCGCAACGACGAACGGAGGACGTGGACGATGGACGAGATCCTGTTTGCGCCGGCGACGACGCTGGCGACAGCCATTCGCGCGCGCAAGGTTTCCTCGGTCGAGGTCGTTGGCGCCCATCTGCGCCGGATCGAGGCGGTCAATCCCCGCCTCAACGCGGTCGTGCAGCTCGTTGCCGAGCGCGCCTGCGCCGAGGCGTACGCGGCCGATGCCGCCCTCGTCCGCGGCGACGCCACCGGGCCGCTTCACGGTGTCCCCGTCACCGTCAAGGACCAGTTCGACACCGCGGGCATCGTCTCCACCAGCGGCAGCACGGGGCGCGCCGGGTTCGTGCCCGCCGCGGACGCGACCGCGGTCGCCCGCCTGCGCCGGGCCGGTGCGGTCGTCCTCGGCAAGACCAACGTCCCCGAATTCTGCGTCGCCTTCGAAACCGACAACCTCGTCTACGGTCGCACCAACAACCCCTACGACCTCGCGCGCACCCCCGGCGGCAGCAGCGGCGGCGAAGCGGCGATCATCGCCGCCGGGGGCTCTCCGCTCGGGATCGGTACCGACGCCGCGGGCAGCATCCGCTGGCCGGCCCACTGCTGCGGGATCGCCGGTCTCAAACCGACCGCCGGCCGCACTCCCCGCACCGGAACGTTCCCCCCGCCCGTGGGTCATCTCGAACGCCTCTGGCACGTCGGCGCCTTGGCCCGCTCGGTCGACGACCTCACCCTTGCCCTCTCCATCCTCGCCGGTCCCGATGGCCGCGATCCCGCCGCCGCCCCCGCTCCAATCGGCGATCCCGGAAGCGTGGATCTTGCCGGTCTCCGGGTCGCCGTCCACACCGACAACGGCATCGTCGCCCCGACGCCCGAGATCGCTGCAGCCGTCAACTCCGCTGCCTCCATCGCCGCCGACGCCGGCATAACCGTCGAGGAAAGTCGCCCGGACGGCATCGACGAAGGGTTCTTCCTTACCCGCGACCTCTTCGCTGCCGACGGTGGGGCCGGTATCGGCCACCTCCTCCAAATGATCGGCACGACCCAACCCTCTCCCCTCCTCGGACGCCTCGCCGCCATCCTCGGACCGGCCGCCGCGTCTTCTGCCGCCGATCTTGGGAGCCTGCTCGCCCGTTGCGACGTCTTCCGCGCCCGCATGCTCGGCTTCCTCGCCTCCTACGACGCCATCATCTGCCCCGTCAACGCCAATCCCGCCGTTCCTCACGGCGCCACCTTCGACGAGGACAAACTCCCCGGTTTCAGCTACACCATGACCTTCAACCTCACCGGTTGGCCCGCCGTCGTCGTCCGCGCCGGCACCTCCCCGGAAGGGCTGCCGATCGGCGTCCAAATCGTCGCCCGGCCCTGGCGCGAAGACGTCGCCCTGGCCCTCGCCCGCCGCGTCGAACGCGAACTCGGTGGCTGGGAGCGCCCGGCGTTGTAGAGAGGGGGCGACCCGGTGCCTGCCTGGACTCTCCGCGATGATCTGCCGGTGCGGCCTTCTCCTTGCCCGGTTGTTGTCCGTCGTCCTCGCACCGCCGCCCTCGGCAAAATTGCGTACACCCCAATCTCGCTCCCCCGCCCGCCAAATACGTCGATCTGACGATGCCCGGCCTCGCCCGATCGACGATCCTACGACCGTGCCCGGACCCCGGTGCCGTGGTCGGCCCGGACCGAGGTTGTGGATGACCGATAAGCCGTTTGCGCGGAGTACGTTCGATGGCAACCCGACGCTATGATGTGGCAGGTCCGATCTTCCTGCGCCCATACCCCTCGCTGGCCGGACCGGTCACCGCCGCCCGGCGCATCGCCGCCGGTCTTTCGCCGGTCGTCCTGCTTTACGCCCTCTACACCCTCGTCCGCTGGGCGCTGACCGACCGCGGACCGGCGCTCGGCCCCGGCCACGCCGCCCGCCTGCTCCGTTGGGAAAACGCCCTCGGCCTCGGCTGGGAGCGCCCGGTGCAAGCTTTCGGTCTGCGCCACGGCTGGCTGGTTCGCGCCGCGAACTGGTACTACGTCGCCGGTTTCCTGCCCGTCCTCGTCCTCGCCGCCGCCCTCGCCGCCTGGCGAGCGCCCGTGGCCTTCGCGACCCTGCGCCGCGTCTTCGCCGTCTCCCTCGTCTTCGCCCTGGTCGGCTTCGCCGCCTTCCCGGTGGCGCCGCCGCGCCTGCTCCCGGCCAACCGCGGGTTCGTCGACACCCTCCTCGCCTACGGCCCCCGCTGCTACGGCGACGCCCACGGCAGCGGCGTCTTCAACGCCGGCGGCCGCCTCCCCAGCCTCGTCAATGTCTACGCCGCGATGCCGAGCATGCACGTCGCCTGGTCCGCCCTCGCCGGTGCCCTCCTCGCCGCCGCCATCGGCCGCCGCTGGGCGCGTTCGCTTGCGGTGGTTCACCCCACGGCGATGGCGTTCGCGGTGGTGGTAACCGGCAACCACTACGTGCTCGATGTGATCGGCGGACTGATCGTGCTCGGGCTTGCCGTCGCGGTCACGACCGCGACCCGCCGTGTCGGCGCTCCGGCGCTCCCGGTCCT
>DATBFX010000139.1:0-5845 GCA_036558305.1 Thermomicrobiales bacterium | reverse complement strand
CAGCCGTCTTCCCACCCTGGATCAGCCTACCAATCCGCGCGTCCGGCGGTCAAATACGCAGCCGGTAGCCGGTAGCCGGTAGCCGGTAGCTTGACGGCGTTGGTGCGCACCTGGCGCCCCCAACGGAGCGCGCAAGCCAAGATAACGACTGGCTGCCGGCTCGTCGTGTACGATTCGGCGTCGCCTAGCCGACCTTGGCGGTTTCATGTTCACAGGGGAGCGATTACCGGATGGTTTTGCGTGTTGCCCTGGCGGGGTTCTCGCACGAAACAAACACGTTTTCCCAGAGTCCGACGGGGCTCGGCGAATTCGTCGCCAACGGTCTCTTTTGCGGCAGGGAATTGCTCGATCTCGGTGGCACCAACACGGTCGTCGGCGGCGCGATCGACCGGATCGCGCAGAGCACGGAGCTCGAACTCGTTCCGGTGCTGGCGACGAGCGCGATCCCCGGTGGACTCGTCACCGCGGCGGCGGTCGAGGCGATCGAAGGCGAAATCGTCGCCGGTCTCGAGCGCGCCAAGCCGGACGCCGTGGTGCTCGATCTCCACGGTGCGATGGTGACCGAGTCGTCCGACGACGGCGAGGCGGCGACGCTTCGTCGGGTCCGGAACATCGTCGGCGCGTCGCCCCCCGTCGTCGCGGTCCTCGATCTCCATGCCAATCTCAGTCAGGAGATGGTCGACTACGCCGATGTGCTCCTGCTGTACAACACCTACCCGCACGTCGACATGGCGGAACGGGGAGCCGAGGCGGTCGATCTGGCCGTGCGCATCGCCCGTGGCGAGCTCGAACCGACGTCGGCGCTGGCGAAACTCCCCATGTTGCCGCCCGGTCCGAAGCAGTTCTCGCGGGTCGAACCGACGCGGTCGATCATGGGGCGGGTCGCCGCGCTGGAACTCCTCCCGAACGTCGTCGACGTCGGCGTCGCCTTCGCCTTTCCCTATGCCGACTGTCCGTTCCCCGGCATGGGCGTCGTCGTCACCACCGACGGCGAGCCCGATCTGGCGGCACGGCTGGCCGAGGAAATGAAGGAGTTCATCTGGGACCGGCGAGAGGAGTTCCGACCCGAGGTTGCGACCGTCGAGGAGGCCGTTCACGCCGCGATGTCCGAACCCGCCGGTCCCGTCGTCCTGGCGGATCTCGGCGACAACCCCGGCGGCGGCTCCGCCTGCGACGGCACGGCGCTGTTGTGGGCCCTGCTCGACCTCGGCGCGGGTGGTGCCGCCTTTGCGGTCATCGTCGATCACGAAGCGCTCGACGCCGCTTTTGCCGCCGGCGTCGGTGGACGGCTCGACCTCTCCCTCGGCGGCAAGACCGACGATCTGCACGGATTCCCGATTCCGGTGACCGCAACCGTCCAGTCGCTGTCGGACGGCCGCTTCGTCTACGAAGGTCCGATGGACACCGGTCGCCACGACAGCCTCGGCCGCACCGCCGTCCTTGCCTGCGACGGTCGGCACGGCAACGTTGTCGAGGTGATCGTTTGCGAACGCCGGATCCAGCCGCTCGACGCCGCCATCTTCCGTTCCCAGGCGATCGAACCGACGACCCGCCAGATCCTCGTCGTCAAGTCGACCGTCCACTACCGGGGGGCCTTCGGACCGATGGCCAGCCGCATCATCGAGGTCGACACGCCCGGACTGACGAGCATCGACTTCGCCCGGTTCCCGTACCGCCGTCTCGCGCGTCCGATCTGGCCCCTCGATCCGCTCTAGCGGAGCACACGGGCCCTTTGCTATCTTTGCCGATCACTTCAGGGAGACGAAGGTCGTTTGGCGGTCTGGTCGCGTCAGCCGGGCATCCCGTTGACGTGCAAGGGGAGGATGGAGGGTACCGGCGTGACACGGGGCCGAATGCTCAACTCGGCGCTCAGCAAGACGATGGCGATCGTGTTCGTCTTGTCGCTCTTGGCCGCGCCGGCCACTCGCGCCGGGGCCAGGCAACAAGATGAGGAAACACCTTCGCTCAACGATTCCGGCGTCGCCGCGCAGACGCTGATCGGGGAAGAACTCGAGGCCGGAAAGATCGACTTCGAAACCAGCCTCGTCTATCGCGCGTACGCCTTCTTCGACGATCCGCGCCTGCCCGCCGAACTGGCCGGCACCGGATCGCTCGGCGAAGACAATTCGCTCTTCGGCGAAGTCAAATACTACTGGTCCCAGCTCTCGCCGGAGACGCAAATCCTGCTCACCCCGTTCGTGGTGCGTCCAAACGATTCTCGCAGCATCTTCTACGAGTCGCTGGCGGACGGCAAACCGCGGACGCTGCCGGACGCATCGGCGCCGGCGACGTACGCGCAGGGGGACTGTGTCGACAACTGGGTCGCCAAGGACAGCGAGGCGCACCCCTTCAAGGTCTGGACCCACTGTACCGGGGACTACGACGGCGACCTCACCGAGGCGATCCGCATCACCGACGACTTCTGGGAGCGCGAAGTCGCCTTCATGGGGCCGCCGATCCTCGATACCGGTTCGGCGGCCCAGGGCGGCGATACCCGGATCGACATCTACTTCGTCGACGACGAGGCCGATCGCGTGCCCCGGCACGGCGGCGACTACATCAGCGAAGAGGCCCTGGCGCACGCGGCCCCGGACGACCCCGTCAACGGCAACAAGTCCAGCGCCTACGTCGTGGCCCGTCGCCCCAGGATCAGCGACCCGGACCAAATGCTGACGATGTCGCACGAGTTCTTCCACGTGCTCCAAAACGCCCACAACTACAAGATCGCCTTCGGTCTCAAGGACTCGCCCTACAATCAGGACTTCGAAACCCTCTCCTACTCCGAATTCTGGTTCGTCGAAGCGACCGCGGATTGGGTAATCTCCTACCTTTACCGCGACACCGTCGATTCCGACACCATGTTCGTCAGTCTTCACGGTGCCTTCGTCGCCAGTTTCCAGGGTTTCGACGTGCCCCTCTATTACTCACCGGCGCAATGGTCGGTCAGGTTCGGCCACGTCTACGGTGCCTACGTCTACTTCCTGTTTCTCGAACAGGAAATCGGGGCGGACGCCATCGCCCAGATGTGGAAAGACATGGAAAACGTCGCCCCGGACGACTTCGACCGCACCCTCGAAATCATCAACGACATCCTGCCGTTCAAGGAGAACTTCCGGAAATTCACCCTGCGCAATCTCGACCTCGATCTCCAGCCCGGCGACCCCATCGCGCCGAGCTACCAAGACCTCGATCCGACGTTCCCCGAAGGGTTCGCGCCGCCGTTCTACGTCGGTGCCAATCCGACCAGCCGGATCGAACTCGCGCGGGATCGGACGGGGCCCTTCGTCTTCGGCGATCCGATCCCCTCCCTGAGCGCCCACTACTTCAGTTTCAACACGCTCTCATCGATCACCCGCGTCAGCTTCGATTTCACCGGTCTTGCCCCGAGCGACGCCGTCGACATCGATCTCGTCACCAAAATCCGCGGCCAGGGCTGGGAACGCCGCGAACTCGATCCCTCGACGCCGATCACCTACTGCCGGGAAATCAAATCCGATGCGATCTCGCTTTTCTACGTGATCGTGACCAACCACGACATGGAGGAATCGCACACCGTCCGCGGCAGCTTCTCGGTCACCGCCGACGAGGTTCCTTGTAAGCCGGAGGAGGGGACGCCGGAACCGTAACCCCACTGGATGAGTAAGCTACGGGTTCTCATCGGAGTACCACCGATTGATGGACCCCCTGCGCTTCGGCGGAGTTCCCACGCGGCCATCGTGCGCCTCGGTTGGAAAAGCGCACCGATCGATTGCCCGACCCGCCACCTGACCTGGAGAACTGCTGGGGACGTGATTGGGGATCGGCGGGTTGACCCGCGACGGTTTCCGCTAGACCGCCCGACCGCGACCGCGCAATACGAGGATCAACAGGACGATCAGCAGCACCAGCAAGACGGTTCCGAGTCCGATATACACGATGCCTCCTTTGCATCTCGGCCGCACCGATGCGACCGCCTGACCGCAAAGCGCAAGCGGTGTGCCAAGGGCAGACGAGGTCAATCACCCGGAAGGACGACGAGAAAGATCACCCGACAACGCACATTCGAGGATGTCGCGCGAGCCGTCACGCACGTCATGGACGCCGTCGCCGCAATCTTGACGTGGTGCGTCGAAGGTGGGCACACGGGTGCAATCGGCGACCTACAGCGCACCGTCAACAGCCGCCTGGAAGCGGTCCACGAGTTGCTGTCGACGCGGCGAGGGAATCGGCCTAGCCGAATCGGCGCTGCCCCCGGCTGAGTGCCGGGGGCAGCGCCGGTGTCGCTCTTGCCGCACGTTCAGAACTGGATAAAGGCTTCGCCTTCGGAGACCTCGGGGGCGGGGATTGCCGACCCGGCCAGGTTCCGCTGGATCCATTCCCGCGCCACGCGGACCGACTCCTGCGTCCCCTCGCGGCTTTCGCAGACCGTGACGGACGTCACGTTGCCGCCGTCACGCGTCGCGTAGTAGGCAACGAAGCCGGGGACGTTGCTGATGAGATCGCGCACCTCCTGCTCTCGCTTGGTCATCGCGTCGGCGAGCGCCGACGCGTTCGCGTACTTGCGGACCACCACGTACATGGCGCACCTCCGTCCCCCGTCGCGCAGAGCGGCGCACCTCGCCACCGTTGGCAACAGAGAATCTGCCGACATCTTAGCAAGTCTATGCGAATCGGCAAGGCGAGCCGGCCGGCGGTGGCAACATCGACCTGCGTGCATCCTACCGGACGGGCTAGGCCCTTTGCGGGATGCCTGCTAATATGCGCAGCACCACATCCCGCAGACTCCGTGGCATCGGCGCGTTGCACCGTGCCGACGCCGATCACCCTGCGCGGCGAGCGCCCTCGCCCCCAACCAAAGGGGGCTCGCCGCGTCCGCTCGGACCGGTTGCAGGCTCACCCGGGCGAAGCGTCACGCCGAACGCCCGAACCGCGACAGGCCGCGCGGCCCACGGTCCAGACGGTGGCAGGCCACGTCTTTGCCCGTCGCCTCATCCACGAGCACGACCTCGCCCGTCGCCCCGTCCAACAGGAGCCGGCTGACGAACGGGGCGAGCGTCGCCGGGTGCGGTGCCACGTCCGGAAGCCACCCGAGCGGGCGAACGCGCGCCCCGTCCCGACATTCCACGCGGTACCAATGCCGCCCCTGTGCCATGAGGGACCTCCGCAAACCAAGCCCTTGCCAAGGCGGCGTCCGGTCGTGCTGCCAGGACGGCAAGCGCCTAGCCAACCGACGCCACGCCATCGGTGGCGCTTCGGTCAAGGGTGAGCGGTCGGGTTCCCACCTTATGGACGTGCGCGAGATACCCCGCGTCGGGGAAGAACGCGGTCTACGAAAGCGTGCCGACGAGTTGTGACGCCACCATTCTCATCTGTGCTGATGGATCAATACATATGACCTTGGTCCCGGTGCGGGACCGCAAGAGTCACATCCCCTCCGGCCAAGAGTCACAACCGACGCAATCTCCCGTGCCGACCCGGTAAACGGTGGGCGGAACTGGGAGAATGACAAGGGCAAAAGCATACCGCAGTCGAATACGGGGACTCGACACATCCACCGAACGCCTCACCGGGAGGAGCAACGCGAGCGGCTGAAAGGACCCGGCGTGGTTACGGGGCAGGTCTCCGACCGAGGCGACGGCGAACGACTGCACTCGGAGTCGTTTCGGTTCGGATTCGAGCGCGCGATGCAGGATGCCGGGGTGCCGCGACTCACCCCGCACCGACTGCGTCTCGCCGAAAACGCTGGCGGCGCGTCTCGGACACAGCAGCTCGACCATCACCTTCGACCTGTACGCGCACGCCTTGGTTGACGACCAACGCGACGCCGCACAGGCGTTCTGAGCGCGTCTCGGCGCCGCGGGATGGC
>DATBFX010000138.1:0-10976 GCA_036558305.1 Thermomicrobiales bacterium | reverse complement strand
ATCGGGAGACCGAAGGCGCGGGCGAAGGCGTGGTCGCGTTCGTCGTGCCCTGGTACGGCCATGATCGCCCCGGTGCCGTAGTGGACCAGGACGTAGTCGGCGATCCAGATCGGGACGCGCGCTTCGGTGGCGGGATTGATCGCAAAGGCGCCGGTGAAGACGCCGGTCTTCGGCCGGGCGGCGTCGGTCGACAACCGCTCGATCTCGGTTTCGCGGCGCGCCTGCTCGGCGTAGGCGTCGACCTCCGCCTTGCGGTCCTCCGTCGTGATCTTCGCCACCAGCGGGTGCTCGGGCGCCAGCACCATGAACGTGGCGCCCCAGACGGTGTCGGGGCGGGTCGTGAACACCCCCAGCGCGTCGCCGGTGCCGGCGACGGGGAAGCGGATGACGGCGCCTTCGCTGCGACCGATCCAGTTGCCCTGGCGGACCTTGCTCTCCTCCGGCCAGTCGAGCGTTGCCAGACCGGCCAGGAGACGGTCGGCGTAGTCGGTGATCTTGAAAAACCACTGGGTGAGCTCGCGGGGAACGACCTCGGTGCCGCAGCGTTCGCAGCGGCCGTCCTCGACCTGCTCGTCGGCAAGCACCGTCAGGCAGGAGGGGCACCAGTTGACGGGCGCCTCCTTACGCACGGCCAGCCCGGCCTTGAAGAGTTGCAGGAAAAGCCACTGGGTCCAGCGGTAGTAGTCGGGTTTGCTGGAATCGAGGGTGTGGCTCCAGTCGAACATGGCGCCGATGCGGCCGAGTTGCTCCTCCCGATAGCGCCGCGTCGTCCGCGCGGTGAGGACCATCGGATTGGTGTCGATCTTGAGGGCGTAGTTCTCGGAGTGGATGCCGAAGGCGTCGAACCCCATCGGTTCGAACACCTCGAACCCGCGCATCCGCCGGAAGCGGCCGTTGGTGTCGGCCCCGCCGTAGGTGTAGACGTGGCCGATGTGAAGCCCTTCGGCGGAGGGATAGGGGAACTCCATCAGGTTGTAGTACTTGGGTCGCCCGCGCGTCAGGTCGAGGTCGGTGCGATAGAGCCCGGTCTCGTCCCAACGGCGGCGCCAGCGCTCCTCGATGGCGCGGTGGTCGTAGCGGGTTGAAGCCTCGTCGCGTTGCCTGGGAGCCGCCATCGTGCCTGGTCCTCCCCGTCAACGAAGGGTGGAAAGCTCCTTCGCCGCGTTCTCGCGCGCCGACATCGGCGCACCCGCTTGTGCCGAGCGCGGATATGATCCTACAAAGCCCGGGCGCCCGCGATACCGGCGAAGATGGCGGCGATGCCGAGGGTCAGACTGGCAGCAACGTAGGCGAGCGCCCGCAGAAGCTCTCCAGCCTGGATCAGTCGCACCGTCTCGTAACTGAAAGCCGAAAAGGTCGTGTAGGCGCCGAGGAAACCCGTCGCCACGAAGAGGCGCGTCGTCGGCCGTCCACTGAACCGCTCCGTCACCAGGGTAAGGAAGAACCCCAGCACCAGACTCCCGGTCGCGTTGATGATCAACGTGCCCCAGGGAAAAACCGTGCCCCACCGATCGGCGGCCCAGATTCCGACCTGGTAGCGGGCATTCGCCCCCAACACCCCGCCGAGGCCGATCGCCGTGGGCGCGGTCAGCCGGGGAGGCCACGGGTGGAACGGCCGGGATTGGTCGTCCGGCACAGGCGCCCATTCCACTCCGGGCGCCACCTCGGCCGCGGTCGGTCCGGACGTCTCCGCGGACGTCTGCTCGATCTTCACCAGGCGCCACCGACCACGACGTCTGCCAGGGCGAGGCCGATGGCCGTGCAGATCAGTCCGAGTACCGTGCTACCGAAAATGTTCTTGGCGGCGGCTCCGTACGTTCCTTCGCGGATCAGGATGACCGACTCGTAGGCGAAGGTCGAAAACGTCGTCTCGGCGCCGAGGAAACCGGTCGCCACCAGCAACCGAGCATCGGTCTCGGCGGGGAAACGGGCCGTGACGATACCGAGAAACAGACCGATGATGAAGCATCCGGCGAGGTTGGCGATCAGGGTGCCGTACGGGAACCCGGTGCCGAATCTGCCCGCCGCCCATCCCGAGATGGCGAATCGCAGGTTGGCACCGACGATGCCCCCGAGTCCGATCAGGAGAAAAGCGTGCATCACGCCCTCCACGACGGCGTGCCACCGCCGCCGATGGTCGCCAATCCGAGGTCGGACAACAAAAAGGCCCCTACCGTCGCCGGGGCGACAAGTAGAAGCCATCAGCCGGTGACCGGCAGCCGCGCTACTGCGGCGAGCGGGCCTCATCGCATCGTCGGCACCGACGCCAAGCCGACACCGATTGCGTACGATTGTACGGTGGGCGCCTCCGAACCGCAACGTCGAGTCGACGTGTCGGACGCAATGTCTGGCGCGGCCAGGAATCACCGGACGAGAGGAGTCGTCACATGGACGTGAACGAACTGAATCGAGACGGAGTTCGGGTGCGCGCGTATTTCGGCGAACGCGACAAGCACCACGGAACGCCGCTCTGGAGCGCGATCCTGGAACTCTTGCGGCGGGAAGGCGCCGCCGGCGCCACCGTCACCCGAGGGTTTGCCGGGTACGGCGCGCACAGCAAAATCCACGCGGCATCGCTCGTGGATCTGTCGTCCGATCTCCCCCTCGTGCTGGAATGGATCGACGACGAGGAGCACGTGGCGCGATTGCTCCCGACGATCGAGAAGATGCTGCAGGGCGGCTTGATTACGACCGAGCCGGTGAAGATCGTTCGGTATCAGTCGCATCGGGATCGAGCCGGCCGCACGCCATGATCGTCCTCGCCTCCACCGGGCAGTACGCGAGTACGCCCTGATGGCGTTCGTACACCACCGAACTTTCCCGGTTCAAAGGTCCTCTTTCGCTCGGTACCAAAGTACCGCGAAGGCCCCCACGACCGGCGCGCCGGCTTGACGCCGCCGGTCGCGCCCGCCGACGATAGGCCGGTCGGGGGACGAGATGAAGAACGAGGCGACGCGACGATCCGCCGTGCCTGGCAGTCGGGATCGATGGCCTGCCCGGCGGATTTTCGTCGTCGGCCTGATGGTCGCGCTCGTGCGTCTCCCACTGCTGCCGACCGCGCGAGAAGAACCGTCGCCGCCGAACGCGGTCGCGAGCGGCGGACCGCGCCTGATCCTCGCCCAGCAACCTTCCTACACGAATCGGACGCCCTGGATCGTCGACCACATCGACGACATCGAGTCGTTGCCGTTCGACGGGATGACGGTCAACATCCCACCGGGTTGGTACCTGATGAGTGGCGACCGCTGGGCCTACGACGACTACTTCGACTTCTGGCTTGCCCCGCTTCGGGGTCTCTTCCACCGGTTCCGATACAACTTCCTCGAAATCCACATCGACGACCCCGGCGACGTCTTCGACGACGCGGCCTGGCAAACCGTGGTCGCCAACTGGGCGGACTACGCCCGGGCCGCCCACGACGCCGGTTTCACCGGTTTCTTCTACGACAACGAGGAGTACCTCGGCCACTGGCTCAACTACCCCGAGGACTACCAGAATCCGACCCATTCGCTGGCGGAATACCAGGACCAGACGCGCCTGCGCGGCCGGCAGATCGGTCAGGCGATCGTCGCCGCCTATCCCGGTATCACCCTGCTCGTCTACCAATGCCCCTGCCTGTCCGAACCGAAGACCCCCTCCGAGGTGCGGGCCCGCCAGTCCGGTCCGGCCGACGAGAACGACCTCGACGGTCCCTTTTTCGTCGGTCTGCTGGAAGGGATGGCCGGGAACGGCCAACTGATCGACGGCGGCGAGTTCTATACCTACCGGACGCCCACCGATTTCGACCGCTCCTACGATTGGCGCAAATTCGGGATGCCCTCGGCGCAGACGGACAGCGCCTTCATTCCGCCCGCCGATCGCGCCGTCTGGTCGCAGCGCGTCGGCATCGCCTTTGCGACCTACAACCGCCCGTTCCCCGACAACGTGCCGATGAACGCCCAGATCATACGCACCACCCTCGAAAACGCCTTGCGGGCGACCGACGAATACGTCTGGTACTACACCGAGCAAGACAACTGGCTGATCCCCGGCCAGATGGGGAGCGAGTGGTTCGACGCCGTCGAAGGGGCACGCACCGCCGTCGGTCTCGCCAACCCCGTGCGACTGCCGACCCCGACGCTGACGCCGGCACCGACGGCAACGCGCACGCCGACGTCAACCCGGATCGCCACGTCGACCCAGACCGCCTCGACCACCGCAACCGCGACCTCGACGCCAACGACGACGGTCACGGCGACCGCGACGGCCACCGGCACGCCGACGTTCACGCCGACGAGCACCCGGTCCGCCACTCCGACCAGAACCCCGTCCGCCACGGCAACGCGGACGCGGGCGCCGACCCGGACCCCGCTCGCGACGACCACCCGTACCCGGACACCGACGCGCACGCCAACCAAATCGCCGAGGCGGACGCCCACCCGCACCGCGACCAGGATCCGGACCGCCACCCCGACCAGGACCCCAACGAGGACGGCGACGCCGACGCGGGTGCCACCGACCCCGACTGCCGCCGGTCCCTACCGGATCGTCCGCGCCGGTCATTCCGCGGGCTCGGCGGCGACCACCCTGGCCTTCGACGGCGATCCGGCGACGGTTTGGATCACCCTGCCGGCGAGCGGTCCCCCCAAGAACGCGTTCATCTACGTCGACCTCGGTACGGCCAGGGCGATCGGTCGCGTTCGCTGGATGTTCGGCGTCGACGGTGGGGCCGACCAATGGCAGATTCAGATCTCGAGCGACCGGCGCACCTGGACGACGGTCGCCGACCTCGGCAACGCACCGGCCGGCACGTGGCAGGATCAGGCGATCGGCGCCAAAGCCCGTTACGTCCGCTTCTTCTTCCTCAACCCGAACGGCGATGCCCAGATCGGCGGTCTCGCGGAGATCGAGGTCCGACCGTAGGGACTCGATTCCTTTGCCAGGAGGGGAGGCGGATCGTAGACTTGGTTCGCCGCCCCGCCGCGTCTCCCCGTACCCGTGCGAACCGATGGCGAACTCGATGCCGGTCAGTCTGTCCCTGACCCTGCCGCTCCCACCCGGAGTCAACAACCAGTACGTCACCGTCGGCAACCGCCGCGTCCTGAGCAAGGAGGCGCAGGCGTTCAAGCGCGACGTCGGCAAACTGGTCGCGCGGCTACGCGCGGCGGGCGACCTCCTGCCGGAGACCGAAGAGGCGTTCAAGGAAGCATTCCTCGGCGTCTATTTGACCTTCTACTTCGAGACCCCGCACCGGCGCGACCTCGACGGCGGTTTGAAGATCGCCCTCGATGCCCTCTGCCGCGCCCTCGGTCTCGACGACCGCGCCGTCGTCGATCTCCACCTCACCAAGCGGATCGACCCCCTTCATCCGCACCTCGACGTCGAGCTCGAAGCGATCCCGGAGTGGACGTTCGATCGCACCTACGTCTATCTGGGAGAGACGGAAGCCGGCGACGCGGACCACGGCGATTCGTAGTCCCGCACCGGCGGCGGACGCGGATCGGGCAGTGGTGCACGTCCGATGTCCTTCAAACGAAGGACGCGCTCCCGATCGGGTACGGCTATCGTAGGCGGGAGCGTCCGGCGGGCAGCGGCCCACTCCCAGCCTCAGCCATCCCTGCCCCCGGGGCTCCTTCCCCGAATCGGTGCGCGTGCCCAATCCCCACGCTTTCCTCTCCCGGCCGGATGTCGGAGAATGCGCGCCGGCACTTCGCGCGGGAGGAGGGGGAGCGATGACGGAACCGGTCCGGCTGGCGATCGTCGGCTGCGGCGGGATGGGGCGGCGGCACCTGGCGGGGTTGGCGGAACTGACGAAAGCCGACCCGCGGAGCACCGAACTGGTCGCGGTCTGCGACCTCAACGAGCAAAACGCGGGGGATCTCGCCGACGAGGCGCAGGCGCTCCTTGGCAGCCGCCCGGCCGTCTTCACCGACGCCGCAACAATGGTGCGCGAGACCGATGGGTTGGAAGCCGCCGACTGCACGACCGACACCGGTTCCCATCACCGCGTCGCCGTCGATCTGCTCGACCTCGGGCTGCATACGCTCTGCGAGAAACCGCTGGCGCTGACGATCCGCGGCTGCAACGGCATCCTCGCCGCCGCCGAGCGCAACGGCAGGATCCTCTCCGTCGCCGAGAATTACCGCCGCGATCCGATCAACCGTCTCGTCCGCGCCCTCCTCGACGACGGCGCGATCGGCGAGCGCCAGTTCGTCATGGAGACGGGGGTGCGCGGGCGCGACACCCTCTTCATCACCCCGTGGCGCCACCAGAAACTGACCGGTGCGCTCACCCTCGACGCCGGTGTCCACAGCGCCGACATCCTCCAGTACTACTTCGGCGACCCCGCCAGCGCCTACGGACAGGTCCGCCTCTACGAGAAGACGCGCGTCCGCCGCGACACCGCCGGTCCCGGCGGCTGGTACGAAAAGTGGGCCGCGAACCTGCCGCCGACGGTCGAGGCGACCGGCGAGGACGCGATGTTCGGGCTGATCACCTTCGCCAACGGAGCCCTCGGTCAATGGGTGGACCATTACGCCGGTCACGGCCAACCGTTCAACCACCGAATGGTCTTCGGCACCCGCGGTTCGATCGCCGCTCCCGGCGACCGCAACGGCCGCCCGGTCCGCCTCACGCTCGACGACGGCACCGACGTCGCCGACGGGCGCGTCCTCGACTACGCGCCGAGTTACCGCCTCGATGCGGTCTCGGCCGCGATCTTCGGTGGCGAGCGACCCTGGACCTACGACTTCGACTTCCCGACGACCGACCGCAAGATCATCGCGCTGGAGTACGCCGAGTTCGCCACCTGCATCCGCACCGGCGCCCAACCGGAGGTCGACGGCATCGCCGGTCGCCGCGCCGTCGCCCTCGTCTACGCCCTCTTCGAATCGGATGCCGCCGGTCGCCCGGTGACGATCGCCGAGGTCGAATCGGCCGCGGTCGACGCGTACCAGCGGGAGATCGACGAGCATCTTGGTCTTGTCTGAGGCGGAAGGCGGAAGGCGGAGGGCGGAAGGAGTACGGCCATTTTTCGCCTTCCGCCTTCCGCCTTCCGCCCCACAGGAGGTACCGATGTTCCTCTCCTACAGTACCTGGGGGATGCCGCTCGTGCCGATCGACGTGGCGGTCGCGCATTGCGCGGCGCTGGGGTTCGACGGGTTGGAGCTGACGGTCATTCCGGGGTGGTCGACCGATGCGGCGGGGCTCGATGCGGCGGAGCGGAAGCGGATTCGCCGGTTGTACGACGACCACGGTCTCGCGTTGTGCGGGATGTCGGGGAACACGCCACTGCTTGCCGACGATCGGGACGAGCACGCCCGGAACATGGAACGGTTGCGCGGTTACCTCGACCTGGCCGCCGAACTCCAGCATCCCGGGGAGACGTTGACCGTCAGTACCACGTCGGGCGGCACGGGGGAGGAATGGGACGGCGTCAAGGATGCGCTGGTCGAGCGTTTCGGCGAGCTCGCGGAGCACGCGCGGCAACTGGGGGTGATGATCGGGGCGGAGCCGCACGTCGGGGCGGCGCTTCGCCGGCCCGAGGATGCGCTCTGGTTGCTCGACCGGGTGAAGTCGCCGGCGCTGACGATCCACTTCGACATCAGCCACTTCAACGTCCAGGGGATGGACATGGAGGCGGCCGTCGCCCAACTCGCTCCCCGCAGCCACCACACCCACGTCAAGGACGAGCGCGGAATCGCGCCCGACCACGAGTTCCTCATCCCCGGCGAGGGGGAAATGGATTACCCGCGGTATCTGCGCGCGATGGATCGCGCCGGGTACGACGGCCACATCGTCGTCGAGATCAGCATCATGGTCCAACGCCGGCCCAACTACGATGCGTTAGCGGCGGCGACGCAGTCGTACCGGGTGCTGTCGGCGGCGTTTGAGGAGGCGGGGATAAGGCGGGGATGATCGCCACCAGGTGCCTATTCGAGATCTTCGAGCCGAACTTCTCTACGCTCGTGCAGGATGTGGTTGACGTGGATCCTGTCCGGTTCGATTCGGTAGTAGATCACGTGCCGCTCTACCAACCGCCCACGGAATCCGGGCGGAAGGTCGAGGCGCCTCGGAGCCGTCTCCGGAAACTCGCCCAAGAGGTTGAGTGCGTGATCGAGCGCGGCCTGGTAGCGCCGCGCCTGCGCTTCGCCCCAGGTGAGGAGGCTGTCGAGCAAGATATCCGCGTAGTCCAGTTCCGCTCGCGGGGAAAGGGCAACCGGCCGCTTACGGGAGGACATCGGGGCTCGGTCGCTCTCCGGCCTGCGCGCGGCGTCGCGCGGACTGGAAAAGTTGCTCGGCCCGTTCCGGGGTGAACTCGACGGCCTCCCCCTCCTCCCCCTTGGCGAGCGCTTCGAGCAACCAGGCGCGTTTGCGGTCGCGCTCCTCGAGGAGTTGCATCGCCTCGCGGAGCACCGCCTCGGCGTCGGGGTAACCGCCGGATTCGACCTTGTCGCGGATTCGCGCCCCGATGTCCGGCGCGATCTGAACGCTCACCACCTGTCCCTCCGTGCTTCGCGTGCGCGCGGAATACCCCCGATTGATACCACAGGGATGGAGATGTCGGGGATGAGGACCCTGGGGTTGACGGAGGGCCGGATCGGCGTAGACTGGTCGCGACGTGCGGGCGCGTCTGTCGACCGGACGCTCTGCCGACCGGAACAGAATCGGACGGCCGCTTCCCACTTGGCATTCCGCCCGCGCACCCCGGACACTGCTTGAACCTTCCCGGCTTCTCCCCCCGCCGGTCCGAGAGCAGTCCCATGAGCAGCGAGCACGACAACCAGCACGAGCGCCCGGATCGAGAACGCCGGCCCGCGGAGCAGCCGGTCGCACCGGTTGCGTCCGAGCGGGTGCCGCGTGGGGCGACGGCCGAGATCGCGCCGGCGCTGCCACCGACCGGTCTCGATCACCCGACGGCGCTCCGTCGCCAGCGCGCCGGTGTGCTCCAACTCCAGCGGAGCCACGGCAACCGCCACGTGGTCCGGCGTCTGGCCCAGCGCCAGGATGCCGAACAGCCGCCGGTGGGAGAACCGGAGTCGGCCCCGGACGCCGGTGCGGCCACCGGTCTGATCGTCGACGACGGCACCCCGCCCGGTCCGGGCCAGATGACCAGGAGCGAGTTCCTGACCCAGCTTCGCGCCGCGGTCGACGAAACGGTGTCGGCGGCGTTGTCGTTCCCGACCTCGCTGATGGCGGGATCGGAGGTCGACCAACGCTTCGCCGCGCTGACCGGTCTCGACGCCGCCGCCCTGGAACGCGAGATCAGGCAGCAGGCGCCGGAGGCGGCGGGCGCCGCGACCGCGGCGGACGTTGTCCCGATCGTCTGCGCCCACCTGCGGCAAAGTCTCGGCGACGGCGGCGGAGAGGGCACGCCGGATACCACCGCCGCGCTGAACGCGGTCGGTGCCGGCGGCGGGCCCGAATTCCCGACGACCACGTCCGGTCTCGTCTCGCGCTTCTTCGGACTGTTCCGCAAGGGGCGCGGTTCCGCCGTGCCGCGTGCCGACGATCCGGCGGCGATCCGGCAGCAACTCGGCACCGGCGAGGCGTTCGACGGTCGCGTCCGGTCAGAGATGGAATCGGCCTTCGGTCGCGACTTCTCCGACGTCCGCGTCCACACCGACGATCGGGCGGCCCAGCTCTCGGCGGGTCTCGACGCACGCGCCTTTGCGATCGGCCGCGACGTCGCGTTTGGCCCGGGGGAGTACCAGCCCGGAACCCTCACCGGTGATGCGCTGATCGCCCACGAGTTGGCCCACGTTGCGCAACAGGGTGGGGCGACGGCCGGACCGATGACCAAGGGCGACGATGCGGCGGACGGAGCCCTGGAGCAAGACGCCGATCGCTCCGCGATCGAAGCGGTCGCGTCGATCTGGGGCAAAACCAAAGACGCGGCGACCGAGATCGCCCGTACCGCGATGCCGACCCTGCGCTCGGGCATCCGCCTGCAACGGTGCAACGGCCGCGGCGGCGGCGGCGCTCGCCTGCCGGCGGCCTCGGTGGTCCCGGCCGCGATCGCCAGCACGGTCGTCAGCGGTCCCACCCCATCGCTCGGACCGACCTACTACGGTTCGATCTTCACCCACACGCTGACGACATCGGGCGGCACGATCACCCCGGACATCACCATCGCCGAGCTGGTCAGCGTCACGCGCGACGACTTCGCCACCGGTTTCGCCGGCGTCCCGCTCGGCACCCTGACCTGGGGAGCGGGCGGGACCGCCCCGATCTACGGCAATACCATCAACGACAATATCGGAACCAACGCCATCGATGTCACGAAATTCATGCCCAGCCCGCCGAAGGCGGGGTTGCCCGCGGTGATGATCACCCCGCAGCAGCTCCACTACCGGATCGGCACCGGCCCCTGGATCAAGTTCGCCGACGTGCCGATGACCGTGACCCTGCGGGCGAAGGCGACCGGCGGGTACGAGGTCGAGACCAAGGTCAATGGCATACCGAGTGTTCAGCCATACACGGGGCCGGTCTAGACGGACCGGCCCCGTCCCGATCGCGGTGCTGGCCGTCTGGCTGTCGGCCTGGCCGGGCGCGCCTGCCGGCGCGCGGATCGCGCCAGAAACCGGAGGACCGATGGAGACCAACCGAGGAGCGGCGGCGGCCGCGGCCGGCGAGGCGCGCCCGCTGACAAACGTCACGATGCAAGAGGCCGTGCAGGCGCTGCGCGATCGGGGGATTCCGCTCTGCTTCGAGCAGGTCCCCCTCGTGCCGGAGCAGGCAACGCGGCGAGCGGACGGGAGCATCGACTGGGGTCAGACCCGGTTCGACGTCGTCCTCCCCGCGGGTTCGGTGGCGGCGGTTCTCGACGCGCTCGTCGCCGCCGATCCCGAGTACCGGTGGGAGCAGGCCGGCACGCGGCCGACCTACGCGGTCTATCCCGCCGATGGCGGTGTGCTCACCTGGCAGGTGCCGGCACGCGATCTGCAAGGCGTCGACTGGCTCGACGCCATCCGCGACTCCGGGATCGACCAGCACGG
>DATBFX010000137.1:0-6688 GCA_036558305.1 Thermomicrobiales bacterium | reverse complement strand
ATCGTGTTGTTGAGCCATTCCGGTGCGACGACGGCGGAGTGACCGTAGACCACCATCGCCGCGCCGCGGTAGCCGGCCGCCCAATCGCCGCGGATCGGGAAGCCCTCGTCGTCCGATTCGCCGGTGACGTCGCCGTAGAGGGCGAAGTCGCGGACCGCCTTCGAAGCGCGTCCCTGGTACTCCTCTTTGAGACCGGCATGGGCGACGACGAGTTTGCCGTCGTCGAGGGTGTAATGGCTGACCAGACCGTCGAGGAAGGAGGCGACGCGGGCCCGGAACGCGGGCGATTCCCGGTCGAGTTGCTCCAGGGTACCGGCCAGACCGTGTGCGACGCGGACGTTGCGGCCCTGCAGTTTCCGGAGCAGCTTGTCGTCGTGGTTGCCGGGTAGGCAGAGGGCGTGTCCCGCCGCGACCATGTCCATCACCAGCTTGAGGACGTCGACGCTGTTCGGACCGCGGTCGGTGAGGTCGCCGAGGAAGATCGCGGTCCGTCCGGCGGGAGGTCGCACGTCGTAGCGCACCTCGCCGGAGTCACATGTGACGGCATCGACGTCATAGCCCAGGTCGTCGAGCAGGTCTTGGAGTTCGTCGAAACAGCCGTGGACGTCGCCGATGATGTCGAAAGGACCGTGGTCATCGCGGCGGTCGACCCAGAGGCGTTGGCGGACGATCGTGGCGGCGTCGATCTCCTCCGGTGAGGAGAGGACGTGGACGTGCCGGAATCCCTCACGACTCAGATCGCGCAGCGATTGGCGGAGGGCTTCGGTCTGGCGGTGGATGACGTGCGGGCCGAAGGTGCGGTCCGGCCGCGCGAGGTTGCGCTCACGGCAGATCCGGCCGGGCAGATTGAGGACGATCGCGACCGGCAGCACGTGGTACTCGCGCGCCAGGCGGACGAGCGGCGCCCGCGCGTCGCGTTGAACGTTGGTGGCGTCGACCACGGTCAGGCGACCGCGCTTGAGTCGCTTGGCGGCGATGGAGTGCAGCACGTCGAAGGCATCCGCGGTCGCGTCTTGGCTGTTCTCGTCGTCCGAGACGAGACCGCGGCAGGTATCGGATGAGATGACCTCCGTCGGTAAGAAGTGTTTGCGGGCAAAGGTCGATTTCCCCGATCCGGAGGCGCCGATCAGGAGGACGAGGGAGGGGGTGGGGATGGTGAGTGGTGTTGTGCTTGCTTGCGCCGTGGTCGTCATCCGTTCTCAATTCTGTAGAGGACCCGCTGGCCGTCGAAGTACAAATCAAGCCTGCCGAAGTCATTCCACGTCAAGCGGTTGTGGATGCGCATGGCATCGCGCATGGTTGCGATCGGTGGTTCGACGTTTAGGAAGGGCCACGGACGACCGAAAACCGGATCAATGGAACCGATCGAACCGATGTATCGAGCGCCCTGGAAGTACGGCCAGTGTCCGCTCGGAGGAACTCCGCCGATTTTCGTACCACTCGCCACCGCCCCGTTCCTCCAGCGTGGTATCTGGTTCATCTCCTCGATGCCCTTGGGATAATCGAATGTGCGATGTATCGCTCCAAAAAAAGCGAGAAGGCTGCGTCCGGCGGTCGAAACCTGATCAGTCGCGATCAAAGCGTGGTCCCGAACCTCCTGCCAGACAAAAATCAAATCCGGTCGCCAACCGTCCCAATCATCGACTTCTGTCCATGTCTGGTGACCAAACACGAGCAACACGTCGCCTGGGAGATCAGGTACGCAGTGATGCGAATCCAGGAACGAAAGCTGGGCCAGGAACTGTGCCGGCTCACCCTCGATAGCCGGCCACGGATCGGTGGCGGGCCAATACGGTAGCCCTCCAGTCTTCGTCACTTCACGGCGATCTGATTCGCCCAGCGCAAATGCAAAGGTGTCAACGGCCACGCAGTTGTCGGGATCAAGAATCTTGGACGCTTCCAGGCGCACTTGCTCGAGGATCGCGAGATGGTATGGACTGGAAATTGATCCAGAACCGGGAATCGGTTCGAAAGCAAGTGCTTCCTCGGCGATGGACGCTTCGTCGGGAAACCGGTCGGGGTGCTTACGGGTGAGAGAAAGGGCTTTGGTTCGGGCTTGCTGTCGAAGCATGTCTAAAGGGAATACTCTCTTCCAGTGATCAATGTCGACAACTTCATGAATCATTTCCATGAGTCTCCGGACGCTTCATCGCGGGCAGCTCTACGAGATGTTCGCCCCAGTTCGGACAAACACCGCCATCTGCGTTGGCGCGCCGTGCACCGCGTCCTCCGGGCCGATGCCCTCGAACCGTACTCCGTAGCCGAACCGGTCGGAAACCCCGCTGGCCCACGCGCCGAACTCCGCACGCGACCACTCGAAACGGTGGTCGCGATGGCGGAGGCGGCCGGCCGGGAGACCGGGGAAAAGCGTGTTGTAGTCCGCGTTTGGAGTCGTGACGACGACCACTCGCGGGCGGGCGAATTCGAAAAGGGCGCGCTCGAAGGCGGCGAGGCGGGATGGATCGAGGTGTTCGACCACTTCGACGACGGCCGCCGCGTCGTAGCCTTCCAGCCGGCGGTCGCGGTAGGTGAGGGAGCCCTGAAGCAGGGTGACTCTCCCCTTGGCCGGCGCCTGGTCGATTTTGACACGGCGCACCGCCATCTCCAGCGTTCGGAGCGACACGTCAACGCCGACGATCTCCCGGAACTGGGAAACGTCGAGCAGACGGCGGATCAGCTTGCCCTCGCCGCATCCCAGATCGAGGACGCGGGTTGCGCCGCTTTGGGCGAGCACATCGACGACGGTTTCGAGCCGGCGCTCGTGGAGATTGATCGGCCGTTCGACCGCTTCTTCTTCCTGATCGCGGGCCTCCGCCGCCTGATCCGGATCGGTTTCTTCGTCGCCGGCAAGGCGCGCGATCGCCTCCCGCACCAAACCGCGCTTTCGCTTCAGGTACCGCTCGACGATCAGATCGCGCGCGGGATGGGTCTCCAACCAGCCCTTGCCGCGGCGCAGGAGTTTTTCGAGTTCGTCCTCTCCAACCCAGTAGTGCTTGTCGTCGTCGAGGACGGGAATGAGGACGGTCAGGTGCACGAGCAGCTCGCTGAGCCGGACGGTGGCCGAAAGATCGACGGTCAAGTAGGGACTCGCACCCCACGATGGGAAGCGGTCGTCGAGGGAGTGCCGCCGGGCGACAACGGTATAGCCGAGCGGTTCGAAGAGACGGCGGAGGAGCGATTCGCCGCCCCGGCAGGGGAGGACGGACAGGTGGGCGGTGAGCGGAATCTGCCGAGTCGCCAGTTCCTCCCGCTCGCGGCTGCGACCGGCGAGCGCGCTGCCGTAGACCTCGCCGATGGCGACGCTCATGAACGATGAGGCGACGTAGGGGCGGTCGTTGACGTACTGGTCGAGGACGAAACCGCCTCGGCGACCGTCGCGGCGGACGAGACCGATCGGATCGACGTCGAGGAGGAGGGCGGCGGTGCAGCGGTCGTCCGTCGCCTCCGGGTAGAAGACGTGGGCTTGACCGAAATTGAGCGGGAACGACTGAACGCGACCGGGGTGCTTGTGAAGCAGATAACCCAGGTCGGTCGCGGGGCGATGAGTTGTCGAGACCGCGAGCAGCATCGACCGTTCCAGTGCCTTTGTGACGGCGTCGTGTGCGGGCCAACAAGAATCAGAACGCGCCGCCCGGGCACCTGTGAGATTTGCCGTTTCGCCGTCGCGTTACCGGCGAGTTTCGCACACCGGTAGAGAGCAGTATGGAGGTCCGTGACGGTCCCCGTTGCCGCCCATCGCGCGATGCCCTTTCGATAGCGACGACGTACTCGTGTCTTGCCGGCACTACGTGGTTCCACTTAGGTCGGTCGCCGGCACCGCGCCGACGTTTTGCGTGATTGCACAGATGTCCCCAGGATTCGCCGGGGGCAAGATGTCAGCGTGCCCGAAAGGATCGGGCGTAAGGGATCAAACGGTCGTGTTGGAAGGAGTCAGAAGCGTGGACTACGCGTATGTGATGGCCCTCTTGTGGTTCGTCGTCGTGCTCATGCTCGATCTCGTCGCGACGCGTCCGATTCGCCGGGCGGTTGAGGCGAGGACGAGCTAAGGGCGTTTGGTTGTTTGGATTGTTGACCTAATCGGAGAGGAAGAGCGATGTTCCAGAAGCGATTTCCAAAGCGATCTCCACGTTCGTCGGTGACTCGGGTCATGCACGTCGGGCTCATCGCCTGCATGCTCGCGATGGCGTTGCTGCCGCTCGTCGGCACGGGGACGGTTTCGGCGGCGAACGATGGCGACCCGATCGTGCTGGATCAGGCGGTCAATCCTGAGGCGAGCCAGATCGACACCGTCGATCCGAACCTGATCGACGATCAAGAAGTGCCGATCGAGCCGGCGGATGGTGCCCCCGTGGATGTCCCCGAACCGGTACGCAATGGGGCGGCAGTGGCGATCGTCAAATATGCCTGCCCCGACGGTTTCGACGCGGTCGACTCGGACCTGGACGGGCTGTACGCGAACTGCGGTGCCCTCGGCGATGTCGGGTTCCTCGTCGGCGACAGCAACGGCGGGACGACCGCGATCAACACCGACGGTTCGGGCGGGGCGTATCTTGATGGGTTGCCGGCCGGTCAGACGACGGTCACCGAGCAACTGCCGGATGGGTACGCGACGCCACGCGTGTTCTGCTCGATCGACGCCGAGGGAGTCGACGGCAATCTCGACGAGATGTCGGTGGACGAATCGACGGTCTCGTCCAACCTGGATGTGGACCAGACGCTTACCTGCCAGTGGTTCAACATCCCCTACGCCGGCGACAACAGCGGCGACAACAGCATCGTGATCTACAAGCACGTCTGCCAGGTAGGGTTCGACGCCTACGACGCCGATCCCGATGGATTGGCCGCCGGTTGCGGCGAGTGGCAGGACGGCGTCACCTTCGACGTCACCGACGGCGGCCCGACGAACCTGTCGGATGCGACGGGCCCGGTCGACGAGGGGAAGGTCGTCTTCGGCGGGCTCGACGCCGGCGAGTACTTCATCACCGAAGAGATCCCGGACGGGTACGGCCAGCCGGTCGTCTACTGCGCGCTCGCCGCAAACGAGGATGGCGAGCCGGAAGACTACGCGCCGATGGATTTGTCCGCCGACGGCCAGATCTTCTCGGTGCTGGCGTCGAGCCAGACGCTGTGGTGCCACTGGTTCAACGTGCCGAGCGACGACCCCACCGTCACGATCGACAAGTACGAGTGCCCGCAGGGGTTCGATGCCGACAACGCGTCGGTTGCCGATCTCTCGGTCTCCTGCGCCGGTGTGCCGATGGACGGCGTCGACTTCACCCTCACCGACTCGGGCAACGCGACCCAGACCGGGACGACGGGCGATGCCGGTCCGGGCAAGGTGAGCTGGAGCGGTGTCGCGCCGGGGAACGTCTCGATCACCGAGGACATCCCGTCCGGGTACGGCCAGCCGGTTGTCCTCTGCTTCCTCGACGATGCGTCGTGGAGCCCGGACGGCCCGCAAATCGACGTACAGGACGGCACGATCCAGGTCGATCTGACCGGGTACCACACCCTGCACTGCGAATGGTTCAACGTGCCGACCGACGACGTGACGATCACGATCGTCAAGTACACCTGCGTGCCGGGTTACGACCTCAACGCGCCGGGTGCCGATCCATCGGTCGATTGCCCGAACCTGACGAACGGCATCGGGTTCGAACTCGACGGCAAGGGCGAGCACGAGCAGGGCGTGACCGGTGACGGCGGCGAGGGCACCGTGACGTTCGACGGTCTCGCCTGGCACCCGTGGGAAGTTAGCGAAAACGTCCCCGCGGGGACGGACTACAGTTTCGTCCTCTCCTGCGAGGGGAGCAGCACGCAGCAGATCCAGGGTTATCCGCTCCTGGTCGGCACCGTGTTGGGGATCGACGTCGCGCCCGGCGACCACGTCACCTGCTACTGGTACAACGTGCCCGAGGTTCCGGGCGGGACGGTGACGATCGTCAAGGAGTATTGCCAGGGCACGGTCTTCGTCTCCTCCGACGATTGCCAGATCTACGAGGGCGGCGCCGGCTTCTCCCTAACGGTCTGGAACGGCAGCGATTGGGTCGAGGTTGCCCAGGGCACGACCGACGGCAGCGGCTACCTCTCGTGGTACGGCTTGCAAGCGGGCACCTACCAGATCGACGAGATCGGCGGCACCTGGTGCTATGCCGTCGCCGATCACACCGACAAGAACGGTTACCTCGTCGTCGGCGCCGGTGAGGAGACGACGGTCACGGTCTACAACTGCGGTGTCAACACCAAGCCGAAGCCGCCGAAGAAATTCCCCAACACCGGTGTCGCTCCCGGTGCCGCGACCGCTCCGACCGCGCACGATGCGCCCGTCAGCCCGGCCGGTGATCCGGCTCCCGTGCGAAACGGCTGGCCGTGGTTCTTCGACAGCCGCCTGACCCCGCCGGTCGGCTTTGCGACGAAGCCGGTCTCGCTCCGCATCGCGTCGGTCGGGATCGATGCGAAGACGGAGACGCTGGAGATCGTCGATGGCGGTCTGCAAGACCCGACGACCGCCGACAAGGTGGCCTGGTACAAGGACACCGCGAAACTCGGCGTGCCGGGCAACGTGGTGATGGCCGGACACCTCAACTACTGGGGGATTCCGGAGGGCGTCTTCTTTCACCTCGCCGACGTCAAGCCGGACGCCGTCATCGAGGTGACCGGTGAGAACGGCGTCGTCTATCGCTACAGG
>DATBFX010000136.1:0-10850 GCA_036558305.1 Thermomicrobiales bacterium | reverse complement strand
CCGGATGAGCGACGAGACGAAGGCGCCGCCACGCGGACGGGGAACGAGGCAGGAAGCGATCCGGGAGGCGGCGCAGCGGCTTTTCCTTGCCCACGGGTTTGCCGGGACGACGACCGACGCGATCACGACGGCGGCGGGGGTCTCGAAAGAGACGCTGTACCGCTACTACCCGGGTAAGGAGGCGATCTTCGCCGACGTACTCGGTCGCCTCACCCTCGATCGGCCGGAGAGTTCGCCCCTCGCCGTGCTCGATGGGGCGGAGCCCGCGAGCGCCGCCGAGTTGCGGCGATTGCTCGCCGACCTCGCCACCCGCGTCAGCGCGGTGATGTTCCTACCGGACTACCTGGCGCTCGTGCGGATCACGATCGCCGAGGCGTCGCGGTTCCCCGAACTCGGGGCGCTCTACCGCGAGCGCGTGCCCGAACGGACATTCGCGGCGGTAGAGGACCTCTTCCGGCGGTCACAGGAGCGGGGCGTCATCGCGCCGACCGACGCGCGGGCGGCGGCCTTCCTCTTCCTCGGCCCCCTCGTGACCCGCCTGGTGTTCGACGGTCTGCTCGCGCCGGGCGGTGAACCGCGGGCGCCGTCACCCGCTGATCTGGAGACGCTGGTCGACCTCGTCATGAACGCGCTCACGGGACCGGTGCCGCGCTAATCGCCTTTCCCCATCCGCGGTCAAAGAATCGTGGCCCTCGTTGCGACGAGGGTTGAGCCGGCGCGTGGGCGCCAGGAAGGAGATCGTGATGAACGTGTTCGTGACCGGGGCAACCGGCGTGCTCGGACGGGCAACGGTTCCGGTGCTGATCGCCGCGGGGCATACCGTCCGCGGGATGGCGACCTCCCCGGAGCACGACGAGCGGCTGCGGGCGTTGGGCGCGCTGCCGGTCCGGGCCGATCTGGTCGCGCCCGCCTCGCTCCGGAGCGCCGTCGCGGGGTGCGACGCCGTCCTGCACCTCGCCTCCAAGATCCCCGCGCCTCCGGCCGCCCAGGACATCCAGAGCTGGCAGGAGAACGATTGGATCCGGCGCGTGGGGACGCGCCACCTGGTCGATGCTGCATTGGCGGCGGACGTCGACACCGTCGTCTACCCCAGCGTCGTCTTCGTCTATCCCGACCGCGGCGATGCCTGGGTCGACGCCCGCACCCCGGTCGATCCGCCGCGCACGCTGCTGTCCGACCTGGACGCGGAGCGGGAGGTCGCCCGGTTCAGCGGCGCCGGCCGGCGCGGGGTGGTGCTGCGACTCGGCCGACTCTACGGCGCGGACAGCCCGTCCACGGTCGCTCTCCTGCGCAGCGCGCGGCAGGGAATCGCCCCCGTCACCGGCCGCGGCGACGCCTACGAGTCGTGGATCTGCGCGGTCGACGCGGCGACGGCCTTCCTCGCCGCGATCGAGGGCGTGCCCGCCGGCGTCTACGACCTCGTCGACGACGAACCGTTGCGCCGGGACCAGGAGGCGGAGGTGCTGGCGTGGGCGGTCGGACGCCGGCAGTTGACGCGGCCGAAACCCGCCGCCCTGGACCAACCGCTCGGCGCGCTCGACGAAGCGATCGGCCGGAGCGTGCGCGTCTCGAACCGTCTGTTCAAGGAGGCAAGCGGCTGGACTCCGCGCTACCCGAGTCTGCGGCAGGGCCTGGCCGCGATCGTGGCGGCGGCACGGTCGCCGGCGATCCCGACCGACGTCGTCGCCGCAAGCACCGCCTCCGTTCACTGAGCGAGATTGCCCAGGAGCGGCCATGCACCCCGCCCCAAGCCGAACACGCGACCGGTCCGATCCCCGCCGGCGCACGCGGGCACTCGTCGTCGCGGCGACGGGCGACGGGCGCAACTCATGCGACGCCGAAGACGGCAAGGAGGACAAATCATGAAAGCAACCCTGAGCCGTGACTTCAACATGCCTGCCCGCATCGGCCAACAGCCTGCCGAGTGGCCCCTTCGGCGCGTCCTCTCTGTGCTGGCCGGAAGCGCGCTCGTCCTGTGCTCGCTCGGTCTCATCGCGGCCGGCGGGTACTTGCTCACCGAGGCGACCAGCGACGGTGGTTGGTTGTCGCTGGGCCACGGCACCTACGAGACCGACAGCTACGCCGTGGTCACCGAGCCGGCAGACTGGAGCAGCCAGACCTACGCGTTGGGCACCGTGGACAAGGTACGCATCCGCGTGACCCCGAGCAACGACACCACCCCGGTGTTCGTGGGCATGGCACGGTCGGACGACGTGGCGCGCTACCTGGGCGACGTCCGGCACGTGACCGTCCACGGTGCGTCCAACTACCGCGTCACGTACACCCAGCACGACGGGCAGGCGCCCGCCGGCCCACCGGCCGGCGCCGTTCCGTGGACCGTGCAGACCACCGGCACGGGCAGCCAGACGCTGGAATTCGACGCGCGGGAGCAGCCCGGCGACCAGGTCCTGGTCGTCATGAACGCCGACGGATCGCCATCGGTGAACGGCAAGGCGGAGTCGCTGGTCACCCAGCCCTCCCTGCCCTGGGTCGCCGGCGGCCTCCTGGTCGCCGGGGTCGTGCTCGCCGCCGGCGCCGCCCTCCTCGTCGTCAAACCCCTCCGGCGGTTGAGGGGCGACGCTCGATGACCGTGAACCGTCGCCCCCGTCACCGCGGGGGCCGAGCGGGCAGACACGCCCCGGGAGAGACGACAATGAATGCGTCCGTGTCCAGTCAGAACGATCCCCGTCCGAACCGCGTGCCGACGCGGCACTTCTCGCGCCGCGCTTTTCTCGGGGCCACGTTGGCCGGGAGCGCGGCGGCGGTCGCGGCGCCGATCGCCGGCAGGCAGCGCCTGGCGGCGGCGCAGACCGGACCGGCCACGCCCCCGCCGGGCGGCGACACCGACGACCTCTTCGCCGAGTTCGACGCCTTCGTCGCCCGGCGGATGGCCGAGCTCAAGGTGCCCGGCGTCGCGGTCGGCCTGATCGCCGGCGACCGGGACCACACGGCAGCCTTCGGGGTCACCAACGTCGACCACCCGCTGCCGATCGACACCGACACCCTGTTCCAGATCGGCTCGACGACCAAGACCTTCACCGCCACCACCATCATGCGGTTGATCGAGCAAGAAAAGCTCGACCTCGAGACCCCGGTCCGGGCGTACCTGCCCGACTTCCGGGTCGCCGACCTCGACGTGTCCGCGGAGGTGCGGCTGCGCCACCTGGTCACCCACACCGCCGGCTGGTACGACGACGCACTCAGCCAGGAGACGGGCGACGGCGACGACGCCCTCGCCCGCTACGTCGACGGGATGGCCGATCTGCCGCAGGTCACCCCCCTTGGGGAGTTCTTCAGCTACAACAACGGGGCGGTCTGCCTGGCCGGGCGGGTGATCGAGGCCGTCACCGGCCAGACCTACGAGGCGGCCGTGACCGAGCTCGTCCTGAAACCGTTGGGGATGGAGCGGGCCACCTTCTTTCCCGAGCAGATGATGACGGAGGCGTTCGCGGTCGGCCACGGCGCGCCGCCGGATGACCCGGCCGGGGCGCCGGTCGTGCGCGCGCCGTGGGCGCTGCCGCGTTTTGTCAACCCGGCCGGCGGTCTCGTCGCCAGCCTCCGCGACGAACTGCGCTACGCGCACTTCCACCTCGGCGACGGGACGGTCAGCGGCACGCGGGTCCTGAGTCCGGAAGGCTTGAGGCGGATGCGGACGCCGCTCGGGCCGGGTGGCACCGTCCCCCAACTCGTCGTCGACAACGTTGGGGTCAACTGGCAGCTCCAGAGACGAGGCGGGGTGACGATCGTCTCCCATCCCGGCGGGACCAACGGTCAGCAATCCAACCTCTGCCTCGTTCCCGCGCGCGGGTTCGCGGTGACGGTGCTGACCAACGCGGACGCCGGCGCCATCCTCGACATCGAGGCCACGGACTGGGCGCTGGAGAGGTTCTTGGGGCTGCCTCGCCCGACGACGACGCCGGTCCCGCTGCCGCCGGCACGGCTGGCCGAGTACGCCGGCGAATACGACCTCCCCGAAAACGGGGGAACGATCCGGATCCGCGAGGAGGACGGGACCCTGCGCTTGGCGGAGCTCTTGCCCGGACAGACCGTGCCCGCGGTCGACTCGCCGCTACGGTTCGTCGGCGATGACCTGGCCACCTTCGACTTCGTGGGGCTGTCGGTCTACACCGACTTCGTCCGGGACGGCGCGGGCAAGGTCGTCTGGATTCGCTTCGTGGGCCGGATGGTCCCGCGGGCAACGTAGCCCGAGGCGGCGTCGCTTCAGGAGGTGCGGGATGCCCTTGCCCTCGTTCCTGCGCGCGGTCAACCGCCGCGCCACCAATCGCGTCACGGGGATGTTCGCCGGCCGGATCCCGCCCTTCGCCGTCGTGACCCACGTCGGGCGCCGTTCCGGCAGGCGGTACCGCACGCCGCTCATGGCGTTCCCGCTCGGCGACGGCTTCCTGATCGCCCTGACCTACGGCGCGGACACGGACTGGGTCCGCAACGTCCGCGCCCAGGGCGGGGCCGCGCTGACCTACCGGGGGCACACCGAGGTCTTGACCGACCCCGAGTTGCTCCGCCGCTCATCCGGTGAGCTGCCCCTGCCGCGCCTGGTCAAGGCGATCCTGCGCGTCAGCGGCGTCGAGGAGTTCCTGCTGCTCCACCGCCTGCGCCCCCAGGCTCGGACGGCGATCGGCGCCCCGACACGGCCCGACACGTGGGATGCGCGCCCTGCAACTGCTGACCGCGCACATCTGTCAAGGAGGTCCGTGACGAGCGGTCCTCCGTAAGTTTAGGCACGAAACGGTTCGCGCAAGGCTATTGACAAATCAGAAAATATGATCTAATCCCCCCTACCAAGCGGCACACGGGCGGAGCGTGCGGGCCTGGGCAGGGCGTAGCTCTCGCCCGGCTGATCCCGGTCATCACGATCCGGACCGTCCCGCCCGTCCCCAGCGCCCCTCACCAGCCCCGAAGAAGCACCCTGCCCCGTGGCAACCCTCCCCCCTCCCGCGCACCGGGAGAGGGGGCAGGGGGTGAGGGCCCGTCGGTGGGAGCGACGCACGGGTCCCGTCGGTGCCCACCCGCACCGAACCCAGACTCCTACCGGCTACCGGCTACCGGCTATCGCAGCGGCACCGTCTCCGCCGTCCGATACGCCGCGGACACGCTCGCCCCCGCGTGGATGCGCTGGATCGTCTCTCCCAGCAACGGCGCCACCGAGCAGACCGTCAGCTTGTCGATTCGCTTCTCCGGCGGTAACGCGATCGTGTTCGTCACCACCACCTCGCGGATCCGGCTCGCCTGCAACCGCTGCGCCGCCGGCCCCGAGAACACCGGGTGGACGCAGGTCGCGTAGACCTCGGCCGCGCCGTGGTCGAAGCACAACTCCGCCGCCTGCGAAATCGACCCCGCCGTGTCGATCTCGTCGTCGACGATCACCACCTGCCGTCCCTCGACCGACCCGATCAGGTTCAATATCTCGGAGCGGTCGGCATTCCCGACCCGCCGCTTCTCGATCACCGCCAGCGGCGCATCCAACCGCTCCGCGAAATTGCGCGCCCGCTTCGTGTTCCCGAGGTCCGGCGAGACGACCACCGGGACATCCAGCCGCTTGTCCTCGAAATACTCGGCCGTCAGCGACATCGCGCTCATCTCGTCCACCGGGATGTCGAAAAACCCCTGGATCTGCCCGGCGTGGAGATCGACCGTCAGCACCCGATCGGCCCCGCTCACCCCGACCAGCTTGGCCACCAGCCGCGCCGTGATCGGCACCCGCGGTTGGTCCTTCTTGTCGGTCCGCCCGTACCCGAAGTACGGGATCACCGCCGTCACCCGCCCGGCCGACGCCCGCTTCAGCGTGTCGAGCATGATCAGCAGTTCCATGATCGAGTCGTTGACCGGCTCGGCAAACGACTGCACGACGAAGACGTCGTTCTCCCGCACACTCTCGCCGATCCGCACGAACGTGTTGTCGTTGCTGAACTTGAACACCTCCGCCCGCCCGCGCGGAATCCCGATGTACTCGCAAATCTCGTCCGTCAATGCCGGGTTGGAGTTGCCGCCGAACACGGTCAGTTGATCGTACAGCCGACCCACCGCGAACCTCCCGGATTTGCAAGCGACAAGCGATCCGTGCCGGTGGTGCGAAGACGAACGGAATGTTGCCGGACTATTGTCCCACGTCCGGCGGATCGGACGTGCCCGATCCGGCATCGTCGCCCGTCACCGGCGGCAGGTCCGCCAGCGCCGCGCTCGCCGCCGCCTGCTCGGCATCGCGCTTGCTGACACCGATTCCGGTCGCCAGCGGTCGCCCGGCCAGCGAGACTTCGGCGGTGAACACGCGGGCGTGCGCCGGTCCCTCGATCCGCAAGATGCGGTACGCCGGGGCAAGCCGGAAGCGCTCCTGCAAGACCTCCTGGAGGCGCCCCTTCGGATTGGCCGATTCGTGCTCGGCCAGGATGCGCTCGCGATCCCGCCGGAGAAACCGCCGCAGAAACCGCCGCGCCTCCCGCATCCCCCGATCGAGCGCGATCGCCCCGACCAATGCCTCGAAGGCGCCGGCCAGCATCCGGTCGCGCGCCCCCTCGGTGACGCGCTCTCCCTGTCCCAGGTAGAGGTAATCGGCCAGGTTGATCTCCCGCGCCCACCGCACGAGTTGCTCGGCCCGCACCAACGCCACCCGCCGCTTGGTGAGATCTCCTTCGGTCGCCTCCGGAAAGTGCGCGAACAAGTCCTCGGCCACCACCAACCCGAGCACCGCATCGCCCAGGAATTCCAGGCGTTCGTTCGAAAGCGGCGCCGGCAACCCCGTCACCGCGCCCGCCCAATCGTGGACGACCGAGCGGTGCGTCAACGCCTGCCGCAGCACCTCGATGTCGCGGAACCTCAACCCGAGCGCCTCAGCCAGCCGCTCCGGGTTGTCTTCGCCCGGTGCCGCCTCGCCGACTTCGGTCTCCGGCGCGACCTCTTGCCCCGCCGTCATGGCGAGGTCAAGCGCGGACTCCTCCGCCCGGTTCGGCGTGGCGGTCACGGTGTCGTTCGATCTCCCGTAGCGGTGAACGCGCGCAGCTACACCGAGACCCGTCGCAGCGCCTGATCGAGGTCGATCCCGGCCGCCTTCGCGGTCGCCTCGAGCTTGTCCCAATCGATCACGACGTGATAGCGATAGTGCATCGGCTCGGTCTCTTCCGTGCGCGACGTCGCCAGGTGGTGGCTGACGAGAAACCCGATCAGGGCATCCGCCTCCTGGTTCTCCTCCGGATTGCGGTCGTCGAGCACCAACTCACCAGGGTGGGCGCGGGCACGGGCGAGACCACGGCTGAACGCCCCCGACAGCTGGTCGGCGCGCTCGACCTCCCGCTGGACCGCACGCCGCTTGTCGGTTTCGATCGCCTCGCCGCGATCGCTCGCCGACGCCTCGAGGTCGATCCCGACGAGATCATCGTGCACGACATAACTTCGCACGATGTAGTCGAGCAACTTCCGCAGATCGTGCGCCACACCCGCTCCCCTAACGGAGTCACAAGGTTCACGTCTCAAGTCACAAGGCGATCCGTCTTGGGACTTGGGGCCTGAGACCTGAGACGAATCGCTGACGACTGATGCCTCGCCCGATTATACGCGAGCCTCCGCCTCCGCCCAGGCGGCGATTCCGGCTCGCAGCATCGCCACCGCCGAGCGCAGTGAGATCGCGCCGTCGGGTCCGGTCGGGTTGACCGAGACCACGCCGAAGGCGCGGACCAGCCCCGTCGCCATCACCCGCCCCAGCGCCGCATTGGTCGCGGCCAGACTCGGTCCGTTCGGTTCCGCCGTCGGATGGTTCGGCTGCTCGCTCGCGTCGAGCACGTCGGCGTCGACGTGGAGGTAGAGGTGATCGACCCGCGACGCCAACCCCTCGACCGCGGCCGCGATCCCGTCCGTCCCGCCGTCCTCGCCGAAGCGCGTCACCGTCACGTCGGTCGCCGCGATCAACGTCGCCTCTTCCGGATCGAGATTGCGCACGTCGACCATCACGATCCGATCCGTCGGCAACGGTACCGTCTGACCCGCCAACTCCCGCCACGGACCGTGGCACAGCCCGGCCGCCACCGCCACCGGCATCCCGCCCAGCATCCCCGAATGCGTCGTCCGCGGCGTGTTGAAGTCGCCGTGCGCGTCGAACCAGACCAACCCGGTCCGGCTCGTCGGTCCGTACCCCCGCTGCAACCCGGCCATCATCCCGATCAGATGGTTGCAGGTCCCGCCGAGCAGCAGCGGCCGTGCCCCCGCCGCCACCCCGTCCGCCACTGCCCCGGCCACCAGCGCGTTGTACCGCCCGAGGTTCGTGACCGGATCGGACGTCACCTCGGCGGAATCGAGAACCGGACGCGCCGACCCGGTGACCATCACCCCGTTCCCCGCGAGCTCGTCGAGCAGACCAGCCGCAGCGTACGCGTCGGCCGCCGCCGCCAATCCCGCCGCTCGACCCGAAAGAGTCGGAGTCGCCTCGACACAGGGGACGGACACAACGTGGAGATTCATGACCACCGGTTCTCCCATCCGTTGATCGCGCGGTCCCCGACCGATCAGGCGATGCCGCCGGCGCCGTTCGCGCCATGATCGCCGTCGGCTCCGCCGAAGAGGTCCCCGAGTGGCAAACGGAATCCCGGTAACACGTCCTCGCCGTCGAGCATATCGAACTCCCGGAGGACGATGGGATCCCGACCCGGCGCATAGACCGTCACGACGCGCTTGCGCGGATCGACGAGCCACAACAGCCGCACACCGGCACCCAGGTAGATGCCGATCTTCTTGTTGACGTGCGCCCGCCGCTCGGAAGGAGAGAGGATTTCGACGGCGATGTCCGGGGGAACCGTAAAGAACGTCTTCCAGTCCTTGCGTGGCGGTAAGCGTTCCGTCCGAAAGAACGACACGTCCGGTTCGAGCACGGTGTCGGGGTTCGATCCGAACTTGTACCCGACGCGGGAATCGAAGACGACGCCGAGCCGGCGCGGTTTCGCGTATCCGCCGATCGACAGCACGAGTTCGGCGCCGTGCCAACCGTGCTCCGGCATCGCGGGCGACATCTGGATCAACTCCCCCTCGATCAACTCGTACCGCATGTCGTCATGCGGCATGCGGAGCAATTCGTCGGCGGTCATCAGCGTCTTGACGGTCATCTCCGAACTCCACGTCGCTGCCGGTACTGTCGCGCATGGTCGAAACGCCGGGGTGGGCGAGGTGCTTGGGAGTGTATCACCGCCCCTCCTTGACAGCCCCCACCCTCCCTCGCTAGGCTCCCGACCGACAACCGAAGACCCTCGGAACGGGAGCTCGGGGAGCCGGGCTGAGAGGGTGGCCGACGCCAGGGGTCGGGGGCTAGGGGGCAGGGGTCAGGACGGGAACGTTCTGCTGACCCCTGCCCCCCGACCCCTGCCCCCTCCGTCCCCCACCGACCGTCGAACCTGATCGGGGTAATGCCCGCGCAGGGATCACGCCGCAGCACTCCCCGAGCGCACCGCCGAACCACGGCGGTGCGCTCGTTTGTTTGGGGTTGCTCGTCGTCCAGACAAGGAGATCGCCGATGCCCGCCATGACCCCACCGCTGTCACGCCGCCGTCTTCTCGCCGCCTTCGCCGCGCTACCCCTCGTTGCCGCAGTCCCAGGTGCCGGGTGGGCAGCCGACGCCGAGAAGGTCACGGTCGCCCTCGACTGGTATCCCAACGCCGACCACGCCGGTCTCTTCCTCGCCCAGCAGCGGGGCTACTTCGCCAACGAGGGACTCCAGGTCGACCTTTACACCCCGTCCGATCCGACCACGGTCTTGCAGACGGTCGGCGCCGGCAAGGACACCTTCGGCATCTCGTACCAGACCGACGTTCTCCTGGCGCGTGCGCAAGGCGTCCCGGTCGTTTCCGTCGCCGCCCTCGTCCAGCATCCGCTGCTGGCGGTGATGGCCAAAAAGGAGGCGGCGATCACCCGGCCGCGCGATCTGGTCGGCAAGACCGTCGGCTATCCCGGTATCCCGAGTCAGGAGGCGTTCCTGGCCACGATGCTCGAAACCGACGGCGCCAAACTCGCCGACGTCACCCTCGTCAACGTCTCCTTCAACCTCGTGCCGGCCCTCATCTCCGGTCAGGTCGCCGCCGTCATGGGCGCCTACTGGACCCACGAGACCATCCTCGCCGAACGCGAGGGCTATCCCGTCGATATCCTCCGCGTCGAAGAGTGGGGCGTCCCCGACTACTACGAACTCGTCCTGGTCGCCAGCGAGGAGACCGTCGCCGACCGCGCCGACCTCGTCACCGCCTTCCTCCGCGCCATTCAGCACGGCTACGACGATGCCATCGCCGATCAGGCCGCGGCCCTCGACGCCCTGGCCTCCGCCTACGAGGCCATCGACCGCGACGTCGAATCGGAAGGGCTGCGCCTCCTCGTCCCCGTCTGGACCGACGGCATCACCGCCTTCGGCGAGCAGACCCCCGCCCGTTGGGACACCTACGGCGCCTGGATGAAACAGCGGGGTCTCATCCCCGCCGATCTCGACGTCGCACGCGCCTACACGACGACGCTGCTGCCGATGCCTCAAGCGACGCCCACCGCGTAGCGTCGCTCGGCCAACGCGGCCGCGTCTCCCGCGAACGCTAGCCATCCTCGCGACATTCTGGTAGTGTCTTTGCGTTGGCAACGGGTCAAGCGCGTGGACGCGCGAAGCGGGGAGCGGAATTCGCGGCAGCCGAACACCGACAGCCGAGAGGGGGAGGGCCATGCTCAAAGAGTACCGATCGTTCCTGCTCCGGGGCAACGTCATCGACCTGGCGGTGGCCGTCGTCATCGGCGCCGCCTTCGGCGCCGTCGTCAGCGCGATGGTCGAAGACCTCATCACGCCGCTCATCGCGGCGATCTTCGGGAAGCAGGACTTCTCG
>DATBFX010000135.1:0-22102 GCA_036558305.1 Thermomicrobiales bacterium | reverse complement strand
CGCCGGGGTTGATCGATGCGCACGTCCACGTCTTCGAGGGCGTGTCGCACTACGGGATCAATCCCGACAAGACGTGTCTGGCGCGGGGGGCGACGACGGTCGTCGATGCCGGTTCGGCCGGGGCCGACACCTTCGCCGGGTTCCGCACGTACGTGATCGAGGCGAGCGCGACCCGCATCCTCGCCCACGTCAACATCTCGTCGATGGGGATGCTCTCCGCCGAGATCGGCGAACTCGACGACATCAAGTGGGCGAGCGTGCCGAAGGCCCTGCAAACGATCGAGCGTAACCGCGAGCTCGTCCTCGGCGTCAAGGTTCGCCTAACGCGCTACGACCTCGTCGGCGAGGCGGCCGGGTTGAAACCGCTCTTCCTGGCGCGGGAGGCGGCCGACGCGGCCGGTCTGCCGATCATGGTCCACCCCCAGCGCGCGTGGGCACCGTCGATCGACGAGATCCTGGCGGTGATGCGTGAGGGCGACGTCCTCACCCACACCTACCACGGGATGACGCATGGCATCCTCGACGACGGGGGCAAGATCCGCCCGTCCGTCCGCGCCGCCCGCGACCGCGGGGTGATCTTCGACGTCGGCCACGGACAGGGCTCCTTCGTTTGGAACGTCTGCGAGCGTGCCTTGGCCCAGGACTTCCCACCGACGACGATCTCCTCCGATCTCCACAAGTACAACGTCGGTGGGCCCGTCTACGACCTCGCGACGACGGTCTCGAAATTCCTCCACCTCGGCCTCTCGCTCGACGACGCGCTCGCCAAGGCGACGGTCGTCCCCGCCCGCGTCGTTGGGATGGAGGGGAAGATCGGGACGCTCGCGCCCGGTGCCCACGGCGACGCCGTGGTGTTCGATCTCCGCGAGGGTGCCTTCACCTTCACCGACTCGGCCGGCGACACCCGGACCGGGACGCTGAAGTTGGAACCGGTCGCGGTGGTCAAGGCGGGGCGGCCCTATCCGGGACCGGCGGCGTGAGGCGGTCCTCCGCCGCCGGCGCGAAGGCGGCGACGATCATCCCGGTGGCGTAGGCGGGCGGCGCCTCGTAGCTGAGGACATCGCCGCGCATGGGGACATGCCGCATCACGCCGGCGAGGATCAGCGTCTGCCAGAGGCCGTCGATCGCGGCGTCCTCCGCGAGTTGTGGGTCGAGGTCGAGCAAGCGGCCGGGGTCGTTGTCCCGGAGGGCGGCCACGACCGCGGCGTCGACCTCGGCCGCGACCGGGTGGACGCCGTAGCGGCCTCCCTCGTGGGTGTGGGCCCAGTCGCAGGAGGCGACGAAGGCGACTCGGCGACCTTCACGCGTGGCGGCCTCGGCGACCGCGACGCCGAATTCGACGATCGTCGGCCGCGGCAGGCTGCGCGATGGGGTGGCGATGACGACCGGCGGGCCGAGGTCCTCCGCCGGGTCCGGCGCCAGCACGTCGCCGTGGCCGATCAGGTTCCGCCCGTGGCCGACGAACCAGAGCGGCACCATCGTTCCCCAGTCGAGCGGGATCGCGCTCTCGGCCGGGTTGTTCCCGCCGAACCCGGCCAGTGCGACCGGGACACCGCGGGCGCGGGCGGCCGCGGCGATGGCGCCGGTCAGCGGCGCGTCGACCGGGACGTTCGACTCGACGGTGCGCCCGTCGTGGCGGAGGGTGCCGGTGCCGCGGGCGACGGCGGCCAGGCAGATCGTGCCATCGACGCGGACGCCGTGCGGGGTGGCGACGACGATCGCGTCGGGGCTCGCGGCGGCGCAGCGGCGGCCGAGTTCCTGCAGGGCCGCACGCGTCTGGAGCGCGCCCAGGGCGTCCTCGCTGAGGTCGGGGATGGTCGGCCACCCGTGGGGGGCGACGCCGGCGAAGACGATCCCTGCCATCCGAGGCGAGTTCCTTCCACCGCCGCGCGGCGTGGCGCGAACGGATCAGGGTTTGGCTTGGCCCCAACGGTCGTAGCTGACGAGGTCGGAGAGGGGTTTGCGCCCCGGAGTGTTCCGGTTGGGCCGGTGGTCTTTGGTGGTCGTCGGGTAGCCGATGGCGACGACCGAGCGGGCGGTGTGCTCGGCGGGGATACCGAGGATCCGTTTGCCCTCCGCCTCTTGCGATTCGTCGCCGAACCAGGCGACCCCGCCGCCGAGACCGAGGACACGCGCCCCGATCAGCAACCGCTCGGTCAGCCTCCCTTCGTCGTAGGCCTCACTCGGGATGTTGGCGCCGTCGAGGACGATCGCGATCGCCATCGGCACGTCGGCCACCCAGTTGATCGGCGGGCGCAACCGGCTGATGAGTCGCAACTGTTCCCTGTCCGTGACGACGATGAAGCGCCACGGCTGGGTATTGCGCGAACTCCCGGTCCAGCGGGCGAGTTGCAGGAGTTGCTCGACCACCTCCGCGGGGACGGGGTCCGGTCGGTAGAGACGGGCTTGCCGCACGGTGCGGATCCGTTCGACGACGTCCTGCGGGGTCGTGGGTGCTGCCACCAGAATTGCTCCTCTCTGCGAACGTGCTTCGGCTCGTTACCGTTGCCGCATCATAAGCGCGTGTGGAGATCTCTGGCGTTCACCGAACAATGGGCGACTCGTCACAATAAGTCGCGGATCGCCTCGGTCGCCTTGAGCCCGCTCCCGGTGAGCATCACGACGGTGGTCTCACCGGGTCCGATCTCCTGCCGTTCCATGAGTTGTCGCACACCCGCCGCCGCCACCGCCGAGGTCGGTTCGACGTAGATCCCCTGCCGCGCCAAATCGCGCAATGCGGTTGCGATCTCGTCCTCTTCGACCGCCGTTGTCGCACCGCCACTCGCCCGCAGGGACGTCAGCAATTCCCTCCCCCGAACGGGCCGCGCGATCGACGCTCCCTCGGCCAGCGTCGGTTTTCGCTCGACCGCGGCGACGTCGTCCGCCCCTGCGGCGAATGCCGCGTGGAGGGGAGCGCAGGCCGCCGGTTGTGCCGCGAACAGGCGCGGCAGTTCTTCGATCTCGCCACCGTTGCGGAGCTGCGAAAAGGCGAGGTGCGCCCCCAGCAGCATGCTGCCGCTGCCGACCGGCACCACGACGTTGTCCGGCGCCCGGTAGCCGAGTTGTTCCCAGACCTCCAACGCCCAGGTCTTGACACCCTCGACGAAGAAGGGGTGCCAGTTGTGGCTGGCGTAGGTCGCCGTCGCGTCGGCCGTCGCGGCCGCGATCGCCGCGTTCGCGACGTCGTCGCGCGACCCCTCGACCCGTTCGACCCGCGCCCCGTACGCGGCCGCCTGGACCAGTTTCCCGGCCGACGCGCTCGCCGGCGCGAAGACGGTGCAGGCGATGCCGGCCCGCGCCGCGTAGGCCGCGATTGCTGCCGCCGCGTTCCCCGAGGAATCCTCGACGGCATGGCGAACGCCGAGCGCACGGAGCGCGGAGAGGAGGACGGCGGCACCGCGGTCCTTGTACGATCCGGTCGGCAGCAGGAAGTCGAGTTTGAACCGAATTGCGGTGCCGTCTACGTGCGCTTCGACCAGCGGCGTGATCGTTTCGCCGAGCGAGACCGCCTCCTCGGCTCGGACGGGCAGCGCCGCGCCGTAGCGCCACAGCGACGGCACGTCCGCCGCCATCAGCGACCGGTTGAAGCGCGTCGGTCCGTCCCAGGCGAGCGGTCCCGCGCAGACCGGGCACCGCCACGTCTGGGCGGCGACGGCGGTGGTCGCCCCGCACCGCGGGCAGCGAAGGGTCAAGGCGGCAGGGCTGGCTGCGGTCATTGCGCCTCGTCGGTGAGCGGCCGGAGGACGCCGAGGTCGAGGAGGTGCCGGGTCAGGTAAGCGTTGTTGGCCTGGATGAGTTCGACGGCGTAGTTCATCGTCGCGCGGATCGTGGCGTAGGCGGGACTCTCGAGTTCCTCGTCGAGCGTCTTGCCCCGCTCGGTGGCGATCTGTTGGGCGCGCTCGCGGACGAGTTCCTCGACGTAGAGGCGCATCGTCTCCTCACTCATCCCGAGTGTCTCCAGGGGCTGACCGTCCTCGTCCAACAGGGGCACCTTCCACCTCTTCCCGCATCGCACCGGCACGGACGAGGCCGATGGTAGCACGGACGAGGCGTGAGGCGGCGAGGCGGCAAGGCGGCAAGGACGAGGGAGGCGGGGACGCGAGGACTCGTCGTTCTTCCCTTGCCGCCTTGCCGCCTTGCCGCCTGCTATACTCGGTGCGTCCGCAAGTTCGTCGCCGACGAGCGCTCTATTGTGTGCCAGCGGACCCTAGCGCACTGCTCAGCTACAGAGACTTCCCCGATTGGGGAGGAGGACGCGAGCGATGACGTACGTCATCACCCAGCCGTGCATTGGGACGAAGGATGCTTCCTGCGTCGAGGTCTGCCCGGTCGACTGCATCCATTCGACCGACGACGCCGACCAGTATTTCATCAACCCCGACGAGTGCATCGATTGCGGTGTCTGCGCCGAGGTCTGTCCGGTCGAAGCGATCTTCTTCGAAGACGACGTGCCCGAGCAGTGGGCCGAGTTCATCTTCAAGAACAAGGCGTTCTTCCAGAAGTAGGACGCGTCACGCCGGAATCGACGCCTGCCAAATCCCGTCGCGGCCGACGAAGTAGAGGGTGCCGGTGCCCTCATCGACCGCCACGTCGGCGACCCGCGCAAACTCCTCGGCAGCCCCGTCGGCCCACCCCTCCTGCCACGCGAGGGGGAGGAGCAACTGCCGCAGGCTCCCGCCGTGTCGGTCGAACTCCAGAAGCCGGCCGTTCGTGCCGTCGGTATCGACGAGGTAGAGCGCGTTGGACCCCGGTCCACCGACGAGTGCGACCGGCTCGGCGACCGGCGGATCGGCCTCGGGATGGAACGACTCGCGGACCGCACCGCGGAAATACGTCGTGATCTCGCCGTCGGCGCTCAGCGCGTAGACGCTGCCGTCGACGACCAGATCAAGAGCATCGATTCGGGTCCCCTTTTCGAGCCAGGGTTCGGGTGGCGAGTCGAGTCGGTCTGCCGGGTACTTCAGAATCTCGCCCGCCGCATCGGCGACGTAGAAATTGCCGAGATAGGCGGCGCAGGCTACCACGTCGGTGTTGCCGCTCGGTCCGAGTTTCGATGACTGCCAGGTGCCCCCCGGCGCCAGGCGATAGAGCGTGAGCCCGTCGGAGACCGTCAGGACGTCGCCGTCGAGCGCGGCAACCAGGTGCACGCCCACCTTACGGCCGGCGACGTTCGAGCCGGGTGTCAAGAGTTGCGTCAAGGAACGGCTCCGGGGTTCGACCCGGTAGATCGCGCCGGCGACGAGGTAGAGCTGGTCGCCGGCGCCGAGGAGGCGAAGGGAGGAGCGATCGACGGCGGCCGGGAGGGTGCCGAGGCGGGTGACGGCGGTCAGCCGGGTGACGTCGTGCATCCGGTCGCGGATGGCGGCGATGGTCTCGCGGCGGGAGTTGAGGAGCGAGGCGTCGGCGCCGCTTTGCTCCGCGGCGTCGAGGGAGGACTCCGCGGCTTGCAATTGGGCTTCGATCGCCGCGGGGCGCTGGGTGGAGGTGATGGTGGCGAGGTGGGCGTCGGTTTTGGCGAGCAGGGATTCGACCTGGCCGGCGCGGGCCTGGCGGTAGTCGTAACCGGCGTAGAGACCGCCGACGATCAGCAGGAGGACGAGGAGGCCGACGATGGCGCGACCGCGGACGGGCAGGCGCGGACCGCGCGGGGTGTGCGACGAGGAAAAGACCGAACCGTCGCCGCGCCAGGCGCCGCGGTACCGCTGGACGTACCCGGCACCCGGCGGACCGCCGACGCGGCGTGGTGCCGCGAGCGGGATGGTGGAAGCGGCAGCCACCGCGAACCGGCGCTCGAAGAGCTCGATCAGTCTGGTCCGGAAGCGGTCGACGAGAACGGCGCGGCGGAGGGCCAGGCTCAGTCGCTCGTCCTGGGGGGGGGCACCAACGGACGCAGGGAGAGCCGGCTCGACCGCCGATGCCGAGGCGATGGACATCCAGGCGGCGCAGGCGGAGAGGTTTGCCGCGTTGGCGTGCTTGACTGCCGCCGCGAGCCTGGCGGGGGTCGCGGCGAGATCGGCGAGCTGGGGTCTGGCGGCGAGGCAGCGACCGACGTCGGTCGAGCCGACGAGGACGGCGTCGCCGGGGGCGATCAGGGTCGAGTAGATAGCCGGGTGGATCGACTCGGACAGACCGAGGGGGTCGGAGACCGGGTGGTCGGCGTCGGGTTCGAAGTCGGGGCGCCAGGAGGCGAGGTCGGGGAAGGCGAAGAGGCGGCCATCCTGGACGACGAGGGCTTGACCGGGTGGCGAGAGGACGACGACCAGTTCGGTGCCGTCGGTGGCGACGGCGGTGGCGCCGACGAGGATGCGGCGGCGGTCGCGATCGACGGGGCGATCGTTTTCGGCACAGACCTGGCGGTTGGCGGCGGCGAAGGCGTGCACGAGGGTGTCGGCGAGCGGTTCGCCGGCGGCGAAGAGGAACGACCGGCGGAGGGCGGCGAGGGCTTGGTGGGAAACGGCTTCGCCGGCGGGGGTGGGATCGACGGGTTCGGCGGTCGCGAGGAGGCGGCGACCGGCGCGGTCGCGCACGTCGATCAGGAGCGGGGCGGTGGGATCGGAGAGCGGCGGGTCGTCGATCCGATGGATTGGGAGACGATCGGCGCGATCGGCGTCTGGCGCGTCCATGAGTTGTCGACGAGGGATGGAGCGGCGTACCAAGCGAACGGACGGCTAACGGTGCCCTGGTCGGGAGGACACCGGGTCGGTAGGTTGGCAATGGACGGTGGTCTTGGCGACGGTCAGGCGAACGGGACGCGACTGGTGCGGGCCAGTATACGGGCGGGGCGTACGTACGTCCAGACGGATACGGGGTCCGGATGGGCTCGGTTGGGTATACGTTCAGGTGTCTGGACGCGGATGCACGGTGGCCCGACGGGCGGCGAGTCGTTCGTCGTCCGTAGTTGGAACGAACCGACGACGGCTAGATCTCACGTCCTGAGGCAATGGGAATGGACGTTGGGTCTCTGACGACTGGCCTCGTCTTGCCGGCCCGGACGGCCGCCTCACAACCCGCCGCCGCGGGCGGGTTTCGAGACGCTGAACCCAACGCGTGGTGTGCGACGATCGAATCGCGGCAAACCCGCTCAACCGAATGCTGGTCGGGGCAGGGATCGGCTACGGCGGTGTGCGAGCCGCCAAACCCGGCGCGGAACGCCGAGGCGTGGTCAGGTCTGCAGACGATGGGGCTGGTCGGCCGACAGCGGCGGGTGTGGATGCCACCCGCGCTTGCGGTCGATCCGCGGGGACCGCACAGCGGCGCAACCCCCGCGGCCTACGCGCCCCCGGTCGTCGCCGGCTCGCCCCAGCGGCGCAAGAGCCGCTCGGCATCGGCCGCCAGTTCCCGCGCGATCACCGCCGCTGGTTCCAGCCGGGTGACCGCGCCCACGGATTCTCCGGCCCACAATGACATTGCTGCCACCGTTCCGCTCGTCCCGGCCATCGGCACGAGTGTTTCAAACCGATGGATCGGTGTTCGCGCACCGCGGTCGTCCGGCGGGTACTCGCCCACGATGTCGCCAGCGAACGCCTGGACGGCCTCGACACCGGATCGCAACACCCGGTGGGGAGAATCGGCCGACCAGTCCAGCGCGAAGACCTCCGTCACGACGGTGTCCTCCGCCTCGGTGGCCGCCAAAACACGCGTCCCGACGCGAACGCCGGCCGCCCCGGCCGCGAGCGCCGCCGCCATCGCGCGGCCGGTGCCGATCCCCCCCGCCGCCAGCACCGGGAGATCGACGGCGTCGAGTACCTGCCCGAGCAGCGTCACCATGCCGATCTTCCCGCGCACGTGGCCTCCGGCCTCGATCCCCTGGGCGACCACGAGATCGCACCCCGCCGCCGCGGCCGCGATCGCTTCCCGCCGGGAACCGACCTGCCACCCGGCCAACGCGCCGTCCGCGTGAACCAGCGCGACCAGTTTGCGCTCCGGCTCGCCGGAGAAGAATTCGACCAGCCGGACCCGCCCGGCCGCGACCGCGACCGCGTCCCGGTCCACGAAGGGCATCAGGAAGTTGACGCCGATCGGCCGCGCGGTCTGAGCCGCGATCCGATCGAGGTATTCGGCGAGCTCGGCGGGACCCATCCCCGCGGCACCGACGGTCCCAAGTCCACCCGCCTCGCTGACGGCGGCGGGCAGGGACGGACTCCGCAACCCGCCCATCCCCGCCAACTGGATCGGCAGCGAACACCCGATCAACTCGGTAAAGCGTGTCGTCAGCATCGGCTTGGTCCCCCGCCGTGATGGCGCCCGATGGCGCTCAAGGGAACGAGCGCCGGCTCTGCGCCGCCGCGACGGTGCCCTTGGCGACCGCCGGGCGCTCGGGTGCCGCCGGCATAGCGCCCGCGGGTGTCCGGTGCGACCCGACGTCATGCCACGGCAGCGACCGCGGCCCGGATTACGCCGGCAACAGCCTGCGGTTGCGAGACCTCGACCGAGTGCGAGGCGGCGACCTCCACGGTCGTCGCTCCGGCGCGTTGAGCGAAAAAACGCTCGGCGTCCGCGCCGACCGCCTGGTCGTCGGTGGCGACGATGAACCACGAGGGCAGCGATTTCCAGGCCGGCGGCCCCGAGGCGTCCGTGAACGCCGCTGCTGCCACCGGCCGCTGCGTCGCCGCCATCACCGTTGCCAGATCCGCCGCCACGTCGGCGGCCAGGACCGCCTGGAACCCGGCCCGGTCGATCGAAAACTCGGTCGTCGTCGCGCCCGCCGCGTCGACCGCGACCGTGGCCGGGCGCAGCGCCGGGCCGAGTAGGGTCGGCGGACCCTGCGCACTGAGCGCCTGGATGGTTTCGCCCGCGTCTGGGGCGACCGCGGCGACGTACACCAACCCGACGACGCGGGGCGTACGGGTCGCCGCGTTGGTGATAACCGCGCCGCCGTAGGAGTGGCCGACCAGCAGAACCGGTCCCGCGATGGCGTTGACCACGCTGGCGACGTAGGCGGCGTCGGAAAGGAGGCCACGCAGCGGGTTGGCGACGGCGACGACCGTCAGACCGTCCGGGGCTAACGCGCGAATCACCCCCGCCCAGCTCGATCCGGCGTTGAAGGCGCCGTGAACCAAGACCACCGTGGGGGACCGGCGCTGGCAACGGGGGTCGCGGCCACCGGCGTCGCATCGGTGCTGTGCGCACCCTGGTGAGCGTCGCCGGACGGACGTGGCGACGCGATGGCACCTCGGGGATCGAGCCCGCTTCTGCCGAGCGCGGCGAAGACGCCGACTCCCGCGGCGCGGCCGAGGGCGGAGCGGCGGCAGAGACGATGGGCGGGCCGGCGAAGGGGCGACCGGCCGCGGGGCAGACAGTTGGCTTGCCGGCGACGCGACCGGGATTCGAGATCTCGAATCCGAGGCGGGTTGTGCGACGATCACATCCCACCGAACCCGTTCAACCTGGGGCAGTACGGGGAGGGCATCGAATTCTGCCGTTGTCGAGATCCGACACCCGCCGCCGGTTCACGCCGGGAAGGGTTTCTCGCCAATGGTCGGGGCCGCTGGCGCGACGAGACGGATGAAGGAGTCGCCTGCTTCCGTCAGGCGCAATTGCACGTATTGGCGATGACGTTGCAGCCGAACCCCCTGTTGCAGCAGAAGTCGCAGGTCCTGAAGAACGCGGAGCAGGAGGTGCCGCGTGGCAGGCAGGCACAGGTGCCGTCGGCATTGCAGGTGCCTTCGCTGGGGCAGCAGTGATTCCCCGCTGTGCCCGTGCATAGGACATAGTCGGTCGAGCACTGGCACTGCCCGGCCGTACAGGTCGCGCCCGCCGGGCAGACGTTGCCGCAGAAGCCGCAGTTGCCGGCGTCGGCGCCGAGGTCGACGCAGGTACTGTCGCAGGCGACGGTGGGCGGCGGGCAGGCGCAGCGGCGCCGGCCGGTCCCATCCCGGGCGCACAGCAGACCGGGGCAGCAGTTCGCATTCGTTCGGCAGAGGTTGCCCGGGGCGCGGCAGACCGCGGCGGCGGCGGCATCGCGCCCGCCCACGCCGAGGGCGCCGACGACGAGGGCGGCGAGCACGCGTCGGCGGGAGCCGAGGGCGGCGAACCGTCTGGTGGTGGCGTCGAAGTGGGAGGGGTCCACGGGCAAACTCCAGGTCCGGGGCAAACAACGAGCATGACCACGATAGCGGCCGGGACAGACGGCGTCAAGCGTGACAGCGAGACGAGTCAAAGGCGGTATTGAAACGCGGAACATGGGCGCCCGAAAGGGAACGTCCAGACCGCCGCGGACTCGGGGGGCAATCAATGCGGCGGCAGCGTCTCCTCGGCGTAGACCTCGTCGTCGTGGGGCAGGCGGGTTTGGCGGGTGGTGGGGCGGCGGACGGTGGGGGTGTGGCGGGCCTGGGTTTCGTACCAGGAGGCGGATTCGCCGGTGGCGCCGCCGGCGTCTTCGATGGCGGTTTCGACCTGGTCGAGGAGGGCTTCGCCTTCGGGGCCGAGTTCCTGGGCGAGGGCGGAGGCGCGGTAGAGGTGGTCGAGGCCCTCGTTGCGGTGGCCGTTGGTGCTGAGGAGGAGGCCGAGGTTGAGGCGGACGAGGGTTTCGCGTTTGAGATCGCCGAGTTGCTGGGCGTAGCTGAGGGCGCGGCGGTAGGTGCTGACGGCGCCGGGGTCGGCGACGGCGTGCTGGGCGGCGCCGAGGTGGAGGAGGGCCTGGCTCATCAGGGCGGGTTGGTCGATCGATTCGGCGAAGTCGAGGGCCTTGCGGTAGTGGTCGAGGGCGGCCTGGAGATCGCGTTGCTTCTGGGCGATGCGGCCGAGGCGACCGTGGAGGCGGGCGGCGGTGACGCGGTCGCCGTTGTCGGTGGCGATGTGGAGGGCCTGCTCGTAGAGGGCGGTGGCGTGGCCGTACTGGTGCGTTTCCAGGGCGAGACCAGCGAGGGCGGAGAGGAGGTAGATCTGTTCGCCGGATTGGCCGAGGCGACGGTTGAGATCGAGGGCGCGGTGGTAGCACTCGCGGGCGCGCGGGACCTGCCCGTTGCCGGCGTGGATCTGGCCGAGGAGGGCGAGGAGACTGGCCTGGAGCTCGACGTCGTCGATGCGGCGGGCGACCGCGAGACCGTCGGTGACGGCGCGGAGGGCGTCGTCGGTCTGGTCGAATTTCCAGAGGGACTGGCCGATGCTGGCGAGCCACTGGGCTTCGTGCGGCGCGTCGTTGCTGCGGCGGGCGATTTCGAGGGCGCCCATGAAGTGTTCGAGGGCGTCGACCGGTTTGCCGAGGGCGGTGTAGGCGAAACCGAGCCCGCCGAGGGTGCGCTGTTCGAGTTTGGGGTCGCGGAGGGCGACGGCCATCTGGTGGGCGCGGGCGAAGGCCTCGGCGGCGCGGGCCGGTTTGCGGAGGTCGAGGTAGGTGGTGCCGAGGCGGAAGGCCCAGACGGCGGCGGCCGGGCGGTTGCCGAGGCGGTCTTCCAGATGCATCAGCTCGTCCTGGTAGGCGGCGACGGCCTCCAGGTTGCCGAGGCGGCGGGCGGCTTCGACCAGGGCGTTGAGGCAGCGGCTCTCGACCGAAAGGTCGCCGATCTGGCGGGCGAGGTCGACGCCGGCTTCGAGCTGGTCGACGACGTCCCCGATTTGACCGGTGCGGGCGAGGGTCTCGGCGAGGGCGAGGACGATGCGGGATTGGAGCCCGAGGTCGGAGGTGCGTTGGGCGGCGTCGAGGGCCTGGCGTTGGAGGGCGGCGACGGTGTCGAGACCGGTGTTGTCGTCGAGCAATTCGATCTGGCGGACGAGGGCTTCGGCGACGCCGCGGTCGTGGTGGAGGCGGGTGCCGGAGCGGCTGGCGCGGCGGTAGTAGGACTGGGCGGCGAGGGGATCGCCCTCGCGGCGGAGGATGTCGCCGAGCATGATCGCGGAATCGACTTCGGCGGCGGTGTCGGTCGCTTCGTCGCCGATGTCGAGTTGCTGTTGGAGGATGGTCCTCGCCCGTTCGAACTCGTCGGCTTCGATGGCGCGCTGACCGAGGCGGGCGAGGGTGAGGCGACCGCCGCGGACGTAGCCGGCGCGCTGGGCGATGACGTAGGCGTCGCGGAGGAGTTGGTCGCGCTCGCGGCTCGGGTCCTCTTTGGGGAGGAGACTGTCGAGGCGGAGGGCGGCGTCGACGATCTGGCGGTCGAAGCCCTTGGCGCGGGCGGCGGCGTGGGTGAGGCGGGCGAGGACGATGGCGTACTCGCGGTAGTCGGCGGCGCTCTCGGCGATCTCCTCGTCGAGGATGCGGAAATCCTCGTCGGAGAGGGAATCGAGGACGGCGGGGTGCCGGACCTCGTTGAGGGCGCCCTGGACGGAGCGCCGGCGCTCGACGACCTCGCGGGCGATCTGGATGATCGCGCCGGAGTTGCCGTCCTGACGGCCGCGGGGGCCGAACCATTCGAGGAATTTCGTCACCAGGCCTGCTCCTCGTCCATCGCCTGCTTGAGACCGTCCAGGGTGAGGTTGCCGCCGCTGAGGACGGCGGCGACCTTTTTGCCGGTCAGGTCGTGTCGCATCTGGTAGGCCGCGGCGACCGCGGCGGCGCCCGCGCCTTCGGCGAGCATGCGCGTCGTCTCCAGGATCGTCAGGATCGCGCGTCTCAACTCGGCGTCGGTGACGAGACGGATGTCGTCGACGCGAGCCCAGAGGATGTGCGCCGGCAGTTCGAAGGCGGTGCGGGTGGCCATGCCCTCGGCGAAGGTGTCGGCGCGGTCGTATTCGAGCAGTTCCCGGCGGCGCCACGAATCGTGGACGACCGGGGCGTGACGGGATTGGACGCCGATCACCGTCAGGTGCGGATTGATTCCCTTACCGGCGAGGCAGGCGCCGCAGAGCCCGCTGCCGCCGCCGACCGGGACGATCAGGACGTCGAGGTCCGGGATCTCCTCCACGATTTCGAGCGAGTAGGTGGCGACACCGGCGATCAGTCTCGCCTCGTTCGCCGGATGGACATAATACATGCCCTCGCGGGCGGCATGGGTTTCGGCCTCGACCCGGCAGGTGTCGAAGTCGGGGCCGTGGAAGACGACCTCGGCGCCGAGGCGCTCCATCGAGGCGACCTTCAGCGGGTTGGCCCGCTCCGGCATGAAGACGACGGCGCGGACACCGAACCGGCGGGCGGCGTAGGCGATCGACTGGCCGTGGTTGCCGGTGGAAGCGGTGACGACGCCCTTTGCTTTCTCCTCGTCCGAGAGTTGGGAGAGCAGGTTGAGACCGCCGCGGATCTTGAAGGCGCCGATCGGTTGGAGGTTTTCGCACTTGAGGGAGATGTCGCAACCGAGGCGCTCGGAGAGGGCGGGGGAGGCAAGGAGCGGCGTCGGTTTCAGGTAGCGGTTGACGACCTGCCGGGCGCGGTAGACGTCCTGGAGGGTGGGGATGCGGAGACGGGGATCGTCCACCGGGAGGGGAGGAAGCGGTCTGGCGGTGCCGGTGGTCGCAGTGGTCGCCGATGCGGTCGCGGTGGCCATGATGCGTCCTCCAGGGGCCGTCGAGTCGGGCTACGGCCACGTCGAGCAGACTGCGGCCGAGCTGCACCTCGACCGGTTCGGACGCGCGTGGGGGGCGCACGGCCGATGCCCGGCGGGTGGTTGTGTCTGCTCCGCGGCGACGCCGGAGGGGTCCGGCAGCCGCTCGCAACCTGACACCCCGTGCCGCCGAGACGTGGGGTAGCTGTTTGCAGTTTATCACGGCTGGGGGCGGGGTGGGTGAGGCGAGAGGCGAGAGGCGAGAGGCGATAGGCGTAAGGGGTACGAAGGGTTACCCTCCGGGTTGGATCGTGGCCGGCGCCCTTGGTGGGGGCGGCGGTGGATTTCGCGGGGCTCCGAACGGTTGGCCCTCTCCCCCGGCCCCTCCCCCAAGCGTGGGGGAGGGGAGCGTGTTGACGAGCGTGTTGACGAGCGTGGGGGCGAGAGGGGGCGGAGCGGGGGCGGCGCAGGCGAGGGTTGCGTGTCGCTGCCGCGCGATCGGGAGGGGCAACGCCCAAAGAGCACTCGGCGCAGCACGCCCAGTTGGGGCACACACCAGAGTTCGAGAGTCCTCGTGACCTCCTCCCGGCTATGGGCGCGACCACGTATCCGGCTTGCCAGTGGCAGCAAGAGGGAATCGGCATTGACGGGATCGTACGGTTCGCACCGAAATGCCGCCTCGATGGCATCCACGATTTCGGGCGGGAGTTGTTGGCGACGCCTCGTATCGGCATCATGTTCGCGCATCCGCGTGGCAGCCCGCTCAGCGGCTGGCGCCCTACCGCCCGCGGCGGCGGCGCGACGGTTGGACGCCAGGCGCTGCTGTTTCCGGGCGAGCCGTTGTCCGGTTCGGCGTAGAGGCCGTGACCGACGGCCACGCCTCGCTGGAACCTGCTTGGCCCAGGCGTGCGGTCGGGCGTGGCAGAGCAGCCATCCGGGCTACACTCCTTGTTGGGCCGGGGTCTTGACAGCGCGGCGGGCGGCGGTAGGCTGCGCCGACCGGCCCGATCGACCCTGCCGCGCGCGAAGGATCCCCGTTATGGATGACACCCCCTCCGACGACCTCCTCCGGTTGTTGCCCGTCCGCACCAGCCGTCGCCGCCTCCTCGGCGTCGCCGCGGCCTGGGGGCTGGCGCCGGGCCGGATCGCCGCCCAGGGCACGCCGACCGCCGTGCCCAGCCCCCGCGCGGTCGCCTTGCCCGACACGCCGGTCGGGCGCCAACTGGGATGGGTGCTGGGGGTGCTCAACGGCGGCGCGGCGGCGCTGACGGTCGCCGACGTCCAGCAGCACTTCGGACCCGCGTTCCTGGCCGCGGTCCCGGCCGATCAACTGATCGCTACCCTCCGGGCGATCGCCGGCGAGGCCGCTCCCGTCCGGCTCGTCGGGTTTGCCGGCCAGCCGACGGCCACCCAGGCGGTCGCTCTGGTCGAGTCCGGGGTGATGCCGGGGACCTTCAGCGTCAGCATCGCGGTCGATCCGACCCCGCCGTACCTCATCGAGGGGCTGTTGCTGCAGCCGGTCGCGGCCAGCCCGGGCACACCGGTCGCCGTCGCGAATTGGGACGACCTCGACCGCCAAGCCAGCGCGCTCGCCGCGACGGCGGTGGTGGCGGCCGCCGAGCTGGTCGACGGTCGTTCCCAGCCGATCCATGCCCGCGACGCCGCGGCGCCGATCGCCCTCGGGTCCAGCTTCAAGCTCTACGTGCTGGGCGAACTGGCCCACCAGATCGCGGCGGGGACGGCGGCCTGGGACGAGCCGCTGGCGATCCGCGACGACTGGAAGAGCCTGCCGTCCGGCGACATGCGCAATGTGCCGGCGGGTACCACCTTCCCCCTCCAGCACTACGCCGAGCAGATGATCGCGGTCAGCGACAACACCGCCGCCGACCACCTCCTGTTCCGCCTCGGCCGCGAGAACGTCGAGGCGTTCCAGGCCACGATGGGCAACTCGCACGCCGGCCGCAACGTGCCGTTCCTGTCGACGCGGGAGCTGTTCGTCCTCAAGCTGGCGCTGCCGTCGGACCGGGTCGACGCCTACCTGGCCGCCGACACCGCCGAGAGGCGGCAGCTGCTGGCGGAGGAGATCGATCCGACGCCGGTGACGCTCGACCAGGCAGCGGGCTGGACCTCGCCCCGCGCCATCGACACGCTGGAGTGGTTCGCGTCGGGCGAGGACCTCGGCCGGGCGCTGGCGGCGCTGCAGGAGATGGCCGCGCAACCGGGGTTGGCGCCGGTGGGGCACGCACTGGCGATCAACCCCGGTGTCCCGCTCGATGCCGCGACCTGGCCCTACGTCGGCTACAAGGGGGGCTCGGAACCGGGGGTGTTGACGCTGAACTGGCTGCTGCAGCGGGCGGACGGGCGGTGGTTCGTGGTCAGTCTCGGGTGGAACGACCCCGCCAAGGCGATCGACGAAGCGACGGCGGTCGCGCTGGCGGGGCAGGCGATCGCCCAGGTGGCGGCGGCGCCGTAGCCGGCGGGAGCCCCGGTGCCGCGGCACCGGCCGAAAACGGTCCGACCGAGTCCACGAACGGTGGGATCGGGCCTCTGCCACGTCCGGTGGCGAACGCGCGTCAGGCATGTCGTGGCGGGGCGTCGCCCACTGCCGAAGAGAGATCCTTCACTTCGTTCAGGATGGCCAGAGGGGAGGGGGTTCCTCTGCCTGACCATAGTGAGGGGCGGGGCACGGGAGCGCACGGGGCGCTCCCCTACACGATTTGGCGTGCGGCGTGGAGGGGACGGGATGGAGAACGAGGCGATGCGTGGGGTGTTGTTCGACGTGGATGGCGTGCTGCACGTGGGGATGCGGGCGGTGCCGGGCGCGGCGGAGGCGATCGAGCGGTTAGGGGAGAGGGGGATTCGGGTTCGGTTTATGACGAATACGACGACGGCGAGGCGGGCGACGCTGGCGGCGGGGTTGCGGGGGATCGGGTTGCCGGTGCGGGACGAGGAGCTGATGACGGCGCCGGTGGCGACGGCGGGGTACGTGAAGCGGCGGTGGCCGGGGGCGCGGTGTTACCTGATTGCGAAGGGGGATGTGGCGGAGGAGTTCGTGGAGGCGGGGGTGGCGTTGGTGGCGGATGAGGGTGACGAGGCGGCGGGGGTGGTGGTGATCGGGGGGGCGGAGGAGCGGTTGACGTACGAGCGGATGAATCGGGCGTTTCGGATGTTGCTGGGTGGGGCGACGTTGGTGGCGATGCACCGCAACCGGTCGTGGCGGACGGCGGCGGGGATGCAACTCGACAGCGGACCGTTCGTGACGGCGTTGGAGGAGGCGAGCGGGGTGCGGGCGGTGACGGTGGGGAAACCGGCGCTGCCGTTTTTTCGGCAGGGGTTGCGGGCGATCGGGGTGCCGGCGAGAGCGGTGGCGATGGTCGGGGACGACGCGGTCAACGATCTGGCGCCGGCGCGGCGGTTGGGGATGCGGACGATCCTGGTGCGGACGGGCAAACCGGTCGGGGAGCGGGAGGAGGCGATGGCGGAGGTGACGATCGATTCGGTGGCGGAGCTTGCGGGGGCGCTGGCGCGGCTTGCGGCATCCGGGGCTGCCTGAGCCGAGTTGGGCCGAAACGCGGCTTCGTCTGTGCTACGATCCTTTGACTCCGGGGCATGGTTGCTGCGTCCTTCCCTCCCGGTGATGTTTCCCTGCCCGGTCTCGTCCCGTCGCCCAGGGCGGCGACGCGAGGAGCGGTTCCATGGTCTACAAAGCGACCCAGGACGTCGTCCGGCGGGTGATGCCGCTGCTCGACCAGTTGGCGGTGCGGACGGTCGATAAGGCGCGGTTGCTGCAATACCTGTCGGCGCGGGCCGGGGCCGATTGGGGGGCGCTGGAGTTGGTGGGGGAGAGCGACGACGGGGGCGGCGAGTTGGGCGGAACGGAGCGGTTGCTGCGGTTCCGCGACCGCGCCTCGGGGATGGAGCACCGGATTCGCTACCCCTCCTGCTTGCCAGCGGAGTTGGAACCGTTGGTGCGGGAGGAGTACAAGCGGTTGGCGGTCGACCGACCGCTGACGGTGATGGCCGAACCGCTCTTTCGCTATTTCTACGAGGCGGGGTACTGCTCGCGGTGCCGGTGGCGGGGGGCGGAGCACGCGCAGATCCACCGAGAGTGCCACTACGCGGGGTACCCGATCAATTACGAAGACGGGCAGACGGACAGACGGACAGACGAGGTGAGGACTGAGTCGTCTGACGACTGACGACTGACGACTACCGTTTGATGCCGGTCATGGTGATGCCTTCGATGAAGTATTTCTGGCCGAGGAAGAAGACGACGACGACGGGGAGCATGACGACGAGGCTGGCGGCCATCATCCAGTCCCAGCGGGGAAGACCGCCCTGCTCGATCTCGCGGCGCCGAAGCCGGCTGATTGGCGGAACCGGGTTGGTCCCCTTTTGTCCGTTAAGGATCCGCTACGAAACGGGGTGCTACCATGCGCTCGTGACTTGACTGATATTGCCGCCCTTGTTGGGAGTACCCCGTTGGCGAACGCAACCTCTCCAAACACCGACCTGATGTCCGGAGCATTCGTGGTCCTGAGGGGAGCGTTCTTTGGCCCTACGCCGGCAAGCCCCCTCCCTTTCAGCATCCCTCCAAAGGGCAATACTCAAGACGATCCCTTCGACCAGCACTTGGCTGGTGTGCTTTCTTCAGCACTTCCTCCTTCCATCAGCGTGAGTCGTGCTCCGGGGCCGTTGATCTCCCCGGACATCGTGCTCTATCGGCCAAGCTTATGCAACGGAGCCTCTCGGGTGACTCTCCGAACAAGCCTGCAAAGCGTTGCGGCGATCGAGGTCAAGAAGCTACAGCGCCAGGCCAACGGGCGGATCGCTCGAGCCACCGGACTCGACTACAACACGACGCCGCCATGCGGTACGGTTCGGATTTATGAGCAGGGTGGACGACAGGAGATAGACGTCCGGGGCTTCTACCTGTTCGCCTGCCAGGAGGACGCTCCAAGCTCTCCAGGCAGCCACATCCTAACGGCATTGGCGCTATGTGACGGCAATCTGCTCAACGATGACTTCAACCACTACCTCGCGATCGTCGGTCTGAGGAGCAAGACAACTGGGCTCGGCACCTACGGAGATGGGGTGAACAGAGATCGCCCGATGTTGCTCTACGCAAATCCGCTTGGGGCCGCTGCGTTGGACTTCGCCGCGACCCTTGTTCATTCCCGAGATGATCTTGAGACCCAGAATCGTCAGCTTCGCCATGTTGGAGTGATCCGCCGGACGACTGTGAGTGGCGGCGTGAACGAATTCCATTGCTACCGGACGGTGCAAGATGTGCCGTCGGGATGGCAGCCCTTTCGTCTTAGCGATCCGTTCCCCAATCCCAGTAGCCGGACCACGGCGACAAGACCCCGAGGACGATTCATCTTGCCCGTGCGAACGACGCCCTAACGCCGTCATTGACAGCCGCTCAATCAGGTCCAAGTGCCAAGACTGAGCCGACCGGCGTGTGATAAAGGCGCTCAAATGTGGCGTTCGCGATGGAATCGATGTCGTCACTCGTGATCGGACGCACCTTGCCAGCGCAGAGCCGCGACATAGCGCGGATGAGTTGAGCGGTTGCGACCACCCGCACGTCGTTGCGACTCAATGAGCGGCCACGGCGCGCCAAGCGCTCAATCTGCTGCTCGGCAATCCGGCGTGCATCGTTGGTCGCGTCGTGCAGTGATACGAATTCCGGTGCCAAACTCATTGTTGGTCGGCACACGATGATGACATCGAGGTCGATGGGGTGACGAGCCTGCGCTTTCGGCGCCGCGAGCGAGAGTTCAGCCTTGATCGGGTGCGCTGCGCTGATAACGAACCCGGCAGCCTGAATGGCTTCCGAGACCGCGTTCCACCCTTCTGAACGGGAATGATGATAGGAGAATATCAACAAACCATCAGGTCTGAGGACACGACGGCATTCGTGGAAGACACTTTTCAACTTCGCGGAAAAAGTTTGAGCGTCTCGCGATTGGACTTCGCCCTCGGCTCGGGTGGTGCTGGAAAGGCAGTCGGTAGAGCCGCACAACAGATGGCGCTGCCAAACGTGGAAGAAGTCCGCGAGTTCCGAGTAGTGGACGTTATCAAAGAACGGCGGGTCCGTGACGATCAGATCGACGCTCGCGTCTGGAAGATCGGTGGTCGAGGAGTCACCGCACGAGAGAAAGATCGAATCCTCGTCCTCGGCGAACGATCTGAAGGAATCGGTGATGCGGCGTCCCATGGGCGCGCTCAGGCCAAAGACCTTACGTCCGATGACTCGACCGTTGGCGCGGGTTGGACGGAGCTCGAACGGGCGATCACGGTAATCAATCGCGCGTAAGAGACGAGATCGGAAAAGTGTAGAGAACGCGCCGGAACTCTTCTCGGTCCCCCAGACGTTCGCTTCCAACGGCGTTCGTTCGGGTTTCAAGATGTGGTGGGAGAACATGTGCCGAACCGCGCCAGTGCCCTCACCCTTGTAGGAGGCGAACAGGTTGTTGAACTCGAGGACGCCCGAGAACAAGCAGACAAAGAGTTCCCTCAATGACGGTTCCGTGATCAGGCCGATCCGTTCGCTGAGCAAACTGAGAGCCAAGAGTTGGCGCGCATTGAAGAGCTGATGCCAGTACTTGTAGCGGTAGTTGAGCGCTTGGTTCGTGTTGTGGCCGGGCTCAATCCTCACGACCGGATAGGCGTAGGTTCGGCGCCCGAGCTCCGACTCAGCCGTTGCGTAAATGCTCCGATCCTCGTCGTTGATGGATTCGTAACGTTTGGTTCCGTCCGGAAGCAGCACCAGTTTGGCGTACATCCGATGGACCGGTGGGTGATCTTGGCGTTGCACCTCCGCCAAAATTGAGAAGCCGTGATTGCACGCGCGGCAAATCGCTGTCGCGCCCTGAGCGGGACCGACCTGCGGATCGAATGTGGTTTGGCAGCAGCTGCACACGACGTCGGCTGCGTCGTACAGACCCTCATGAATCCCACCGCAGCTAGGACAGACGATCCTCACAAGAGGGTGGCGCTTTGGGTACGCGTGTCGCGCGAACACGTACGTGGAGAACAAATCAACCGGTTGTGCGCAGGCCGGGCACGGAACGAGCTTGACCCAGAAGTAGTACAGCACATCGGCCGTTGCGCCGGTTGGTAGCGTCGTCCGGTACAGGGAACGGATGCGAGGCGCGATTTCACGTTCCAAATCGGAGTACGCGGCGAGCACTCGTTCGCGCGAATGATTGGCGAGCGCATTCCGGACCGCGAAGTACGCGACATGGTTGATGTCTCGCCCGATCGCTCGCATTCCGAGCTTGATGGCTTCGCCGATCGTCGTGCCCGATCCCATGAACGGATCGAACACCACACCCGGATACCGGACCGGGGCGTAAAAAGAGGTCATGACATCTGCCGGATCGGATTCGTTGGCTCCGATCAGGATAGCGCGAAAAATGCTACCAAGTCGCTGTGCCCACCACTTGTGCAAATGGTAGATCGGGCGATTGATCTCCTTTCGCCAGCTTTCGAGTTCCGCAACCTCACTCAACTCCTCAATCGGGAAGTCGCTCTGCTCTATTGCTCGGAGCCCAACACGAGCCGCCCGCGCGATGCGCGGCGGTTCAGTCTCCAAGGCGAGTTGCGCGTACGTATAGGTCATGCGTTCAGTCTACGGTGACACTTGTTGCCGGTCAATGTCCTGGTATGACCACAGAGAGAGTCCGTCGCCAATTCAAGTACCACCTATGCTTACCGTTTGATGCCGGTCATGGTGATGCCTTCGATGAAGTATTTCTGGCCGAGGAAGAAGACGACGACGACGGGGAGCATGACGACGAGGCTGGCGGCCATCATCCAGTCCCAGCGGGGGAGACCGCCGGCGGCTTGCTGGAAGGTGGTCAGACCGAGTTGGAGGGTGTATTTGCTCTCGCTGTTGAGGTAGATGAGGGGTCGGAGGTAGTCGCCCCAGGCGCCGTTGAAGGCGAAGATGGTGACGGCGGCGAGCGCGGGGCGGGAGAGGGGCATCACGATCTGCCACCAGATGCGGAGCTCGCTGGCGCCGTCGATCTTGGCGGCTTCGGAGAGTTCCATCGGGATGGAGCGGAAGAACTGGCGGAGGAGGAAGACGTAGAAGGCGTCGGTGCTGAGCCAGGCGGGGACGACGAGCGGGCGGAAGGTGTTCACCCAACCGAGTTTGGCGAAGAGGATGTACTGGGGGATGAGGGTGACCACACCGGGGAGCATCATCGTGCCGAGGACGAGCAGGAACCAGAGGTCGCGCCCCGGCCAGCGGAGGCGGGCGAAAGCGTAGGCAACCAGCGAGGAACTGAGGACGGCGCCGACGGTCGCCAGGACGCTGATGATGACGGAGTTTTTGAAGTAGGTGTCGAACGGGGCGCTCTGCAGGGCGTCCTTGTAGTTGCTCCAGACGAAGGTGCTGGGAATCCAGTTGAATTTGAAGACCTCCTGGACCGGTTTCAACGAGGTCGAGGCCATCCAGACGAACGGCACGACGAAGAGGAAGGCGACGAACGCCAAAAACGCGAACGCCAGCACCCTACCCACCCACTCCCGCACCCGCCGGTTCCGGTACCACGGAATCGAGACCGCGCGGGCGACGACCGGTTGGCGCTGTTGCTCGCCGATGGAGATGCCCATACGGACTCCTTTGGGGCGGGAGGCGGAGGGCGGAAGGCGGGAAGAACGTCGTGAAGCCG